>NZ_QTMJ01000003.1:0-365302 GCF_003635485.1 Parabacteroides sp. AF19-14 | reverse complement strand
AGAATTAAAGAATTTTCCCCCTGATTTATCGGGTGAGCCGTGAAAACCTCTATGCCCTTTTCCTCTAGCAACCTATAGGCCGGGCGTTTAGCATTGGGACGGGTCAGGTCTCGCAATACGAACCAATTGTCTGTCAAAGGATGTTCCACAGGATGATGGATAATTCTTCTAGTCCTGAAAGGATGCATATTCTATTAATATCCAATCAGTTACAAAATATAGTCTTATAAGTTGGAAGGCGTACTTAGCGAGTAGCATTCGTTTCACGCCGCAAATATAGCAAAAAATAACCAAACACAAGCAAACATCAAGCCTTGTTTGTGTTTGGTTATTTTTCACTACATTTGTGTTCGCTAAAAAAGGAGTAATTTAAAATGATCGATCAACCTACCATAGACCGGATATTGGACGCGGCGAACATCGTGGATGTTGTCTCTGAATTCGTGACTCTTCGGAAACGAGGGATCAACTATGTAGGATTATGCCCATTTCATTCGGACAAATCACCGTCTTTTTACGTATCCCCCTCAAAGAATATCTGTAAGTGTTTCGCTTGCGGAGAAGGTGGAACCGCCGTTCACTTCATCATGAAGCATGAGCAACTCAGCTATTTCGACGCTTTACGCTTTCTGGCGAAAAAATACAATATAGAGATACAGGAACGGGAACTTACCGAGAAAGAGAAACAAATCCGTAGCGACCGGGAAAGTATGCTTATCGTCAATAGTTGGGCGGGACAATACTTTTCTACTTTATTACATGAGCATGTTGAAGGGAAAAGCGTAGGTATGCGCTACTTCGCCGAGCGAGGATTGAGGGAAGATATCATCCGTAAATTCCAACTTGGGTATAGCTTGGACCAGCGGGATGCTTTATACAAAACCGCTATAAAAGCAGGTTATAAAAAGGAATTCCTCGAGAAAACCGGGTTAGTTATCGCTTATGATAACGGAAACGTGAACGATCGTTTTCGGGGACGTGTTATCTTTCCCGTCCATACATTAAGCGGAAAGGTCGTGGCATTCGGCGGACGTGTATTGAAGAAGGACGAGAAGACCGCAAAGTACGTAAACTCTCCCGAAAGCGAGATTTATCATAAGAGTAACGAGCTTTACGGCATCTATTTCGCCAAGCAAGCAATCATGAAACAGGATCGCTGTTTCTTGGTGGAAGGATATATGGACGTGATCGGTATGCACCAAGTGGGCGTAGAAAACGTGGTTGCCTCCTCGGGTACGGCACTCACACAAGGGCAAATCCGGCTCATACATCGTTTCACGAATAATATCACGGTATTATACGATGGAGACGCCGCCGGAATCAAAGCGGCTCTCCGGGGTATCGATATGTTATTGGAAGAAGGGATGAACGTTAAGGTCGTACTTCTTCCGGCGGGAGAAGATCCGGACTCGTTTGCCCGCAGCCATAGCGCAAGCGAGTTCGCCGAGTTTATCAGCCAGAACGAGACGGATTTCATCCGTTTCAAGACAAAGTTACTATTGGCGGAAGCGGATGGCGATCCGATCAAACGTTCCGCCCTGATCTCGGATATTATCCGTACGGTAGCGATCATACCTGATAATATCGCTCGCTCCGTGTATATCCGAGAATGTAGTACGACCATGGAGATAGACGAGCAAGTCTTACTCAACGAGGTCAATAAGATCCGTCTCAACAAGGAAGAGAACCAAACGGCTAAATCCGTAAGGAATACACCGCCCGTTCAATCTCCCGTCAATACGATTCCGGAGTATCCGGATTTCCCCGGCTACCAACCGTATACACCGGAAGAGGCGAATACCCTTCCTCCGGAAAATATTCCGCCTCCACCGCCCGAGGACTATATTCCGGAAGAGGAAGCGGGTCCGCCTCCTACTCCTCCATACGAGGTTCCGACGGCTCCCAACATACAGGTCCAACCGAAACGTTCTCCTTTTGAGGCTTATGAGTTGGCTCTTCTGCGCTATATCGTACGATATGGCGAACGTGTCCTTTATGACTACGTAGATGAGGAGACCAACGAGCATGTCATCATGAGGGTCGCCGATTATATCCGTTTCGATCTGGAACGTGATGACCTTACGTTTTATACGCCAGCCTTCAAGCAAATGCTGGATGAAGCTGCTGAACATTGTCAAAACGAGGGATTTATGGCCAGTCGTTATTTCCTTGCCCATCCGGACCCGAACATCAGCCGGCTTGCCGCCAACCTTATCAGCGATAAGTACCAGCTTAGTAAATATCATACGAAGTTCAGGGAACTGGAGCAAGAAGAAGATAAATTGGATTACTTGGTACCCCGGGAAATCTATTCTATGAAAGATGCCTATATCCTCCATAAGATAAAGGATATTCAAGCGAAAATCAAAGAGGCTCAAAACAAGGGAGACATGGAGCTGATCTTTGATTTAATGAAACAGAACGCCCACCTCAACGAGATCAAGAACGTGCTCTGCAAAGAGCTGGGTGAGCGTATCGTATTAAAAATGTAATAAAAAAACATCTATGAATTTCCTTGAGACAGAAAACGTGGTAAAACAGTACGCCGGGCATCTGGCGCTGAACAAGGTAAGTATCCAAGTTACTCAAGGAACAATCTTTGGATTACTGGGGCCTAACGGAGCGGGCAAAACGACCTTGATCCGGATCATCAACCGGATTACGGCACCGGATAGCGGAATCGTTCGCTTCAACGGCCATGAATCCAGCCCGGAAGACATCTACCAGATCGGTTACTTGCCGGAAGAGAGAGGGTTGTATAAAAAGATGAAAGTCGGGGAGCAGGCGATCTATCTGGCACAATTGAAAGGTCTCTCCTACCCAGAGGCACGCAGTCGTTTGACCCGTTGGTTCGAGAAATTTGACATCATGCCTTGGTGGAATCGCAAACTGGAAGAGCTGTCGAAAGGTATGCAGCAGAAAGTACAGTTCATCATTACCGTGATACACGAACCCGAGCTATTGATCTTTGACGAGCCATTTAGCGGATTCGATCCGGTCAACGCCGATCGCCTTAAACAAGAGATATTGGAATTGAAGGCGGCCGGACATACCATTATATTCTCAACTCACAACATGTCCTCCGTTGAGGAGATTTGTGACGAGATTGCTTTAATCAATCGCTCTGAGGTCGTCCTGTCCGGCAATGTCAAGGAGGTACGGGAACGGTTTAAGAGTAATACCTATATATTAAATGTACGCAAGGAGACTGGAGGTATTGAGGAGTTAAGGATACGCAAGGAAGAAAATATCAGTAACTCCGATTGGCTTACCCGGCTGGCGTCCCAATATGAGATTCTTTCCTTCACGGAGGAGATCCCTTCTATGAATGACATTTTTATCAACACCGTTTCCGGTACAAACACATCAAAGGTATGAGCAAAATTGGATTAATCATCAAACGGGAATATCTCCGGAGAGTAAGTAAAAAGTCATTTATCCTGCTCACGTTCCTCACACCGTTTCTATTTGCGGCGCTCGTATTCGTCCCTCTTTGGCTTTCATCGATCAAAGGCGACGAGGTACATACCATAGCGATCCTCGACTCCACGGGTAAATACGCCCCGCTATTCGAGGATACGGAGACTTATCGTTTCATCCATAGTGACCAGAGTATGGATACCTACAAACAAATCCCTGATAAGGAAATATTCGCGTTCCTTACGATCACGGAGGATTTACTGGAAAATCCAAAAGCCGCTACTTTATATTCCAAGAAACAAATCCCGGGAGAATTGAGCCGACTCGTCAATATGACACTAAAGAAGCAGATTGAAAGTGACAAACTGGCAACGTTCAATATCCCGAATTTGAAAGAAATCATAAAAGAAAGCAAAATCAATTTCAATATACAGACCATCAAATGGGGGGATGACGGAAGCGAAAAGCAATCCTCATCCGTAGTAGCCTCCATAACCGGTGTTATTTTCACCATGCTTATCTATATGTTCATCATGATCTATGGAGCAATGGTCATGCAAGGGGTTATGGAAGAAAAGACGAACCGGATCATCGAGATCATGATCTCGTCCGTCAAACCTTTCGACTTGATGATGGGAAAAATTATCGGAATAGGTTTCGTGGGACTTACACAGGTATTCTTATGGGCTATCATGACACTCATCCTGATTACCGGAGGCTCTTTTTTAGTAGGAGGAGGTATCGATAACGAGATGTTACAATCCGGGATGGCACTTAATGCGAATCCCAATATAGCCATGATGAGCACCCAACAACCAAGTAATGAATGGATAGAGATGCTAGGGACGATTAATTTCGCCGAAATAGGTATTTTATTCGTCGTTTACTTTATAGGAGGGTATTTATTATATTCCTCACTGTTCGCCGCTATCGGTTCCGCCGTGGACAGCCAAGAAGATACACAACAATTCATGCTACCGGTAACGCTCCTCTTGGTTTTCGCTCTTTATGCGGGAATCTACAGTATGGAAAATCCCGACGGGCCTTTAGCCTTCTGGTGCTCCATGATCCCATTCACCTCTCCGATCGTGATGATGGTGCGTATGCCTTTCGAGGTTCCTTTATGGCAAATCGTACTCTCCGTCGGATTGCTTTATATCTGTTCGATCGGCTTCACGTGGCTTTCCGCCAAGATATACCGGGTAGGTATCTTGATGTACGGTAAGAAGCCTAGCATCAAGGAAATGATAAAATGGCTCCGCTATAAATAAGTAAATAAAACTAGAAATAAAAAAGCCTCGCTACTCTTATTGAATAACGAGGCTTTCTTGTTGTTCTACCAAGATTCGAACTTGGACAAACAGGACCAGAATCTGTTGTGCTACCATTACACCATAGAACAATCTATAACAAAATTGTCAAGTTAACTTTTAAAAGTTGTTCTACCAAGATTCGAACTTGGACAAACAGGACCAGAATCTGTTGTGCTACCATTACACCATAGAACAATATTAAAGTAAGTCACCAACTCTCTTGTTAGCGAGTGCAAAGGTATATACTTTTTCAAAATTTGCAAATAAACCTTCGAAAAAAATGTCCAGAAAAAACACGTACGTCTTTCGGATAAAACACGTACATGTTTTCTCAAAAAGACGTACGTGTTTTTTTAAAAGCTTATAACGATCGAGGAGATAGTCTCAAACAAGGTATTACACATATATTAATGAAAGAAAAAGACGTATGTAACGAATTAAGAAGTATATTTGCGACTTGGAAAATTATATCAATAGAAATAAATGGATCAAACAAAAGAATTAGTAAAAACGATTGTTGAAGGCCTTCAAGAAAAAAGGGGCAAAAATATTGTAACAGTAGATTTAAGCCAGACTTCTGGTGCCATTTGTCAATATATGGTTATTTGTGAGGGAAACACTCCTACCCAAGTTTCAGCGTTATCTGATTCCGTATGGGATTTCGCACGCAAGAATGCGAACGAGAAACCATTATCCATTGACGGTACACAGGGCGCTCAATGGATCGGCATGGATTATGGCACGGTTCTTGTACATATATTCCTGCCGGAACAACGTGCATTTTATAACTTAGAGAACCTTTGGGCAGACTCGAAGGTTATACAAGTACCTAACATTGATTAAGCCGGCCTAAATATTTGATGATAATCTCTTATGGAAAATAAAAACGATATATTTAATAAAACACCGAAGGGCGGGAAACCTAAGATGTTCCGCTTTAATTTGTATTGGATGTACGGGTTGATCTTCATCATGCTTGTTGCCCTATACATGACAAATGATTCTTCGGGAACGAAAGAGCTAGGCTGGACAGAGTTCCAGAAACTAGCGCAGGAAAACGTATTCGATAAAATGACAGTCTACAACAAGAAGAATTTGGTGGAGGCTACAGTGAAAAATGGAAAGACTGAACAGGTCTTTGGGAATATGGACGTTTCTAAAATCGGGGTTTCTCCGAAAGTATACGTAAAGATCCCGTCGGCCGACAAGTTTTCCGATTTCTATGACAAAGCGGTAGCCGATAGTCATATCGATACACAAGTCCGGTTCGAGGAAGGCGATGACGCTATCTGGAATTTCTTGGTTTCATTCGGCCCGATTATCTTATTGATCGGTGTATGGATGTTCTTGATGAGACGTATGTCCGGTGGTACCGGCGCAGGTCCGGGTGGCGTGTTCAGCGTTGGTAAGGCAAAAGCTCAGCTTTTTGATAAAGATAATGACCGTAAGGTGACATTCAAGGATGTCGCCGGATTGGCGGAAGCGAAACAAGAGGTAGAGGAAATCGTCTCTTTCTTGAAGAATCCGGAAAAATATACTGAATTAGGAGGTAAGATACCCAAGGGTGCATTGTTGGTAGGCCCTCCGGGAACCGGTAAGACATTATTGGCGAAGGCTGTTGCCGGAGAAGCTAATGTGCCGTTTTTCTCCTTGTCTGGTTCTGATTTCGTGGAGATGTTTGTCGGTGTAGGCGCCTCCCGTGTGCGTGACTTATTCCGCCAAGCGAAGGAAAAATCTCCTTGTATCGTCTTTATCGATGAGATCGATGCGGTAGGCCGTGCCCGTGGGAAGAACGCGAATATGAATAGCAACGATGAGCGTGAGAACACGTTGAACCAGTTGTTGACCGAAATGGATGGTTTCGGCTCTAACAGTGGTGTTATTATCTTAGCCGCTACAAACCGTGCGGACATTTTGGATAAAGCGTTGTTGCGTGCCGGACGTTTTGACCGACAAATCCATGTTGAATTACCGGATTTGAATGAACGTAAAGAGATATTCGGGGTGCATTTGCGTCCGATCAAGATAGATGAAAGCGTAGACGCTGAGTTCCTAGCAAGGCAGACTCCGGGCTTCTCGGGTGCTGATATCGCTAATGTTTGTAATGAGGCCGCTTTGATCGCCGCCCGTAACGGAAAGAAATTCGTACAGAAAGAAGACTTCATGAATGCGGTAGACCGCATTGTCGGCGGTCTGGAAAAACGTTCGAAGATCACGACGGAGGAAGAACGGAAATGTATCGCGAACCATGAGGCCGGTCACGCTACGTTAAGTTGGTTGTTGGAACATGCCAATCCGCTGGTTAAGGTGACAATCGTTCCCCGTGGTAAGGCATTAGGTGCGGCATGGTATTTGCCGGAAGAGAGACAGATCACCACCCGCGAGCAATTGCAGGATGAGATGTGCGCTACTTTAGGAGGACGTGCCGCAGAGGAATTAGTTTTGGGAAAAATATCCACAGGCGCATCCAACGATTTGGAACGTGTCACGAAACAAGCATATGCGATGGTCGTTTACTTCGGTATGAGCGATAAACTTCCAAACTTGAACTATTACGACTCCACCGGACAGGATTGGGGATTCACCAAGCCTTATAGTGAGGAGACCGCGAAATTGATCGATACGGAAGTACAGAAGATCATCAATGAGCAATACGACAGGGCAAAACGGATATTATCCGAGAATAAGGAAGGACATAGTAAACTTGCGCAGGTATTATTGGATCGTGAGGTAATCTACTCGGAAGATGTAGAGCATATCTTCGGGAAACGCGCCTGGATCTCCCGTTCCCAAGAGATTCTGGAGTTGCAGGAAAAGGCTAACGGAAAGAACAAGGAGAATGCGGATAAGGAGGCGGAAGCGGACGCAACAACGGAAAACGTAACCGATACTCCTACCGAAGAAAACAAGACAGGGAAAATAGCTTGACCAAAGTCAAGACATTCATAACAAGTAAGGCTGGGGTGTATCTTTGATCAAAAGTTACTATCCAGCCTTCCTTATTGCTGTATTATCAATTTATTAGTTATATTTGCAGCCAAAATTACAAACAAGCAAAAACACTATTGTTTTGAAAAATCTGATTACACGTGCATTGACTGGCATCATTTTCGTCGCGGTATTAGTCGGTGCGATCTATTTCCACTCCTATTATTTTCTTACGGTATTTGGACTCATTACCGGACTTTCTCTATGGGAGTTCTACGGATTGGTCAAACATTATGAGAATGCCGCCATCAAACGATTTGTCAGTTCCTTGGGGGGAGCCTACCTCTTCGCCGCCACATTCGGTTACGCCAATGGCTTGGTTGGAGGCAATATAT
This sequence comes from Parabacteroides sp. AF19-14, assembly GCF_003635485.1. Taxonomy (NCBI): domain Bacteria; kingdom Pseudomonadati; phylum Bacteroidota; class Bacteroidia; order Bacteroidales; family Tannerellaceae; genus Parabacteroides; species Parabacteroides sp. AF19-14. The sequence goes on along the minus strand of NZ_QTMJ01000003.1, from coordinate 357,246 downwards.
TTCTCCCCTATCTTTTATTCTTAATGTATACCATGATCACCGAGCTTTACGATAAAGCCAGTAATCCAATCAATAACTGGGCATTGACCTTATTCGGTCAAATCTATTGCGCAGGCTCTTTCTCTCTGCTAAACTTTATTACATCGGTACCTAATACGCCGGGCGAGATCGTACATATCCCCTATTTTGCCTTGGCTATTTTCGTTTTCGTATGGGTAAATGATACGGGAGCTTATCTAGTGGGATCTATGCTTGGAAAAAGAAGATTGTTCGAACGTATCTCTCCCAAGAAGTCCTGGGAAGGTTTTTACGGAGGGTTGGCATTCGTATTAATAACCTCCCAAATATTCGCTTGGTTCATGCCGGCCACGAACTGGTACACATGGCTTGGATTAGCCGGCACAATCGTAGTATTCGGGACTTGGGGCGACTTGATCGAATCTTTGATGAAACGTACGTTAGGCGTGAAAGATTCCGGGCATGTATTACCCGGACATGGAGGCATGCTGGATCGCTTCGATAGCGTAATGATGGCTATTCCGGCCGCTTATATCTATATCGAGTTATTTATTCGAAATTAAATGTCAGGATCACCATACGGGATGTAGCTTTCGATAAGGCATCCGTATATTTGATATTTGCTTGATCTACCAAGTCCGGACGATCTTTCTCCAATAGGTTAACCAATCCGAAACAGAATTTCAACTCTGGGCATAACTTAAAGTAGGGTAGATAGATATCACATCCCAAGCCAAACTCAAATCCGAAGTCCGTGCTTTTCAATAGAATCGGATTACCTTTCTTACGGCCTATATCCACGGAGCCATAGATACCGCCGATCAAATAAGGACGGTAATTATTCAAGCGTAAAGCCGTATATTTAACGTCTAAGGGGAAATTCAGATAACTGGAACGAACGTTCGTGATGAATTCCTCTCCCGTAGCCTGTTCCCGAAACTTAAATTTCTTATCTCCGAAATGGATAGAAGGCGTGAAGCGTAAATTGAAATAAGGATTCATATACATATCTCCGATCACCCCGACACTAAAGCCGGGTGAGTAAGAAGGAATCTCCGCGAACCAAGTCTCTCCATTGGTCATGACACCGGTATGGGTCAATAACAAATCCTGCGAGTGAATACCCACATGAAACCCCAGATGAAGCCATTTCAAATCAGCGTACGGCTGATTCCTCACCCTTTCCTTTTGAGCCATGGCTCCCATGGTAGCCAAGCTTACCACATATAATATAAGTAATAATCGTCTCAAATCTCAACCTATTTTGTTTAATAACGAAAACCCGACAAAGATATTGCAAAAAAGAAGATTTTTGAAGAAAATAAGCCAGTAGATATTTTTTAAATAGAAAGAAAGCTATATTTTTGCACCTACTAATAGTTATCAATTTAAACGTTTAAAAAAATGGCTTACGTAATTAGCGATGATTGTATTGCATGCGGAACTTGTATTGATGAGTGTCCGGTAGGAGCAATTTCAGAAGGTGATAAATACAGCATCAACCCTGAAATGTGTACAGATTGTGGAACTTGCGCTGACGCATGTCCTACAGAGGCTATCCACCCGGCTGAATAATTCGCAGCAAAGAATAGGATTTTCCTTTGCGGAAAGCTCCTAACACATAACGGGCTGTTTCTCTCCATGAGTAAAACAGCCCGTTATCTTTTTCTCTTCGTGTTACATTAAAACTCAATATCCAACTTTATAGCACCGGAAGCCATATCCTCCTCCGGGGAATCGCCATGAATCGTTTCCTCCTCTTCAGGTTCCACCACGTCTTCCGCGGATTTCTTCAGATTTGAGTTCTTGATATAACTGATTACATCTTGCATTCCCTCCATGAACTTCTCAAAGTCCTCCTTATAAAGGAAAATCTTATGCTTCTCAAATGAGATTTGCAAACCATCCTTTGATTGAATTTTCTTACTTTCCGTAACGGCAACGAATAGGTCATCTTTCAAATTCCTCTTCACATCCAGATAATAAATCCGTTTTCCCGCTTTAATGGCTTTAGAGTATAGAATCTCCCTGTCGCCACCTTCAACATGTTTTTTATTCCTTGATTCTTCCATGACAGCTAACATTCGTTAAAAAACCACCCACTTTATATAACTTGCTTCAAATATGTGCATTTTTTTTTAATTAGCAACTATTTTAACGATCGAAAAAACGCCCATTGAGGCTAAATTTGTAAAATATCATCTAACACATATAAAATTAAGTAAATCCAGATTCTTTTATGGAAAAAACGACTACCTTTGCAGCCTAATTTATAATAAGAAGTTCCTTCAAACGATGATCAACAGAATTTTAATCCGCATTAAAGTTTTACAGATAGTATACTCTTACTATCAAAACGGAAACGGTGACCTCAAAGTTGCGGAAAACGAATTGCTTTTCAGCCTTCAGAAGTCATATGACTTATATTATTATTTCTTACTCCTAATTATCGAAGTTACCAACCTGCAAAGAAGGATCCTTGACACCCGGAAGTGCAAATACATGCCTACCGATGAGGAGTTAAACCCGAATACACGCTTCGTAGACAATCGTTTTGTCGCTCAATTAGCGGAAAACGATACGTTGAAAAAGTATGTGGACGAGCAAGGTCTCTCATGGAGTAACGACGAGGAGTTTGTTAAAAACGTATTGGATACGATCTTAAGCTCTGAAATTTACGCCGAATACTTGAAAAACGAAGAAGACTCGTACGAGACGGATCGTGAGTTCTGGCGCCAGATCTTCAAGAAAGTAATCTGTGGGAACGAGATGATAGAGGAATATCTGGAAGACAAAAGCATCTACTGGAACGACGATATTGAGATCGTAGAGACTTTCGCCTTGAAGACTATCAAGAAATTCGAGGAGAAGAAAGGTAGTAAACAAGCCTTATTGCCAATGTTCAAGGATTTGGAAGACAAGGCTTTCGCAATCAAGTTATTCCGTCAAAGTTTGTTGAAAGGTAAGGAATATCGTGAACGCATCGACAAACATATGAAGAATTGGGAAACCGAACGTATCGCCAATATGGACTTGATCATCATGCAAGTCGCCTTAGCCGAGATTTTATCGTTCCCGACCATTCCCATCAACGTTACCTTAAATGAATATATCGATGCCGCAAAGTATTATAGTACACCTAAAAGCGGAACATTCATTAACGGAATTCTGGATTCAATAGTCAACGAATTAAAAAAAGAGAAGTTATTGCTCAAAGATTAATTATTATCATTACATTTGTGCATATCATTATTGATATTAACTTGTAAAACGATTATTATAGTATGAACTTACTCAGTATTTTACTTCAAGCTCCAGCTGGAGGAAGTCAGTGGTCCGGTATTTTGATGATGGTAGTTATCGTAGCTATCTTCTATTTCTTCATGATCCGTCCGCAACAAAAGAAACAAAAAGAAATCCAGAAATCACGTGAGGCGTTGAAAACAGGCGATAAAGTGATTACCGCCGGAGGTATCTATGGAAAGATCAAAGAGATCGGTGATACTTATATGCTAATCGAGGTAGCGGATGGAGTACGTATCCGTGTAGATAAAACTTCTATTTTCGCTTCAGCGGAAGACGCTCAGCAGCAGAAATAATCTAACTACAGAATATGTCACGACTTGAGAACATACAAAATTCCTTCAAGTCTATCCAAGCAAAGACTAAGGCTTTTTTCCACGGAGACAGATGGAAAGAGGTCTTGGTCTTTTTCTTTTTCGCCCTTTTGGCTTTCGGTTTCTGGCTACTCCAAAGCTTGCAGCAGGAATATGAGATAGAACTTGTTTTTCCGGTTAAGTATAAGAACGTACCTGCCGATATAGCGTTTAATGCCCCTGAGGTGGAAACGATTACCGCAAAGGTAAAAGACAAGGGTAGCGTTTTACTCAACTATACTTTTGGAAGATCGTTTGCTCCGATCGAAGTGAACATGAAGAATACGAAGGAGAAAAATGGTTCGGTTCAAGTAAGTAAAAGGCAGATCGAGAACGATATTCAAAAACAATTGATAGCCACTACGGCATTACAAAGTTTTGATCCGCAACAAATAGATATGGATTTCAGTCAGCGGGTCCATAAGGAAATACAGGTCGTTTTTAATGGTGATATTCATATGGAAGCCGGCTTTCAATTATCCGGGGATATCCAAATCAATCCCCAAAAGATCAACGCTTATGCCACCGCAGCGATCTTAGATACGTTGACCTCGGTCAAGACGGCTTTCACTGAAGTTAAAAAAGCGAATAAAAACATTACGAGAACCGTACAACTAATCAAAGTAGACGGCGTTAACTTCGATCCGGAAAACGTATCTATCACGATTCCGATAGAGGAGTACACGGAGAAGACGTTGGAAATACCTGTCTCTTGCAGTCATATACCGCCACATTATACGGTACGTATGTTTCCGGCGGTCGTAAAAGTGACTTGCAGTGTGCCCTTGTCCCGATTCAAAGGACTTTCGGAAGATATGTTCTCGATTCATATACCTTTTGAGGATCTGGAGCAAAACGTATCTGGTACCCTACCCGTCAAACTCACCAAGAAACCAGACTGGGTACATACGGTAACCTTATTGCCAGATAAGGTAGAATTTATTTTGGAACACAACAATAAGCATGATTAAAATAGGTATTACAGGAGGGATCGGGAGCGGCAAATCCGTCGTAGCCTCTTTATTAGCGTTATCCGGTGTACCCGTATACATAGCGGACGAGGAAAGTAAATGGCTGACAAATAACTCCCCAGTTATCCGTGAGAAATTAACAGCCCTTTTCGGTCCGGAGATTTATACGAATGAGGGATTGAACAAGAAACTTCTAGCCTCCCACATCTTTAATAATCCGGAACAATTACAACAGGTCAACCAGATCATTCATCCTGAGGTAAACCGTCATTTCTCGGCTTGGGTAGAGAGACAGACTTCCCCTTTATGCGCCATCGAATCCGCCATATTATTCGAATCCGGTTTCTACAAAGTGGTAGACATAAGCTTGATGGTCTATGCCCCAAGAGAACTCCGCATCGAAAGAGCCTTGGGGAGGGACTCAGCCTCGAGAGAAGAAATCGAACGCAGAATCAACAGCCAAATGTCGGACGAGGAAAAGAAAGATCGCTCCGATTACGTTATCTATAATGACAACAGACAGGCCCTTATACCGCAAGTAGGCAAACTGTTATGTTGGCTTCAATCCCAATAATCACCGATAGCGGGACGAGTGGCTTTTACAGCATCTTACCTTCATCATCCAATGAACTTAAGATACTTCGTCAACGAACCTAAGATACTTTGTCGATGCACCTAAGATACTTCTCCAACGAAGTTAACTGTCCTCATGACGGAAGAATTCCACTTTTTCTTATTACCTTTGTCACCTCGAAGTTTAACACTAATAGAAAATAAAAAACATTATGTTGAAGACTATTTTGTCTATTTCGGGAAAACCCGGTCTGTATAAACTGGTTTCCCATGGAAAAAACATGTTGATCGTTGAATCGCTGACTGATAACAAGAGAGTACCCGCATACGCAAAAGATAAAGTAATCTCATTAGGCGATATCGCAATCTATACGGATGAAACAGAAGTGCCTTTGCATGAGGTATTGACTAGCGTAAAGAATAAAGAAGAGGGAAAAGCCGCCTCTTTGGTACCTTCTAAAGCCACGACGGACCAATTGCGTGCGTACTTTGCCGAGGTATTGCCTAGCTATGATCGTGAGCGTGTTTATCCGAGCGACATCAAGAAACTACTCTCTTGGTATAACATCTTGATCAACGCAGGCATCACTGACTTTACCCCGGAAGATGCTCCGGCAGAAAAGGAAGCTGCTGAAAAAGAAGCAGAATAACAGCATACGACATAAAGATTAAAGAAAGGACCGTTCGATACCCATCGTCCGGTCCTTTTTTATATTGCCACATTAACCAACAAGAGCACTTATGCAAAAATAGTCCATTATTTTAGGCTAAACCTCACATTGTCTAGGGCGGGTAACTCCTCTATCTTTGCCAACAAATAATTCACTCTATTGACCTCATAAAATAAAGAGCAAAGATGGAAAGCACCAAGTATTATCTCGGTCTGGACGTTGGCGGTACTAATATGGTCGCTGGCGTAGTAGATGAGAATCACCAGATTATCGCAAAGGAGAGTATACCGACACAAGCCGGACGCACGATCGAGGAGATCACCGCCGACATGGCGGAAGTCAGCAAAAAAGCGGTTCTCAAAGCAGGCTTGCAAATGGAAGACATCTCTTCTTGGGGTATCGGCATGCCCAGTTACGTAAATCCAAAGACGAACCTTTTGGTACATGCCAATTGTTTCGGATGGAAGAATGTCCCCATCTACGACTATTTAAAGAAGCATATCTCATTGCCTACTTATATAGCCAACGACGCCAATTGCGCGACCTATGGAGAGGTCTTGGCCGGATCGGCCAGCCAATATACCGATGCCATCATGTTAACGCTAGGAACGGGAGTCGGAGGCGGAATTATCATGGGTAAGAGGATTTATTCCGGAGCCGATAATATGGGAGCAGAGCTTGGACATACCAAATTGGTATACAATGGCGAACGTTGCACATGCGGGCAAAAAGGCTGTTTGGAAGCTTATTGCTCATCTACCGCATTAATCCGCATCATGAAAGAGGCCTTACAAGAGAATAAGGACACCTTGATATGGAAACTTTGCGGCGAAGACGAAAATAAAGTCAATGGAGAAATCCTTTTCGAGGCCGCTAAACAAGGGGATTCCCTCGCTAAACAGATCGTCGATGACTATATCAGTAAACTGGCCGCCGGAATCTCCACGTTCATAACCATCTTCCGTCCGCAAGTAATCATCTTAGGGGGGGGTATCGCACATGCAGGTGACCTGCTGTTGAAACCTTTAAACGAGAAACTACATACTTGTACCTTCGCCGCCGAGGAAATAGGTATCCCTCAAGTCATCCGTGCGGAATTAGGAAATGACGCCGGAATAATCGGCGCCGCGCTTTTAGAGAAAACGATGTAACGAAAAAAAATATGAAAACAAATAAGAAAGAACTTTTAGATTCATTCAAGGGAGGACTGATCGTATCCTGTCAAGTACAACACGATGATCCGACTTTTTCAGTAGACTTTGTCGTAAAAATGGCAAAAGCCGCCCAATGGGGAGGAGCCGTGGGTATCCGTGCCAACGACCCAGAGCAGATCAAGGCGATTAAAAAAGAAGTGGATTTACCAGTAATCGGGCTTTGGAAAATCTGGCACGATGACACGGATGTGTTTATCACCCCAACCTTAGAGGCCGCTAAAGCCGTATGGGAAGCCGGAGCCGAGATTATCGCCTTGGACTGTACGAGCCAAATAACCCATGAAGGCCGCCCTGCATACGAATTGCTACCAATCGTCAAGAAAGAGATACCGGAAGCGATCATCTTCGCCGACGTATCCAATTATGAGGAAGCTGTACGTGCCGTAGAAATGGGAGCCGATATCGTTGGCCCTACCTTATATGGATATACGGAAGCAACCAAGCATATCGAGCAACCGGATTTACGGGAATTCGCCCGTATGTGCCGTGACTTTAAAGACAAAGCCTATGTCATTATGGAGGGGCATATCTACTCGCCGGAAGATGCCATGAAATGTATCTTCCTCGGAGCTCATTCCGTAGTAGTAGGTAGCGCGATCACCCGTCCGCACTTGATCACGAAACGTTTTACGGACTTACTAACCGGTTACCAAAATAACTGGCGGGAAGCCGAAAGAAGCAAACATTAAAAAATCATCTGCTTGTAGAGATAGGGCATGCCCCGTCTCTACACAATATTAACAACAATAATCATATGGCAAATTTCAATGTAGAAGGGGCGCAAAACGTAGAGATCAGCAAGAAAATACCTTGCGAGAAACCTCTGATCGTACAACTGGATATCATGGAGCGGTATACGGCAGTCCATAAAGCCTGTGCCGCCCTACCCAAAGAGATACGTGAAGTGGAATGCCTGAAAGTTTTATACCCCACGCTATTTCGCAAGATCACGGATCAAGACTTGATCGCCGGACGTACGGATTTCCTACCGATCGGGTTCGGATGCGTAACTTCCTTAGGGGGTGTCGGGCATTATTGCGTATTCAAGAAACTCCGTGCCTTCCAGCAACAACTGGATGAAACTGAACGAAAACGGGTGGATACGTTATATGATTATTGGTTGGATCACGATTTAAAGACCCAATTCAACAAGGAGGTCCTCACCGAGGATACATTGGGTATGTTCATCGACTGCGAATACCCGATGATCGCTACCGCACGTCTATCCGGAATGATGCTGGATTACCCGAAACTATTGGATAAGGGCATCGGTGGCCTTCGCTCTGATTTACAGGAGAAACTCAAAGAGCAACCCGATAATAACTTTTACAAAGCAGGCATCCAATGTCTGGATATTTTTGTAGATTGTGCTTCTCATCTCCAGCAAGACGCTAGAGAGCAAATGGCTTCAGCCAACATGAAAAGGCAAAAAGAATTAGAGCGTATCTGCCAAGCCCTAGAGAACATCAAGGAGAAGAAACCCGGTACGTTCCATGAAGCGATGCAGTTATTCTGGTTATTCGCTTTGTTGGCCGGTGTTATAAACTACGGTCGTCTGGATGATTATCTAGGCCCTTATTTAGTAGCCGATCTCAAGTCCGGGCGATTGACCGACGAAGAGGCATACCGATATATCCACTCGCTTTGGACCATGATTGAAAATCGCCGTACAACCGTAAACGGACGTATCATCGTAGGCGGTAAAGGACGCAAACATCCGAAAGAGGCCGACGTATTCCTGCATATCGCCATGAAAGTAGCGAAAAATTGCAGGTATGTAGAGCCACAATTCACCTTGCGTTTCGATAAAGATACCTCCGAGGAAATCTGGGACGAAGCGTTGGACGCTTTGGGTGCGGGAGCTACTTACCCGACCCTTTACAATGACGACGTAAACGTCCCGGCCGTCATGTACGGAATGCGTGTAGACGAGAAAGCAGCGGAACAATACGTGCCTTTCGGGTGTACCGAGTTCGTGATACAAGGACAAAGTACGGGTACGCCCAACATCTGCATCAATTTACTAAAACTACTTACGATTTATATGAATGATGGTATCGACCCGATTGACGGTAAACGTAAATCCGGGCCGGTACCTCTAAAGAAATTAGAGGAGTATCAGACATTCGAGGAATTCTATGACGGTTACAAGGCTTTACTCGATTATTATCTGGATCTGTCTGTCAAAGCCCAATACCATTCGTATGAGGTGATGAACCAGCACGTAAGTTTCTTGTTTACCAGCCTATTGACCGATGATTGCATCGCACGGGGAAAAGCGCTTTTGGACGGAGGCGTACGTTATCTAGGCGGGACAAACGAGACGTATGGCAATATCAATACTTCCGATTCCCTGTGGGTAATCCGGGATCTGGTATTCAATCAAAAAAAATATACGTTACGGCAATTGAATGATGCCATGCTAGCTAATTTTAACGGCTATGAGGCTTTACGAAAAGATTGCCTAAACTGTGATAAATATGGTAACGACCTTGAGACTGCCGATACGATGGCCAACGATTTGTACGAGTTCGTAGCGAAAGGCGTACGCAATCGCGGTATCGCCATCGGTATGCAATACTTCTTGATCGTTATCAGCAATAATCAATTAAACACGGAATGGGGAAACCGGACCGCCGCCTCACCCGACGGGCGATTATCGTGCATGTATATGAATCCTGCCAATAATCCGCAAGGGGGAGCGAATAAAAGCGGCCCCACGGCCATGCTGAATTCCTTGGCGAAGTTCGACGCCAAGTATCATGGAGGCTCGGTACAAAACATTAAGTTTTCTCCTTCCATGTTCAACGAGAACAGGGCTGTCATCAAGAGCCTGTTCAAGACTTATTTTGCGAAAGGGGGTTGCCATTTGATGGTGACTGTAGTAGATAAGGGAGTTTTAGAAGACGCGGTAGAGCACCCGGAAAATTACCCGGACCTAATCGTCCGGGTAAGCGGGTTCTCCGCGGTATTCGTCGATTTATCTCCCAATATTCAACAGGAACTTTTAAGCAGGGTATTATATGATGAATAAATATAAGGTTAGCGAGAATAGGTTATCAATCATGGAGATCGAACGGTTCGCCGTTCACGACGGCCCGGGCATCCGGACCGTCGTTTTCCTTCAAGGTTGTCCCCTACATTGTCCATGGTGCTCCAACCCGGAATCCCAGAAAAGGAAACCGCATCTGCTCCATATCAAGAATAAATGTATCGGATGCGGACGTTGCGAGGCGATTTGTACACGGGGAAATATCTCTATCCAAGATCATTATCCGGTATTTAATCGGCAGGCTTGTGTGGCGTGCAAGGCTTGCGAGCGTATATGCCCGCAGAACGCTATTAAGTTTGTCGGTGAATCAATTACCTCATCCGAGGTTATGGAAATCCTTTTACGTGACCGGGATTATTACCTGAATTCCGGTGGAGGGGTTACGTTTTCCGGAGGGGAAGCTTTCACGCAATTCGAGGGATTGATGGATTTGCTGATCCAATGCAAGAACGAGAAACTGCATACCTCCGTAGAGACTTGCGGGCAAGTGAATCTTGATAAGATAAAGCAAGCGCTTCCGCTTATCGATTTGTTCTTGTTCGATATCAAACATACGGACAAGGATTTACTTCAGAAAGAAACCGGAGCGAACTTGGATACGGTCCTCACGAATTTACGGTATATATCCAGTAAGAGCGCTAATAAAGTAACGATCCGTGTACCGGTAATCCCCGGTTTCAATTTCAATGAGAATACGCTTCGGGAAATATTCATGCTGGCGAAAGAAAATCGTATCAAATGCGTACACCTGCTTCCCTACCATACATTGGGAAAAGATAAATACGAGCAATTAGGTCTCACCTATCCTTATCCCTGCGAGCAAATGCTAGCCAAAGAAGAGCTGTTCCCCTTTAAGGAGATGGGGGAAAAAATGGGTTTGGAAATACGAATCGGAGGATAAACTCCTCCCAATAAAATAGTATCTTCGCGCAAATCATCGTTTTATAAATCTTAGTAAGAAACATATGAAGACAGAAAAAGAGAAAGCGGCGGAAGGTCTATTATACAACGCGAATCATGATAGTGAGCTTCAAGATGAGATGAAAAGAGCGAAATGCGTCCTTTTCAAATACAACCAATTGCCCCCCGACCAAGAGGAAGAAAAAGATCGGATTCTAACCTCTTTTCTAGGCAAGAAAGGGAAGAACACCGTTATCCTATCCCCTTTCCAATGCGATTATGGCTATAATATCGAGATTGGGGATAATTTCTTCGCCAACGTGAATCTCGTTATCTTGGATGGAGCGAAAGTTCGTATCGGCAATAACGCATTCATCGCCCCGAACGTAGGCATCTATACCGCCGGCCACCCTTTTGACGTAAAGCAACGTAATGAAGGTCTGGAATACGCTTTTCCCGTGACTATCGGCGATAACGTATGGATCGGTGCGCAAGCCTGTATCCTTCCGGGGGTGACCATTGGCGATAACACGGTAATCGCCGGAGGAAGCGTCGTAACCAAAGATATTCCGGCCAATGTTATAGCCGCCGGCAATCCCTGCCGTGTAATCCGGGAAATAACGGAAGCCGACCGGAATAAATACCGCTAGCCCTAAGCTCCCGTTTAGGGTATCCCTAAGCCCTCGTTTAGGGCAGCCCTAAATTCCCGTTTAGGTTCATCGTAAATATCTCACTTCGGTAACGAGTGCCGGTAATCCTTGGGTGATGTCCCTATTATCTTCTTAAAGATACGGCTGAAATAGTAGGGATCGTCAAAGCCCAGTTTCAAGGCGACTTGATTGATCTTCATATTCGTATGTAATAATAGCTGGCAAGCCCGGTCTATTTTCATATGTAAGAAATAATTCATCGGAGCATAACCGGTTTCCTTGAAGAAAAGCCTGTACATATAAGATTCCGAATAGCCGAAATGAGAGGCCAATTCCTTTAATGTCAATTTATTCTCCAGATTCTCCGTCATGAAGTGGGTCGCCAAACTAATAAAGAACGTATTCTCCGCCTTGCTTTTGGAGAATTTAGCCTCCCTATACGTCTTCACATAGAGGAAAGAGGCGATCAAATGATTGAAACTTAAATTGACGTAATTAACCGTAGCCTCATCCGTCCCGCTCTCCAACACGTTCAATAGTTCATCGAAGAAGGCGATACGGTCGCCGATACGGGAATTATCATCCATGTCGATCGGGATCACCCCTTGCAGTTGATCGCTGATATACTTCGCCTTTTTCCCTTTAAAATGTGCCCAATAAATATACCAAGGATCATGCTCGCTCGAACCATATTGATGGGGCTTCTCTGCCGGGAGGATGAAAAAATGATTCTCGGGTACGACATATCGTTTTCCATCCAACACGTACCAACCCTCTCCTTTGGTGCAATAAATTAAAAGATACTCTCCACAACCGGACGCACGATCAATATAATGGCTTTCCGCCTTCGGAAAATACCCCATAGAGTGTACGACCAAGTCCGCGACCAACGGGTTGTTCAACGCTTGTTCTATAATGTAGAAAGGATAGACAATCAACCGCTGACCGGAAAAACCATGCTTTATTTTCGCCATAAACCAAAACTTTTAGATGGTTACTGAATAACGCAAAGATAATCCATTTTTTTTAGCTAGATACTCTATTATCCAAATCCTTTATGTGCAGTATTTTTGCCAATGAACAAATAAACCATATCAAATGGCGTTATCATAAGGAGATAATCAAACTAAATATTCTAACAGATGAAAAAGATCGTATCTATTTTTCTAGTAACCATTTACGGGATGTGTATGGTTGCATGTGGAAGTCGTTCCTCATCCACGGAAGTAAAAGATAATGTATTAACTGAGGAGGAAAAAGCGGAAGGCTATACCTTGTTATTCAATGGCAAGGATTTTACCGGTTGGAAAATGTTCAACGGGGGTGATGTCAAGGGATGGCAGGTAGAAGACGGGGTGATCGTCGGCTACGGAAACGGTGGTGACGTGATAGCGGATACTACGATCAAGGTAAGTACCGATATCGTTACCGTTAAGAATTACCATAATTTCCAGATCAAATGGGACTGGAAAATCGGAGCGCAAGGAAACTCCGGATTCTTATATCACGTACAAGAAGGACCTAAATACAAAGCTCCTTTTGAAACCGGCCCGGAATACCAGTTGATCGATGACGATAACTATCCTTGGGTCAGCGAGACCGGAAAAGAGGGATTGGAAGACTGGCAGAAAACGGGTTGCAACTACGCTATGTATGTACCGGAAACCAAACAGGTGAACCCTCCGGGAGAATGGAACTCCTCTATGGTACTTTACAAGGATGGATATGTTGAGCACTGGCTGAACGGAGAAAAACTTTTCTCTTTCCAAGAAGGGTCCGAAGATTGGAAGATGCGTCGTTATAGCGGTAAATGGGAAGCTTTCCCCGATTACGGTATCTCTACCACCGGTAAACTTTGTTTTCAGGACCATGGTAGTAAAGTATATTTCAAGAATGTGAAGATTAAGGATTTAGACTAATTGTATTAAGAAATCAATGCCATGAATAGAAAAGAATTCTTTAAAGTATCGGCCGCGGCAAGTCTTGCGTCACTACTATCACCCCTTTCCGCCTATGCGGAGAAATTCGAATCGGAAGGTAAAAAGGTGAAAGTAGCCGTTATCGGTTGCGGAAGTGTATCTACCCAATATTTTCCCCATATATCGAAATGCCCGTATGTAGAAATCGTGGCTTGTTGCGATATCAAACCGGATCGTGCTCAAAAGGCGGCCAAGCAATATAATATACCTAAATGGTACAAGCATATCGATGATATGCTTAGTGGTTCCAAGTTCGACTTGATGCTTACATTGACCGATATGCAGGTTCACGGAGAGTTGAACCGTAAGGCATTGATGGCGGGAAGAAATGTCTGGAGCGAGAAACCTTTGGCGAATTCCTATAAGGAAGGTAAAGAATTATACGATCTCGCTACTAGCAAGGGGCTTCGTATCTGGGGTGCGCCTGCCGTTGTAAACAGTCCTCAATTTGCCTTTATGGCCGAACAAATCAATAAAGGAACCCTAGGGAATCTGGCATGCGCGCACGGACATTACGGACATGAAGGTCCTTCTTGGTCCGCTTTCTTCTACGAACCGCTAGGTGGCAGTATGCCCGACTTAGGAGTCTATAACATCGCTACCCTAACCGGATTATTGGGACCGGCTAAATCCGTTGTTGCCATGACAACAATCGTAACCCCGGAGAGAACCGTAGACGATAAAGGCAAGATCAAAGTTCGAGAAGAAGATAATGCCATGATTATCATGGAACACGAGAAGGGAGTTCTTTCTCATATCGAGTGTGGTTTCAACTATTTCGATCCATACGGACATTTAGGTAAAGGACAGGAGAAAGCGACGATCTCCTTATACGGTTCACACGGCAATATGCATATGGTAGGTTACGACTGGGCACCGAACGGGGTGGACTTATCGACGATGGATCATCCGGTACCCCAACGTTTCGTTCCGGACACCAATGGCTATGTTTGGCAAGAAGGTGCTTCCGATATCAGCAAACACATGGCATTAAACACGGAACCACGTATAAATGTCGAGCATGCGTTACACGTATTAGAGATTATCGAGGCCGCCCGAAAATCACAAGCTACAGGTCAACGCATCCAGCTTGTATCGAAGTTTCCTTGGCCGATGGTAAAATAAATTAAGAAGTCTTAGTAGTGAAAAGAACGGGACATTTAATATATTTGTTCCTGTAAATACCAGAGAAACATGAGGAAGATAAGTGAAATTTTATGCTGCGTAGCCATACTTTGTTGTGCATTGAGCGCATGTAGCGACAAGCCGGCAACGGTAAAAGTCAGTAGTTTCAATATTTGGTTGAATACCCTAGGGGGAAAGCTTCCCCCTAGCCAGACAGCGAAAGTGATCGAGGCTAGCCAGACGGATATCGTAGGAATCCAAGAAGGGCATATCTATGAAGAAGACGGCATCAAGCACGATCATGTGCCGGAAATCGCGGAATCCCTAGGTTTCCACCTTTTCAACCAAGGGGAGGGACATTATATCTTATCTCGTTATCCGGTCGTTGACAGTACGGCTTCCCGCTACGGGGTGAAGATACAGGTAGGCAAAGACAAATTCTGCTGGATGTTTAATTGCCATCTATATTATATCCCGTATCAGCCTTATCAATTGAATGGGATTCCTTATGGCGATTATCCGTTTATCGATACCGAGGAGGAAGCTATCCGGTTCGCCAACGAGGCCCGACGTGAAGAAGTAACTCGTTATCAAAAAGATATACAGCAAGTCATGAAAGAAGGTTATCCTGTCTTTTTAACAGGAGATTTTAATGAGCCTTCTTTCTTGGACTGGACACAACGGGCCGCCGATGCCGGTATCCACAAGATCAAGGTGGAGTGGCCGGCAACCAAGGCTTTCTCTGAGATCGGGATGAACGACTCCTACCGGACAATCCATCCGGACGAGATCTCCACACCCGGCTATACATGGACTCCCGTTCCTAGCGAACAAGAAATACTAGACCGTCTGGATTTCGTACTATATTCCGGATGTAAGGTAACAGACTCATTTATCACAGGCGAAAGCGAGGCCACCTCGGACGTGGTAGTCTCCCCTTACCCTTCAGATCATAGAATGGTAACCTCCTGTTTCAATTTCTAACAGCAACTACTAAAAAACAAATTATACAACATGGAATCAAGAAGAGATTTTCTGAAAAAAGCAGCCGTAGCGGCAGCTGGTCTAACAATCGTCCCCTCTAAAACGATCGCTGGATTAGGCCATAAGGCACCAAGTGATACAATGAATATTGTCGGTATCGGTATCGGTGGTAAAGGCCACCCGAACTTGGTCGGCATGAAAACCGAGAACATCATCGGGCTTTGCGATATCGACTGGAAATACGCGAAGAACTGCTTCGAGGAATTCCCGGACGCAAAACGTTATTGGGACTGGCGAAAGATGTTCGATGAGTTGGGCGACCAGATCGACGGTGTCATGGTAGCTACTCCGGACCATACTCATGCCACGATCGCAGCCACGGCCTTGACAATGGGGAAGCACGTATATTGCCAAAAGCCGCTTACCCACTCCGTTTACGAGAGCCGTTTATTGACAAAACTCGCCGCTAAATATAAGGTAGCGACCCAGATGGGTAACCAAGGGAACTCCGGCGATGGTGTCCGTCAATTATGCGAATGGATCTGGAACGGAGAGATCGGTGAAGTAAAAGAAGTACACGCATGGACCAACCGTCCGATCTGGCCGCAAGGATTACAGCGCCCGACCGAAAAACAACGTTGTCCGAAGACGATGAATTGGGACTTATTTATCGGCCCGGCCGCCATGCGTCCGTTCCATGAGATCTATACCCCTTGGAACTGGCGCGGATGGTGGGATTTCGGAACCGGAGCTTTCGGAGATATGGCTTGCCACGTGCTCGACCCGGTTTATCAATCCTTGAAGTTAGGTTATCCGGATCGCGTACAAGGCCGTTCTACCCAGATCAATACGGAATCCGCTCCTCAATCGGAGGTGGTAGAATTCCGCTTCCCGGCTCGTGACAATCTTCCAAAAGTAGCCTTACCGGAGGTGAAAGTATATTGGTACGATGGCGGTATGCTTCCTCAGCGTCCGGACTTATTACCGGATGGCGTAGATATGATGCGTGACGGTTTGGGTGGATGTATCTTCGTAGGTACTAAAGACACGTTGATCTGCGATTGCGGAGGTTTCAACTCCCGGTTATTATCCGGCCGTGTACCTCAAGTAACCCCCTATTTGCGCCGTATCCCGAACGCTACCGGATACTTTGACGGTTTCCATGAGCAAGACTGGATCCGTGCTTGTAAAGAATCGCCGGAGAACCGTGTGGAAGGAACTTCCAACTTCGCTTATTCCGGACCATTCAACGAGATGGTGCTATTGGGTGTATTAGCGATCCGTCTACAAGGCTTGAACAAGAAATTGATGTGGGACGCCCAAAACATGCGTTTCACCAATATATCCTCTTCCGACGTATTGAAGATCGTAACCAGCGATGATTTCAAGGTGATAGACGGTCACCCCTATTTCGATACGAAATACGCGGAGTTCAATGCGCTAGAGGCTGCCAACGAATATATCAGACATACCTATCGTGAAGGCTGGAGCCTTCCGGAAATGCCGGTATAAGTATGAAACGATATATTATATTAGCACTATGTACGGTCATGCTCCTTGGGCAGGCCGTACAGCTGGCGGCGCAAAAAGCGGACTGGAAGGTGGGTATACAGACTTGGACTTTCCACAATCTTACGTTGATGGAGACCTTGGATAAGACCCAACAACTGGGCATGGGGTATGCGGAGGCTTTCTTTTTCCAAGAATTGGGCGCTCCGTTCCCAAAAGAGACGTATTTAAATTACGACTTGAGCGATGACGACTGCGCTTTATTACGCCATGAGTTCAAGAAAAGGGGAATCAAGCCGATCGCCTTTGGTGTAGCCTCTTATGGGACTAACGAGGAATGGGATAAGTTCTTCGCGTTCGCTCATAAAATAGGCGCGCATATCGTGACTGTCGAACCGGAGTTAAACCAGTTAGACTACATCGAATCCCTCGCCAAGAAGTACGATATGGAGGTAGCGATCCATAACCATCCGAGTCCATGCATTTACGCAAGTGCCGAGGTGGTAGAGAAAGCGCTGAAAGGCCGTTCTTCCTTGATGGGAGTATGCGCCGATATCGGCCATTGGAAACGGGTGGGTGAAGATCCGCTCAAAAATCTCCAGAAGTTATCCGGACGCATCAAGGTGGCACATTTGAAAGACCTCACCGACAAGATGGAAGACGCTACATGGGGAACCGGGATCTTACCGGTAAAAGCGTTCGTCAACGAGCTGAAGCGTCAGCATTTCAACGGGCTTATCTCCATTGAGTACGATGATTTCAAATCCGATATCCAAGAGATACGCAACAGCTTGGAATTCCTACGGAAATGCTCTAAATAGAAGTATACGCTTCCCTTAAAAACACCTATATCGGCGTAGGCCCACACGTATATACGTATAGGCTTACACCGATATTAATATGGGCCTACACGTATATACGTATAAGCCCACACCTATATATGCCTAAAAAGTCGTTATCAGAACAAGGGATTATCCACCTTTTCTCTCAGCAACGCAAGATCTACCACCTGTTGAATATCACTCACATAATGGAACACCAAGCCTTTCAAATACTCCGGTTTGATCTCATTGATATCCTTCTCATTCTCCTTGCAAAGAATCAACTCCTTGATCCCGGCACGTTTAGCCGCCAAGATCTTCTCCTTGATACCACCTACGGGAAGCACTTTCCCACGCAACGTGATCTCGCCGGTCATAGCCAAGTTCTTTTTCACCTTACGCTGAGTAAAGGCGGAGACAAGAGAAGTCACCATCGTTATTCCGGCACTCGGTCCGTCTTTCGGGATCGCCCCCTCCGGTACGTGGACATGCACATTCCAGTTCTCGAACAACTCCTCGTTGATATTAAACTGAGCCGCATGCGCATGGATATACTCAAGTGCCAACATGGCAGACTCTTTCATCACATCTCCCAGATTCCCGGTCAAAGTAAGCTTTGACCCCTTACCTTTACTTAAGCTCGACTCCACGAAAAGAATCTCACCACCAACAGCCGTCCAAGCTAATCCCGTAACCACGCCGGCATAGTCATTCCCTTGATATTTATCGCGGGAATATTCGACCGCCCCTAGATATTCATACAAATCCTCCGGCTTAATGCTCGTCGGGATAGGCTCGTCGCTAGCGACCTTACGGGCTAGCTTACGCATGATTTTAGCGATTTTCTTATCCAATTCCCGGACACCGCTCTCGCGTGTATAGGCTTCAACGATCACTTGTAAGGTTTTCTTGGGGAATTTCACGGAACCTTTCTTCAAGCCGTGTACATCCATCTGCTTAGGCACGAGATGCTTCGCTGCGATCTCTACCTTCTCCTCCATGATATAACCGCTCACCTCGATCAGTTCCATACGATCCAGCAATGGCTGGGAAATCGTATTCAAATTATTAGCGGTAGCGATAAACATCACCTTGCTTAAATCGTAATCGATATCCAGATAATTATCGTGAAACGCGTTATTCTGCTCCGGGTCCAAGACCTCCAATAAAGCGGATGCCGGATCCCCCTTGAAATCATTCGTGATCTTATCGATCTCATCTAAGATAAAGACAGGGTTCGATGTTCCCGCCTTCTGTATATTCTGGATGATACGTCCGCACATAGCACCGATATAGGTACGACGATGTCCGCGGATCTCGGCCTCATCGTGCAATCCACCTAAAGAAACACGTACATATTTGCGGCGCAAAGCCTCTGCGATGGAACGCCCCAATGAAGTCTTGCCGACTCCCGGAGGACCGTACAAACAGATAATCGGAGATTTCATATCCCCTTTCAGCTTCAATACGGCCAGATGCTCGATAATACGCTCTTTCACCTTCTCCAAACCATAATGATCACGATCTAAGACCTTCTGGGCATGAGACAAGTTGAAATTGTCCTTACTATACTCGTTCCACGGCAAGTTAACGATATTCTGGACATATTGCGTCTGTACGGAATAATCCGGAGATTGCGGATGCAATCGTTCCAATTTTCGCAATTCCTTCTCAAAGACCTGCGCTACCTCGGCAGGCCATTTCTTACGACTGGCTTTCTCCCGTAATTCTTTTATCTCCAACTCATTGATATTCCCGCCCAATTCCTCTTGAATGGTCTTGATCTGCTGTTGAAGGAAATATTCTTTTTGTTGTTGATTGATATCCTCATGCGTCTTCATCTGGATGGAAGCTTTCAACTCCACCAGCTGATACTCGCGGTTCAAGATAAAAAGTAACCGATACGCACGCTCTTTTAAGTCCCCGATCAATAACAATTGCTGTTTCTCGGCCGATCCACTCGGTATATTGCTACAAGAGAAATTGACCACATACAAGACATTCTTATTATTCTTGATCGAGAAGATCAAATCCCGGGGAGGTTCAGCCACGGCCCCAAGCATCTTGATGGTCAAATCCTTGATCGTTGAGATCAAAGCCTCGAACTCGCGGTCTGTCTTGTCCGGCTTCGTGTCCTCCAACACGGTGATCTTACCGGAAAGATACGGATCTGTCTCGGTCAACTCATTCAATTCAAAACGTTTCTTACCTTGAAGAATAACAGTAGTACTACCGTCCGGCATCTCTAAGACACGAACGATGTCAGCGATTACCCCGGTTGTATATAAATCCTCTAAGATAGGATCTTCCGTACCCATCTCTTTCTGGCAAACAACTCCGATCAAACTCTTTTTATGTACAGCCTCTTTAATCAGGCGCATCGATTTAGGACGCCCGATAATCACCGGCAAGGCAACACCCGGAAAGAGTACCATATTCCTTAACGGAAGAATGGGTATAGTGTCTCCAACTTTCTCTATTCCTTCTGTGAAATCCTCATCTACATCGCATTCTGTAAGAATTGGCATTACGATACCAATATTGTCATCCAAGTCATCAAACGAATTCTGGCAAAATACTCTCGTCTTTTCTTTCATATATACATTCATCATTGTATATGTTAATACAATAAACGTGCCAAAGTTACAGCTTTTCATTCAATTCTTACTAATTTCGCGGCATACAATCGATAGAGATATGGCAAATCCTTATTTTCAATTCAAGAAATTTACGGTATGGCACGATAAATGTGCCATGAAAGTCGGAACGGATGGCGTTTTGCTTGGGGCATGGGCTAGCACAGAGAGATGTCAGAGGATTTTGGATGTGGGAACCGGAACGGGATTGATCGCCCTCATGCTGGCGCAGCGTAGCACCGCGATTTTAGACGCTATCGATATAGATTCAGACGCATGTTTACAAGCTCAGGAAAACATCGCGAAATCGCCTTTCGCCAACCGGATACAAGTCTATCAAACCTCGCTCTCCGAATATATGCCGGATGAGAATATCAAATATGACTTGATCGTATCCAACCCACCCTATTTTATTGATTCATTGAAATGCCCGGATACTAAACGTAATCTAGCCCGGCATACGGATACTCTATCTCTCCCGGATTTATTGCGTGATAGCCGCAAACTGTTGGCACCCGAAGGAAATATCGCCTTGGTGCTTCCCTTCGAGCAACGGGAGTCTTTAATAGACATCGCTCGAGAAGAGTCTTTGTCTCCATCGAGAGAAGCCCACGTTTCCCCCATACCGGACGCCCCTCCTAAGCGTTTATTAATAGAACTCTCAGCGACGCCGGTAGCAAAGCCCAAGTCGTCTCATCTGACCCTAGAAATCGAGCGGCATCGATATAGCGAAGAATTCACCGCTATAGCTAAAGACTTTTACTTGAAAATGTAAGGAAGCTTTTTATCGAAGAAGCGAGTTACCTCGTCAAATAAATTATGTACCTCCTTGGTGAAAGACACAACCTCCGGAGTCAGCACATGTAAGGCTTTTGGTTCCACCGTAATATCGATACGGCGATCTGCCATGATCGGTTCTCCATCCAAGTGCATCACGCCCGGATGTTGGCGAATAATCGTGACTTGCTGGGCTTTCATCGTCTTAATCTTACTATTCCGATCAATCTGTTTGGTAAACAATTGAATGGCCAAAGGAGCGATATCCAATGGCATAAAAGGGGATAAGATCGTAACGTCCATCCGTCCGTCCTGTATATTCGCGTGCGGAGCGATAAACGCATTATTACCATATTGCGAAGCATTCGCGCAAGCGACTAGAAACGCCTTCTCCTTGATCGTCTGATTATCCACCACCAATTCATAAGGCTCAGGCTTATAGCTCAGATACTCCTCTATCGTATTCTTTATATAAGTAAGAGAGCCGCGCCGTTTCTCATTCGCGAATTTCTGGCTGACGGCGGCATCAAAACCGACTCCACAGGTACAGAAAAAGACCTGTCCGTTCGCCCGGCAGCAATCTATCGTCGTAACATGCCCTTTCGCGATCAGATCGATAGCTCTTTTCACGTCCATCGGTATGTGCAATTCTCTAGCTAAGCCATTGCCCGAACCTTTCGGGATGATACCTAAGATCGCATTCGAATGGATCATAGCTCTCGCTATCTCATTCACCGTCCCGTCACCGCCTACCGCCAAAATATATTCAGCTCCTTCCTCTATGGCTTGCCGAGTCAACTCGCTGGCATGGCCTGCATACTCTGTAAAAGAAATGTTTAACGAACAGTTCTTTTTCGAGCAGATCCCTTCGATCATCTTAGGTATCTTGCGCTTCGACCCTACACCTGATATAGGGTTTATGATAGCTTGTACTTTTATATCCCGTTCGCTCATCCTCACTTCTTCTTTTTTATTTGAGAGGACAAAAATAATGCTTTTATAAAACTTTTAAAGCATTTCGACTACTATAAGTTATTTTTTTACTACTTTTGCGGCTGGATTTGCCGAAACATGGGATTATGTACGCGGCGAACCTGTGTTCTTTATTAGAATAAATAAATAGCGAGATAAATCATTCTCTTTTATAATAATATGAAACTTTTACAAGAGAAACTAGCAAAGTACGACGCTCCTCAAAGAGCCATGGCAATGGGAATCTATCCTTACTTCAGGGAAATCCAGAGCGATCAGGACACGGAAGTTCTAATCAGCGGGAAGAAAGTCTTGATGTTTGGTTCTAATGCGTACTTAGGATTAACCAATCATCCTAAAGTAAAAGAAGCAGCGATCGAGGCCATTAAAAAGTATGGTACAGGTTGTGCCGGCTCACGTTTCTTAAACGGAACGTTGGACTTACACCTCCAGTTGGAAAAACGTTTAGCAGAATTTGTTGGTAAAGAAGACGCCATCGTATACTCTACAGGTTTCCAAGTTAATCTAGGTGTTGTATCCTGTATCACCGGACGTGAGGACTATATCCTTTGGGATGAGTTGGATCATGCATCCATTATCGAAGGACATCGTCTTTCTTTCTCCACGAAATTGAAATTCAAGCATAACGATATGGACTCCTTGGAGAAACAACTCCAGAAATGCGAGCCAGACAAGGTGAAACTTATCGTTATCGACGGTGTCTTCAGCATGGAAGGTGATGTCGCTAAATTACCGGAAATCGTAGCTCTCGCAAAGAAATATAACGCAAGTGTAATGGTTGACGAGGCTCATGGTATCGGTGTATTCGGTGATCATGGCCGCGGTACTTGTAATCACTTCGGCGTTACGAACGATGTTGATTTGATCATGGGAACTTTCAGTAAGTCTTTCGCTTCTATCGGTGGTTTTATCGCATCGGACGAACCGGTTATCAATTACTTACGTCACCACTCCCGTTCCTATATCTTTAGCGCAAGCAATACGCCTGCCGCTACTGCCGCAGCGAACGCGGCATTAGATATCATGTTAAGCGAACCGGAACGTATCCAACATTTATGGGATTTGACTCATTACGCATTGGATGGTTTCCGTAACATGGGTTGTGAGATCGGACATACTTCTACCCCGATCATCCCGTTGTTTATCCGTGACAACGACTTGACATTCCTTATCGTAAAAGAATTATTTGAGGCCGGAATCTTCGTAAACCCGGTAGTAGCTCCCGCAGTTGCTTCCGAGGATACACTGATCCGCTTCTCCCTTATGGCTACCCACACGAAAGAGCAACTAGATTACGCTTTGGAGACAATCCACAAGGTATTCAAGAGCCATGGGTTGGTAGACTAATCGTGTAAATATATAAGAAAAGGCCCGAAGGTTAGGTATAACACCTATCTTCGGGTCTTTTTTTATAACTGAAAAAATCATAACTATGATTTTGAATGGGAATAAATCACTATTTTTGCATATTTAGATAAATTGGGTGGTTATGTCGATGGCCCTCTTACAAATTAAAAATAAATGGATTTCATATTAGATAAAGGAAGTAGCCACATGGGCTGCAAAGGTTGCAGCAAAAGGCAAAACAATAAACTGAATACCTATGATTGGTTGTGCGATGTACCCGATGCGGAAGGCTCGACTGATTTCGTAGAGGTTCAATTTAAAAATACCCGCAAAGGGTATTACTTGAATAGTGCTAAAATACCTTTGGAAAAAGGTGATATAGTAGCCGTAGAGGCAAGTCCCGGTCATGATATCGGTACGGTTTCTTTAACGGGTAAATTGGTTCTGCTGCAAATGAAGAAGAACAATGTGCGCACGGAAGCCGAGCCTAAACGGATTTACCGAAAGGCAAAACCGACCGATATCGAGAAATATGAGGAAGCAAAAGCAAAGGAACATGCCACCATGATTCGCTCGCGGCAAATCGCGGCCGATTTAGGATTGAATATGAAAATCGGTGATGTAGAGTATCAAGGTGACGGTAATAAGGCGATCTTTTATTATATAGCGGATGAACGTGTAGATTTCCGTCAACTAATTAAAGTGCTAGCGGAGGCTTTTCGTGTTCGTATCGAGATGAAGCAGATCGGTGCTCGTCAAGAAGCCGGACGTATCGGTGGTATCGGCCCTTGCGGTAGAGAACTTTGCTGTTCCAGTTGGATGACAAGTTTTGTATCGGTCGCTACCGGAGCTGCCCGTTATCAAGATATTTCCATGAATCCCCAGAAATTGGCCGGACAATGCGCTAAATTGAAATGTTGTATCAATTATGAGGTAGATACATATGTGGAAGCCCAGAAACGCCTTCCTTCCCGGGAAATTGTCTTGGAGACCAAAGATAATAATTACTATCATTTCAAGACGGATATTTTCAAACGGGAAATTACCTATTCTACGGATAAATCATTTGCGGCTAATCTTATCACGATTCCGGCAAGCCGTGCTTTCGATGTCATTAACATGAATAAGAAAGGCATGAAGCCGATATCTCTAGAGGCGGATACGAAGCCACAACCACCGAAACGAGACGCTCAAGATATTCTTGGGCAAGAAAGCGTCACACGTTTCGACTCTGTTAAAAAGAAAAAGAAAAAACGTCCTGCCAACAAGAATAATGGCGAGAACAATGGAAACGGGAACGGAGCTAACACCACTGCGACGGCAGTTACCAACACCGACGCACCTGTTTCTGAGAATAAGAACAACGGAGGAAACGGAGCCGGTGGCAATAATCGCCGCAACGGAGGAAATAATAGGAATAGCAATCGTGAGAATAACCGGGACAGAGAGAATAACCGGGAGAATAACAAAGATAATAGCCGGGAAAACAGTCGGGAGAATCGGGAGAACAACCGAAACAATCGCCCGAAACAAAGGCCGAGAGCTAATAACGATAAGCAATCCAACAATGACAAGCCTGCGAATAATGACAAACCTCAGCAACCGATCAAACAGGCCAGACCTGATAAAACGGAGAATAGGCCAGAGACAAAGCCTGAGGCTTAAAAAGTTCATTGCCGCCTGTGTAACATGCTTCTTATGCTTCTCTTGCGAGAATGAAGCTGTATACGATCAGTATCAAGCTATCCAGAACACCTCGTGGGAGAAGAATAAGGAGTACTATTTCACTTTCTTGATTGAGGATATATCGGTTCCGTACGACCTAACCTTGGAAGTACGGAACAATAATATGTATCCGTATCAGAACCTATGGGTATTTTGCAGCGAGGAACTTCCGATAGGTCCTTTAAAAAGGGATACGATCGAATGTATGTTAGCTGATGAGTTTGGGAAATGGTATGGGGACGGGATCTCCCTGTTTCAATCCAGTTTCCCGATACGGTCTGCTTACTATTTCCCCGTTAAAGGGCAATATACCTTTAGCTTCCGGCAGGGGATGCGTAACGACCAACTTCCGGGCATTCAGGAAATCGGCTTACGGGTCTTACCTTCTTCCACTAACGCTCCTTCCGAGAAGCGTCCAAACGAAGAAAAATAAACAATAAGATCGTAAATCCCCAAAGCGAGGAACCTCCATAGCTAAAGAAAGGCAAGGGAATGCCGATAACCGGAGTCAATCCCGTCACCATGCCGACATTAATCGCCAGATGGAAAAAGAATATGGAGGCTACGCTATAGCCATAGACTCGCCCGAAAGCATTATCTTGCCGCTCCGCCAATACAATCAGACGAAGAATAAAAAGTCCGAATACGATCAATACGGCAGAGGCTCCCAAAAAGCCTTGCTCCTCGCCTACCGTACAAAAGATAAAATCCGTATCCTGTTCCGGCACATACTTCAATTTGGTCTGCGTCCCATTCAAGAATCCTTTTCCGGATAATCCTCCGGAACCGATAGCGATCTTGGACTGATTCACATTATACCCCGCCCCGCTTGGATCATCCTCCAAGCCTAAAGAGACTTTAATACGAATTTGTTGGTGAGGTTCCAATATGTCATTAAACACATAATCCACAGAAAATAGGAAACAGATAGAACCTAAAGCGAACAGAGCGATTAACGCATAATGCCATACCCAGTTTCGAATGGATAAATAGAATAAATAGATTGACGCGGCTCCTACCAAGCCTATCGATATCCAAGCGAAGTTTACCGGGACAAACAAAGAAACGACATACCCGATCAAGAATGTCGAAGCAATTCCCCCAAGCATGATCTTAACGCTTATATAATCCTTACGGACACTCCCAACTAATCCCATGGTTATTAATAAGACAAGGCAAGAGACGATTAATTCACCCAATGGGGTAATACCCACCATCACCTCTGAATATTTCATTCCCGTAACGAAAAAGACGACCGCACAAACTCCTATCAACAAAATATATCCAGTCATTCCTTCCCGGTATAACATCAGGAAGAATGCCAAGTAAACCAATGCCGACCCCGTCTCTTTCTGTAAAAGAATACAAACCATCGGCAAGAAGATCAAGAACAAAGTGATTGAGAAATTCTTGACCGTCGTTAGCTTAAAGCCATAGCCATTCATAAACTTCGCCACGGCCAAAGCGGTAGCGAACTTAGCCAACTCCGCTGGTTGCAAACGGATAGGTCCCAATACGAGCCAAGAATGCGATCCCTTGATATTAGGTGCTAAAAATATAGTGGCGATCAACAATACGATCACGCACGCATAGATCAGATAGGCGAATATATCGAAGAAGTCACTTTCCAGCATCAATATGACGAAAATAAGGGCGAGTGAGGTACCGATCCAAATCATCTGCATCCCCGGACGGCCCGACGGGTCGAACAAGCCAACGTTATCAAACTCGTAGCTCGCCCCACAAATACTAAACCAACCGGCGATTACCATAATCAAATACAACAAAATGGTAATCCAGTCTACCGACTTCCATATTTCCGTTTTCCTATAGCGCATTGTTCGGTAGTATTACGGCATTCATAATATATTCCTCCGTCGCCTTGTTAGCCTCGGATATTTCTCCTTTCAAATATTTCTCCAACATCAATTTACCGATAGGCACCGCATAGGTAGCACCGAATCCGGCGTTTTCCACAAACACGGCAATGGCGACCTTCGGCTTTTGATAAGGAGCGAATCCCATAAAAATAGAATGGTCTTTACCATGCGGATTCTCCGACGTTCCCGTCTTTCCACAAACCTCGATATCCGGTAAAGCCGCCCCACGACAGGTTCCACCATAAGCGGTTCCCGTAACAGCCCCTCGCATACCCTCGGCAATATAACTATAATAATGTGTATCCACCGATGTATAATGCCTCTTACTATATAACGTATCCAGCGGAGTGTCTTGGATCTCTTTCACGACATGCGGAGTAATATAATATCCCCGGTTAGCGACAGTAGCCGCCAAATTACAGATTTGCAAAGGCGTAGCCAATATCTCACCCTGACCGATAGCGATCGAGATAACCGTACTGGAATTCCAACGTCCCCGGTACACCTTATCGTAGAACTTACTATTCGGAATGAACCCTCGCTTCTCCCCCGGAAGATCGATTCCCAGCTTATAGCCATATCCCATTGAGACCATGTGGTTCTTCCAAACCTCAAAAGCCTCCTGTACCGACGGATATCGCTTCCGGCTGTCGATCATATCATGCAGTCCCCAAGGGAAAAAAGAGTTACAAGAGGTCGCCAACGCCCCGACCAGATTCAGAGGAGACGGATGCCCGTGACAAGCCGGCTTACCTCCCCGGAAGGTATATCCATGCGCACAGGTATATTGAGTTTCCGGAGTAATCACCCCTTCTTGCAAGAAGATCAAACCTTGGGTTGGTTTAAATGTAGATCCGGGAGGATATTGCGCCATGAGCGGGCGGTTGAACAGAGGTTTCAACGGGTCCTTTTGCAAAGCCACGTAGTTCTTTCCCCGTTGGCGCCCGATCAAGATACTCGGATCATACGTAGGAGCGGAAACCATACAAAGTACCTCCCCTGTCTCCGGCTCTATCATCACGATACCCCCTAATTTATTCTGCATTAATTTCTCCCCATAGGCCTGTAAATCCATATCCAAGGATAATTTCAAGTTCTTGCCGGACTCCGGCTGGATGTCGTGCCGACCTTCCTCGTATCGTCCCTTGATACGTCCGTGAGCGTCACGCAACAGGATCTCCACCCCTTTCACGCCCCGCAAATATTCCTCGTACGATTGCTCGATCCCGGTCCTGCCGGAGTAATCGCCTTGTGTATAATAAGCGTCATTCTCTATATCTTTCCGGTTTACCTCACCGATATTTCCCAGCACAAGAGCGGCATTGGGATACTCGTATTGGCGGATCGTACGATTCTGGATATAGAACCCGGGAAATTTATATAACTTCTCCTGCAACACGCCATATTCTTGTGCGGAAAGCTGATTCATAAAGACTTGAGGTACATAGGAAGAATAACCGGGATTTAACCGCCGGTTCTTAATATCCGCTATACGTTTGAGGAATTGCTCTTTCGTGATGCCCAGCACATCGCAGAAATCGAGGGTATCGAAAGGCTGTATCTCACGCATGATGAGCATCACGTCGTAAGCGGGCTGGTTATAGACCAATAATTTACCATTACGATCGTACATCATACCCCGGGAAGGATATAAGGTTTTTTTCAAGAAAGCGTTGCTATCCGCCCAAGCTTTATAATCGTTGTCGACCACTTGAAGGACAAACAAACGGATAATAAAGATGATAACCAACAGGATCACCGCCCCACTTAAGACATAGCGCCTGTTCTCAAACTCAAACTTGGTCTTATTCTCCACTTTTCTGAGACTCTATATTGAATGCTTCTACCGTACAAATCAATAAGGTTGTCATCACCACGCTCGAGAGGATACGGACAACCAGAAACAACGGGTCAAATAAAGTCAACGACTCAATCACAAAAAGAGTCGTATGTTGTATCAACACAAACGATAACACATATCGGAAAAAGCCTCCGAAACCAAAGGTCTTATAAGACGGGTAAATACCTTCCGGCAAATCTTTCCCCATGAATACACGGATTAACGGCTCCCTGCAAAATCCCGCCAATGTACAGGCGGCCGCATGCATACCCGGTGTGTTGCTGAACGTATCGATAACCACCCCGGCTATGAAAGAGAAGAAAACGACTTGCGTCCGTGAGCTACCGACTGGCATCTTAATGATGAAATAGAGATACAGAAACGGGGTAGCGATCCGCAAGAAATGAATGTTGTTCAAGATCAAGACCTGAATCAACACAAACACCACGAAATATATGAAACCACGCAGTAAATTATTAATCATTTCTCTTCGCCTCTTGTTCTACACCTATTTGCTCCGCCTGACGGAAATTCTTGATGATACGTACGTTGTTCAACGCCTGAAAATCCGTAGCCAGCTCAACCTGTAATGAATAGAAATTATCATCGTGTTGTTTCTCGAAATCAGCGACCGTACCTACGATAATACCCGAGGGGAATACGGCGGAGTAACCGCTCGTCACGATCGTATCGCCTTTCTGGAACTCCACATGGCGCGGCAACTCATCGAGGTTGGCGTACAGCGTATTGCGTCCATTCCAGCTTAATGACCCGAAATAACTACTACCTAATACCTTACAACTCAACCGGAACTTAGGATTCAGCAACGGAATGATCACGGAGAAATGATCGGAAACCGTCGATACGATACCAACCACACCTCGTTCCGAGACAACTCCCATATCGGGCATGATCCCATCCAGCTTCCCTTTATTCACGGTAATATAATTGGACAAATGCGTAACACTGTTGTTCACGACATCCGCCACGACAAACGAATAAGGAAATTGCTCCGTCGAATCCGGTGCGAATCCCTTAAAACTAACCGTATCCGCAACCAGCGCATCTAATTGATCTTGCAGATCCAGCATTTGCAATTCCAACTGTCCGTTACGCTCCAATAACTCCTTATTGATATCCCGAAGATTCAAATAAGAAGTGACAGATCCGGAGATCGAGGCGATATATCCTGTCACGACATTCGCTGAGCTGAATATAATATTCCGTTGGTACGCGTTATTACGATAGACCAACATCAACGAAACAGCCTCAAGCAGAATGAACAAAAACCAATGCCTCTTCCCGATCAGGAACTCTAGTAACTTACGCATAGGAATTGAAAACTGAAAGTTGAGAATTGAAAATTGAAAAGAACTAGACCTATCGGCTCGCTAATTTTCAACTTTCAATTCTCAATTCCCAATTATTTACTCTTATCGGATTAAGAAATTAAACTTCTCAATATTCTTCAAAGCGACTCCCGTACCTTTCGCCACGGCATGCAACGGATCCTCGGCGATATGGAACTGGATATTCATCTTATCCCGCAAGCGCTTATCCAAACCGCGAAGCATAGCGCCACCGCCAGCCAAATAGATACCGTTTTTCACGATATCGGCATATAACTCGGGAGGGGTTTGCTCCAAGGCACTCAAGATAGCCGCCTCGATCTTCGAGATAGACTTATCCAGACAGTGGGCGATCTCCTGATAAGAGACGGGTACCTCCATCGGTAAGGCAGTCATCTGATTCGGGCCGTGAACCACGTAATCCTCCGGAGCGTCTTCCAATACCGTAAGCGCGGAACCCACGTTGATCTTGATACGCTCGGCCATACGCTCACTCACCTTCACGTTGTGTTGGCGACGCATATACTCCACGATATCAGCCGTTAAATCGTCACCCGCCATACGGATTGATTTATTCGACACGATACCACCTAAGGATATGACAGCGATCTCGGTAGTACCACCGCCTATATCCACGATCATATTACCCTCGGGGGCCAAGACATCTATACCGACACCGATAGCGGCAGCCATCGGCTCAAAAACCATGTACACATCACGTCCACCGGCATGCTCGGCAGAGTCTCGCACGGCACGTATCTCTACCTCCGTACTACCTGAAGGGATACCGATCACCATACGTAAGGACGGAGCGAACCAGCGCTTCCTTCCGCTCGCCATCTTGATAAAGCCGCGAATCATTTGCTCGGCAGCGTAGAAATCCGCGATAACTCCCTCACGAAGCGGTCGTACGGTACGAATATTCGGGTGCGTCTTCTCGTACATCTCACGGGCCACCTTACCGACAGCCAGCACCTTGTCCGAGCGAGCATCCAAAGCAATCACCGAAGGTTCGTCTACCACCATCTTATCATTACACGTGATAATGGTATTAGCGGTACCCAAATCTATGGCAACTTCTTGTGTGAAAGAAAACAATCCCATTAGTCTTATTATTAATGTTTAAAATGACGAACACCTGTCTTCACCATAGCCAAACCATGTTGGTTACAGTACTCGACAGACAACTTATCATTGATAGAGCCTCCCGGCTGGATTACGGCCGTGATACCTGCTTGGTCTGCGATCTCAACGCAATCGGGGAACGGGAAGAAAGCGTCGGAAGCCATCACGGCGCCATTCAAGTCGAAGCCGAATGATTTAGCCTTCTCTATGGCTTGTCTCAAAGAGTCCACACGAGAGGTCTGCCCGATACCGCTGGCGCAAAGCTGCTTGTTCTTCACCAAAGTGATCGCATTGGACTTGCTGTTCTTCACGATCTTGTTGGCGAACAACAGGTCCTCAACCTCCGAGGCTGTCGGCTGCTTATCCGTCATAGGCTCCAAATCAGCCTTCCCTTGGATACTCAAGTCCTTCTCCTGCATCAAGACACCATTCAATAAAGAACGGAACTGCATCGGGCAAGTCTTGCAATCCTTACGGATCAAGATGATACGGTTCTTCTTCTGTTGAAGTACCTCCAGCGCGTCAGCGTCGTAAGCCGGGGCGATAATCACCTCGAAGAAGATCTTATGGATCTCCTCGGCCACTTCCTTGTTAATCGTAGTATTCGTGATCAAGATGCCACCGAAAGCGGAAACCGGGTCACCGGCCAAAGCCTCTTTCCAAGCCTCAACCACATTACCGCAGGAAGCGATACCGCAAGCGTTATTATGTTTTAAGATAGCGAACGTCAGCTCGTCGAACTCATCGATCAAGTTCACGGCAGCGTCGATATCCAATAAGTTGTTGTAAGAAATCTCTTTTCCATGGATTTGATCGAACATATCGTTAAACTTACCATAGAACTTAGCGGCTTGATGAGGATTCTCGCCATAACGCAAATGCATCGGGCTATCTACCGTAGCACGGAAATGGGAACCTTCGCGGCCATCAAAATAATTGAAGATAGCGGAGTCGTAACCCGAGGAAACGGCGAACGCCTCTTTGGCGAACCATCTACGATCCTCGATGCTTGTCTCAGCGCCCTTCTCGTTCAAAAGATCCATCAACGGCTGGTATTGAGCCTTGGAAGCTACGATTACCACATCCTTGAAGTTCTTCGCGGCGGCACGTATCAAAGAGATACCGCCTATATCTATTTTCTCAATAATTGCTTGTTCCTCAGCGCCGGAAGCGACAGTCTCCTCGAAAGGATATAGGTCAACGATAACCAAGTCAATCTCCGGGATCTCATATTCAGCTAATTGTTTCTGGTCATTCTCGTTCTCACGGCGAGCCAAGATACCACCGAATACCTTCGGATGAAGCGTCTTCACACGACCGCCCAAAATAGACGGATAAGAAGTCAAGTCCTCTACCGCATCACAAGGCAAACCCAATGACTCGATAAATGATTGAGTACCACCTGTTGATACAAAGCTCACACCCTCGCTATGCAATTTCTTTAGGATTTCGTCCAGCCCGTCTTTGTGAAACACAGAGACCAAGGCACGTTTCATTCGTTTCGTTGCAGCCATCTTTCTATTTTCGTTTACTTTAATGTTTTAGAGCACAAAAGTAGATATTTATTTCCAATCCAGCCTTATTATTCATATAAAAACAAGGCAACCATACCAAATTTCATCCATAGCCAAAGAAACATGAATCCATCGCACATGATACGGGAGACGGGGCACGCCCCGTCTCTACAACCTATGACATTGCCCTAAAATAATGAGATTTCCTTTGTTAATAATAGAAGATCGCCCAATTTGACATTCTGACATTTTGTATTCTAAAGCTCCAGAGAATCGAATATTTCGCCCCAGAGTACAGTCGGTTTCCATATTTGAGAATAAAAATCAGCAATTAGTTATCTTTCAAGGACATATCATTTTTGGAGCTTTTATTCTAGCGAGGATTCCCGTCTCTTATCACCCTCAAACATACAAACAATAGACTTCTTATTCGAAAACAATAGACTTTTCACTCGAAAACAATAGTGTTTCGCTCCGAAAACAATAGCATTCGCAGTCGAAAGCAACTAACAACGCCGCCGTAAACACCCTACAACTGGATCGTAACAACCTTACAATGCCTATCCGCAGACCCGAAAACCGGTAAAAACCGACCTTTTTCGCTCTCCTTTCCCTCCAGTTCACCCTGCCTATAAAAAGGCATTGTCAGCGTAAAACGCCAATCCTGACCAAATAGTCATAACAAAGCGCCTCCCACTGACAAGTCATCACCCCACAGAAAGCTATCGGCCTCCCGTGATTGCAGAGAGAAGCCTAGGTAGGAAGCGCCGAAGCATGGCATAGAAAGCCAAGCAGATCAAAATAGCTCCCAAAGCAACCCCGAAGTAAATCCCAATAATCGCCCATTCCGCAGAAGACCGGAAGAACCATAATATCAATCGATATATAAAGATCTGCACGATTACATGGGACGCAAAGACAAAGAAACTAGCCCCCTCCAAGAAGGAGTTAGTCCGCCAAAGAGCCTTTTCCAATCCATACGCAGAAAGAGAGATCGCAAAGACACAGCCCACAAGAATGCCTACATTATGCACATAAACATTCCATCCTAATTCCTTTGAAAGAAGATCCGCTAAAGCCAAAACCACATAAAGCAATGCCGCCCCCCGTAATAAAGGACGCATCTCCACTACAAAATTCCGCCGATGCACGCTATAGAAAGCACCAAGCGAGAAAAAGAACCAAGCGTTCGGACTTAAACCCGGCGTACTGGCCCCATCGTAAATGAGCCAAAGAAAGCCAAGTAGCGCTAACGCATATTGCCGTAAATAGCGTACCATAGCATACACCAATGGCGAGAATACCACCAATACCATCAAATCACGGATAAACCACAACGGATAGTTGATCGGCATCGGCATTCCTCCCGGCTCACTAGGTTCTCTCGCCCAAAAGATATCCCACCAATCACACCATCCGTAATCCAGCACAGGTTTAACCTCACCGGAAAGCACAGATGGAAACAAAAGTTCTATCAAGAGGTGCAAACCCACCAATGCTCCATTCCAAAATAGATAAGGCAACAGCAAGGTTTGTGCCCGCTTTCGCAATTTAGAGCCATACATAGGCCAACTAAAGGAACTCTTATAAAAGAACAGATAACCGGATATCAAGAAAAAAAGGGGTACGGCAGTACGTGCCAGCACTTGAGAAAACAGGTCCGCTATTAATTTATAAATGGGATATTCATCCATTACGGGAACCTTAACACCACCTATCGGCAATTCTTTATAATAGCAATGTATCAATACCACCCCCACGATCAAGGGAAAGCGCAAAAAGGCAATCGTCTTCGATTGCAACTCATCATTTGTCATCGTAAAAAGATTCGTTTTTAAATTGTTTGAAACTAAAAGTGCGCCACGCTCTGCATCTCCATCCAACAGGGAAAAGAATGCAAAAGCGTGTCGCACCCATTTCGAAACAAAATAAAACGGGGGCGCATCCACCTTTACCTTTCTCTGGGCTTTAAGAATAAAATTGGTCGTTTTTCTTCCGGAGAAATGCGGCGAAGCATAAATTAAGGAAATAAGGAAAGAATGGGTTTAAATCATAGGCTATACTATTATGGGGTTAATAAATAAGAGGCATAAGGACACAAAAAAGGTGTGAACCCTACTTATTCAGAACGTAGAAGGTACGACCAAGCACCCAAGCCCAAACCAAATAAGCACTAGGAACACACCCCGTTTGGGTGTACTCGCTAACGAACTTATTTCTTCTTGAGCTTTATTATTTGGTCGTTTTACTACATTAAGAAATAAATAGCAAATACTAATATGTCAATCTCTTATATCTCTATCGTTTACTCTCTGTTTCTTATTATTTCGTTTTTATATTCGCCGCAAATATACGACATAAAACTGTTCCATGCTAGATAAGCACCTACGAAATAGCAGGGTTTCTAAACATATCTAACACAACAACTCTCTCAACGACTCTGTTCTTTCTCTATCACCGCTTCTATTTGAGGTTGCAATTTTGGAATAATATTCTTTGCCACATCCCAAACAATCAGATAATTAACACCCATATAGTCATGAATCAACCGATCTCTCATTCCAGCCATATGTTTCCATTGAATGTCACTCCATTGATATTTAACATCTGCGGGAATTTTCTTAGTCGCTTCACCGACAATCTCCAAACTACGGCAAACCGCCCTCTTTAACGTTTCATCCGAAAGAAATTGATACATAGGCAGATCATCCGTAACTACAGAAAGGATGTAGTTACATTCCTCCAATATATGCAGCAAATAAGCGATAGGGGTCTTACACATATTCTACCTCCTTTAATATCTGCTGGCCAATAAAAGGGCTTAACCCTTTAAGGGTGACTATGTCCACTTTCAATCTGTCAAAAAGCTTCTCTAATATCTCACAAGCCAAAAGGAAATTGGAATAAGTCTCTTTATCATCCTCAAAGTCGATCAATATATCCACATCACTACTTTCCGTATTGCTCTCACGAACAGTAGAGCCAAAAAGCCCCAACTGCTTTACACCGCAACTCTGCGACAAAGGCTGCTTTGCTTTCCGAAGAAGAGATATGACAGATTGTTTATTCATTACACAATTGGATATTAATGTATAATGCAAAGATAAGCAATATTTTTCGTACCTTCTCATTTAAACCGCGTATCGTTTGCTTAAATGAGATTAATATACTTACTTTGCGATAAATAAACTTTTAATCAAACTATTAAACTATGGATATACTAAATTCTCATTTACCTTTGTCTATAACTACTCAAAGCAACTACAAATGACACAAAAAGAATCTATCCGCTTATTCGAAGAAAGAAAAGTTCGCGCCATATGGGATGACGAACAAGAGGAATGGTATTTCTCGATCGTTGATGTTATATCTATTTTAACAGATAGCCCCAACCCTCGAAAATACTGGAGTGTATTAAAAACCAGATTGAAAAGAGAAGGTAGCGAGTTGACTACAAATTGTAGTCAACTGAAAATGCAGGCCGCTGATGGCAAGAAATATTTAACCGACGTAGCCAATACCGAGCAACTCTTCCGCCTTATCCAATCAGTACCATCTCCAAAAGCAGAACCTTTTAAGTTATGGATCGCCCAAGTAGCGAAGGAACGTTTGGATCAAATGCAAGACCCGGAATTGTCTATCGAGCAAGCCATGGCCGATTATAAACGATTGGGCTATTCGGATAATTGGATCAACCAACGATTGAAATCCATCGAGATACGGAAAGATCTAACAGACGAATGGAAGAAAAGAGGACTGGAAGCCAAAACCGGGAAAAGCGTTATCTCACCGCTCAACGCCCAAAAGATAATTAGCCTAAAAAAGGGAGAGAACGAGCGGGATGTATGACATCCAATGATAAGATAAACAATATTTTTCGTACCTTTGCATCCTCAATCGCAATTTAATAGGTATACGAAATATGATAACAGTTAACAATCTGGACGTACAGTTTGGAAAACGCATCCTTTTTCAGGATGTGAACATGAAGTTTACACCGGGCAATTGCTACGGTATTATCGGTGCTAACGGGGCCGGAAAATCTACGTTTCTCCGTGTAATCAGCAAGCAATTAGACCCTACCAGAGGTAGCGTTAACCTAGGACCGGGCGAACGCCTTTCCGTATTGAGCCAAGATCACTTCGCGTTCGATGAATATACAGTTATGGATACCGTATTGATGGGACATACGACCTTGTGGGAGGTGATGAGCGAGAAAAACGCCCTTTACGAGAAGCCTGATTTCAGCGACGCCGACGGTATCCGCGTATCGGAACTGGAAGAGAAATTCGCCGAGATGGAAGGCTGGAACGCAGAGAGCGACGCCGCCAACCTATTGAGCGGACTAGGCATCAAGGAGGATTTGCATTATATGTATATGAAGGACTTGAGCGGTAAGCAGAAAGTACGTGTCTTATTGGCCCGTGCCTTGTTCGGACAGCCCGATAACCTATTATTGGATGAGCCGACGAACGACTTGGACCTTGAGACGGTTTCTTGGTTGGAGAATTATCTCTCTAATTTCGAGCATACCGTATTGGTTGTTAGCCACGACCGTCACTTCCTCGACTCCGTTTGTACGCATACCGTGGATATCGACTTCGGTAAATTACAATTATTCGCCGGAAACTATAGCTTCTGGTACGAGTCTAGCCAGTTAGCCCTTCGTCAACAGCAGAACCAGAATAAGAAAGCCGAGGAGAAGAAGAAAGAGTTGGAAGAATTTATCCGCCGTTTCAGCGCCAACGTAGCGAAGTCCAAGCAGACCACCAGTCGCAAGAAGATGTTGGAGAAGCTGAATATCGAGGAGATCAAACCGTCCTCACGCCGCTATCCGGGAATCTTGTTCACGCCTAACCGCGAACCGGGCAACCAGATCCTTGAGGTGAAAGGATTGTCGAAGAGTATCGACGGACAGGTATTGTTCAAGGACTTGAACTTCTTCGTGGAGAAGGATGACAAGATCGTATTTATCAGTCACGACCCTCGTGCCATGACCGCCTTGTTCCAGATCATCAACGGTGAGGAGAAAGCGGATGCCGGTACGTATCAGTGGGGACAGACGATCACGACCTCTTATCTTCCTCTCGATAACTCCAAATATTTCAATACAGATATCAACCTGCTCGATTGGTTATGCCAGTTCTCGCCGGATACTAACGAGGTATTCTTGAAAGGCTTCCTCGGACGTATGTTGTTCTCGGGCGAGGAGCTCATGAAAAAGGTAAGCGTACTTTCCGGAGGTGAGAAGATGCGTTGTATGATCTCACGTATGATGCTCACCGACGCCAACTGCTTGATCTTGGATACTCCGACCAACCACTTGGACTTGGAATCCATCCAAGCCTTCAATAATACATTGAAGACATTCAAGGGAAATATCCTGTTCTCCAGCCATGACCACGAGTTCATACAAACCGTGGCGAACCGTATCATCGAGCTGACTCCTAACGGTATCATCGATAAGATGATGGATTACGATGATTACATCACAGATCCGGCTATCGCTGAGTTACGGGAAAAGCTATATTCGAAATGAAAAAAAGATTATTATTCATACTAATCGTTTTTATCGCATGGCTACCGGTTTTTGTTATTCAAAAACCGGTATTTATGTTTTATCAGCATGCGTTGTCCGAGGCTTGTACCTTCACGGACTTCCTACAGGTTATGCTTCATGGGCTGAAGCTGGATTGTACGATAGCGGGATACCTTACGGCCATCCCTCTCCTATTGACTTTAGTATCAGTTTGGATTCCGGGCGTTTGGCTAAAGAAGGTATTGAAAGGGAACTTCTTGATCATGGGAATTCTGGTATCCGCGATCTTCTCCGTAGATGTGGCTTTATATAGCTTTTGGGGATTCAGGTTGGACGCTACCTTATTCTTCTACCTACAATCGCCCGCCGATGCGATGGCGAGCGTTCCGCTGGGAATGTTCTTTATCCAATTATTGGTATTCGTGGCATATGCGCTAGGTATCTATGCTTGGTTCACCTTCATCCTCCGGTTCGCGCCAGTAAAGCCTAGCTTTCCACCTACGGGATTGGAACAATTGGGAAGTACTTTCGCCATCCTCTTAGCAGGGGGAATATTGTTTATTCCGATCCGGGGAGGCGTAACTACGTCTACGGCAAATGTCGGCATGGTTTATTTCAGCCAGAACCAGTTCTTGAATCATTCGGCGATCAACCCGTGTTTCAGTTTGATAGCCTCATTGAGTAAGCAACAGGATTTTGCCTCACAATTCGATTTCTACCCGGAGGAAAAGCGGAAAGCCTTATTCGATACGCTCATTCAAGCCCAAGACTCCTTATGCCCGGGAGATTCCATACCTACAGAGCCTGTCAAGCTATTGACAACGACTCGTCCCAATATTCTCATTATCATCATGGAGAGTTTCACGGCAAATGCTATCGAGGCTGTTGGTGGTGAGCCGGGAATTACGCCGAACTTGAATCGGCTGAGCAAAGAAGGTGTATTATTCACGAACCTATATGCCAACTCGTTCCGTACCGACCGAGGCTTAGTCTCCGTATTGAACGGCTATTTAGCCCAACCCACCACCTCCATCATGAAGTATCCGGTGAAAAGCCAGACCCTTCCATCTATCGCAAAGAGTCTTAACAAAGAAGGATATACGGCGGATATGCTCTATGGAGGTGATATCAATTTCACGAATATGCAAAGTTATTTCTATAGTTCCGGCTACAGCAAGATAACGGCAGACCGTGATTTTCCCTTGAGCAGCCGTCTGAGTAAATGGGGAGCAAACGACGATATCACGTTCTCGCATCTTTACGAGGATATCAAGCAAAGACCAGTCGACGGCAAACCTTGGTTAAGTACATTCCTGACATTAAGTAGCCATGAGCCATTCGAGGTCCCGTTTCACCATTTGGAGCATCCTTATCTAAACTCCGTCGCGTTTACGGACAGCTGTATCGGCAATTTCATTGATACGTTCAAGGAACTGCCGGCATGGAAAAATACGGTAGTCATCTTTGTCTCCGACCACGGATACCGTTACC
Source organism: Parabacteroides sp. AF19-14 (assembly GCF_003635485.1). Taxonomy (NCBI): domain Bacteria; kingdom Pseudomonadati; phylum Bacteroidota; class Bacteroidia; order Bacteroidales; family Tannerellaceae; genus Parabacteroides; species Parabacteroides sp. AF19-14. Next base: position 316,907 of record NZ_QTMJ01000003.1, on the reverse strand, counting down.
CTGAAAACATGCAGGAGTACGGACCTTTGCGTTTCCACATACCTATGCTATGGCTAGGCGGAGCGATCGCTGAACCTAAAGTGATCGATACGTACGCGAACCAGACCGATTTGGCAGCCACCTTATTAAATCAGATGGGTCTCCCCACGGATGAGTTCTCATTCAGCAAAGATATATTGAATCCTTGCGTCCCGCATTACGCCTTTTATACATTCAATAATGGATTTGGCTTTATAGACGAATCCGGTGTTTCCGTATACGACAATGAAGGGAACAAGATTTTAGTAGAAGAACCTGAAAGCGGAAACGAGACCCGCTTGGAGAAAGGAAAAGTCCTATTACAAACTTTATACGACGATCTGGGAAATCGATAACGACAGATATAAAAAAGGCCGACTTACACAAGCCGGCCTTTTTTATTTATATTAAATATATTCTTACTTAGCGTAGCTTACCGCACGAGTCTCACGGATCACCGTGATCTTAACCTGTCCCGGATAAGTCATCTCATCCTGAATCTTCTTAGCGATCTCAGCGGACAAGTTCTCGGTGTCCTTATCGTCAATCTTATCAGCGCCAACGATTACGCGCAACTCTCTACCCGCTTGGATAGCGTAAGTCTTGACAACACCCGGATACGATAAAGCCAATTGTTCCAAATCATTCAAACGCTTGATATAAGCCTCTACGATCTCACGACGTGCGCCCGGACGAGCACCTGAAATCGCGTCGCAAACCTGTACGATCGGAGCCAACAGCGTCTGCATCTCCACCTCATCGTGGTGAGCGCCTACGGCGTTGCAAATATCTGGTTTCTCCTTATATTTCTCGCAAAGCTTCATACCCAAGATAGCGTGCGGCAATTCCGGCTCATCATCGGGCACTTTACCTATATCATGCAACAATCCGGCACGTTTCGCTTTCTTCGGGTTCAAGCCCAATTCAGAAGCCATCACGGCACAAAGGTTGGCCGTCTCACGAGCATGCTGCAATAAGTTCTGTCCATAAGAAGAGCGATACTTCATCTTACCGATCATACGGATTAATTCCGGATGCAAACCGTGCACTCCCAAATCGATCACAGTACGCTTACCGGTCTCTACGACCTCGTCTTCCACTTGCTTCTTCACCTTCGTTACCACCTCCTCGATACGAGCCGGATGGATACGTCCGTCCTGCACCAATTGATGCAAAGCCAAACGAGCGATCTCACGACGAACCGGGTCGAATCCAGAAAGAACGATAGCCTCAGGCGTATCATCCACCACGATCTCAATACCGGTAGCGGCCTCCAAAGCACGGATATTACGTCCCTCACGACCGATGATACGTCCTTTGATCTCGTCCGATTCAATATGGAACACGGTAATAGAGTTCTCGATAGCCGTCTCCGTCGCTACCCGTTGGATAGACTGGATCACGATCTTCTTCGCCTCCTTATTAGCGGTCATCTTCGCCTCCTCGACGATCTCGTTGATGTAAGAAGCGGCTTGCGTCTTTGCCTCATCCTTTAAGGACTCGATCAAACGCTCTTTGGCTTCCTCGGCGGACAACCCGGAGATAGCTTCCAAATGCTCCACTTCCTTCTGATGAAGTTTATCCAAATCTTGCTTCTTCTTCTCCACCAACTCCAACTGAGAAGATAAATTCTCCTTTACAGCCTCTACCTCGTTATTCCTACGCTGTAACTCTTCCTGACGTTGATTCATCGTCAGTTCTCTTTGTTTCAATTTAGTCTCGACAGACTGGATCTTAGCGTTACGCTGTGATACCTGTTTTTCCAAGTCCGCTTTCAAATGAAGAAACTTCTCCTTTACTTCCAGCATCTTGTTCTTCTTTATCACCTCGGCCTCCTTCTCCGCCTCTTGAAGCACGGAGTCGTACTTCGACTTCAGAAGGAAACGCATGCCCAGCCACGCAAGCAACCCACCAATGATGAAGGTTACTATCGGTATGATTATATACATTCCAACCATTTAACTAATAATTTAAGATTCATTTATTTATATACAAAAAAAGCACTACCATCACACGGTCTCACCGTGCAAAGCAGTGCGGAAACTCTCTTCTTACAATATGTATGTTATTTCTTCAGATATCCTTCCAACTCGGTTGTAAGCTCCTGTATCTTATCCGTAAAAGGATTTGTATCATTCCGTTTTTCCAACTCCAGATTATGCATCGAGAGTTGAAAAGCCACCATGGCTAACAAATCTTTCGTATCCACCTCGACCGCGAAATGCTGCCTGTATTGAAGAATCTTGCTGTTGATCTGATCAGCGGCGGCACGTGCCAACTCTTCCTCATGACGTTTGATCGTAAGCGGATATTTCTTTCCGGCTATCACTATATTTATAAGAAATTCTTCGTCCATCGCTTCTATTCATTTAAAAGTGCGATGCACTTGTCTACTTCCCGCACTAATTTTGATAACCGCATCCGGGCGTTCTTCATATCTTCCTCGTTCGTGGAAACAATTCGCGCCGTCAGCATGTTATCACATTTGGCATTCAATCCTTCAATCATATCCTTCGCCTGCCGCAACTCCTCGTCTTTAAGGCTCAAAGCAGCTGTAAGTTCGTCAATTCTACGTTTCTGCTGATCGCATAACGCCATCAAATCACGAACTCTAACCTCAAATACAGCTAACAATCTCTTATGATCTTCGGTCATTTCACACCAAATTCTACACAAAAGTAAGTTTTTGAATTGAATTAACCAACTGTAGACTTAATTATTTTGACAGAAAACGTATGGACAAATAAAAAGGCCGTCCAAAAAAATCGAACAGCCCTCCCTAATTCTTGTAAACGTTCCTCTTGTTTACACTAAAGAAACATACATTTCACCTTCAATCTCCTCGAAAGCTAATTTACCTTCTTTCGCCAACCAACCAAAAGCGGCGTACATATCTTTTTCCGCTTTAATCTTCGTGGCTTTCTTCACTGCCTTAAAACTCATTTTACCGCCTTCATTTAAAACGTTCCATACAAGGCCGGCGTTTGTACCAATTAATTCAATCATTTTATGATAACATTTGATTACTGGGGACAAATTTATAGATTAAATGATTAAAACAAAAGATTATAGATGTTTTTTAGCATAAAAGATGGACATTTTTCGCTTTGTAAACAATATTAACACGGTTATAACGTTATTTTTCCTCTGTTTTCTCGGCATATCAGTTCCGCTTCCACGTTTACCGCTGAGACATATCTTTTTAATAAGTCAACCGAGTAACCACCCGCTTCCAATAAGCCCTCCTTACCGGAATAACCATTCAGAATCATTAACAATGAAGTGGTCGACATTTCAATCTTGGTACGTTCCTCATCGCTGGTAGGCGTTCCGACACCCGCTACTCCATCCCTGTAGACTGGAAGACCGGCGATATTCAATTCACCACGTCCGATACCGTGATAAATTTCCCCCTCTTTTCCGACACCTAGTTCCAATCCGCCTACAATCTTATCCGCGTCAAATCCTCCGATAGAATAACCGCTACGGATAGAAACCAGATTGACGATATCCACCAAGGTATCTATCTTATATAAAGGAAGCCCGCGAAGTATCCGCCGTCTTAACGCCTCGGCGGAAGGGCGATACCGATTCGGGTCTTTCCCCAGACGTTTATAAGCCTGACGGGTAGCGAAAATAGGAGTCCACTTATTAATATCCTCTATCTTACAGGTAGAACGGATGTCCTCCTCAACACGGGTTATTTCTTCCCAAAGTCGTTCATCGGGCTCCGTGTTCTTTACTTGGCAGGCGATAGCCAACACGTGAAGATCGGGGCAAGCCTCCGATATCTCAGATGAAAGAGTGATTGAAATCATGTCTATTATAAGTTTGAGCCAATATAACTAAGATTTTTTCAAGCATATCCCGGTAAGGATCCGGCCGCTTTTGACACTGAGGCGACGAGCGGAGAAATAATCCTCATACCGAATATAAGTACAGATGCCAGCGATCTCTATATGCCCGGAGAGCAATCCTGCCTCTAACAATTGTAAACGGTTGGTTTCCCATAGATCGATATGCGCTTTTTGAGTCTCCGCATTACGTCGAAGAATCCGCTCCATTGGGAAGCCCGCCATTTGAAAAGCTTTTACGACTTCCTCTCCCACCTCAAATGCCGCTTGACTGATAGAGGGACCTATTCCGGCAACCAATTGAGTAGGATCGCAATCGTATGCCTCGATCATCAAGCTTGCCGCCTTACGAGCTATGTGTAAAACCGTACCCCGCCAACCCGCATGGACGGCAGCTACCACTTTACGATCCGGCGCATATAACAAGACAGGGACACAATCCGCCGTAGATACGGCTACACATACATCCGGAACATTCGTCACCAAAGCGTCCACGCCTTCCAAACGTAGCTTTCGCTCTTTATCATTCAGCGAAAGGAAAGACGCGTCGATCGCCAATACTCGATCCTCATGGGTCTGATGAGGTATAACCATATTCTCTAGGGAAATCCCGACCGCATCCGAAAGAAGTTCCAAGTTCTTCCGGATGAAGCCCGGATCATCCTCGGTATAAACGCCCGGATTCATCGAAGCGTACGTTCCCGTACTCACGCCGCCATGACGTGTTGTCGTAAAATGAGAAATGTCGCGGTATCCGCTTAACCCGGAGAACCGCGACACCTCTATTTGCTTATTTTCTTGTATCTTCATCTTCATCATCGTCCCAGTATTCCTCGTATACCTCATCCGGGTCATCCTCGTCCTCATCCACGGGGAAGATGTATTCGTTGTCGTCCTCAAATTCCAACGTGCTTACATCTATATTCTTATGGACAATTCGCTCAGCCTCATGGAAATTCTCCTTATTCAGCTCTTTCCATAAAAGGTCTTTCAACTCGACAATACCCAGTCCCGTGATAGAAGATATAAAGACATACGGAATTCCCTCCGGCAAGTCTTGCGACAAAGCCTCGATCAATTCCTCATCCAGCATATCGCTCTTGGTGATCGCCAGTACACGACGTTTATCCAGCAATTCCGGATTATACTTCACTAACTCATTATGCAAGATCTCATATTCTTTCTTGATATCGTCTGCCTCAGCGGGAACCATGAACAATAACAATGAATTACGTTCGATATGACGTAAGAAACGAAGTCCCAAACCTTTTCCCTCGCTTGCTCCTTCGATAATACCCGGTATATCGGCCATTACGAACGAACGGTTATCGCGATAACTCACGATGCCTAAATTAGGCTCCAACGTAGTAAAAGGATAATTAGCGATCTTCGGTTTAGCGGCGGATACGACAGAAAGCAAGGTAGATTTACCCGCATTCGGGAAGCCTACCAAACCGACATCGGCCAGCAATTTCAACTGAAGAATCACCGTACGTTCCAATGCCGGCTCACCCGGTTGCGAATAACGGGGCGCTTGATTGGTAGCCGTCTTGAAGTTAAAATTCCCCAGACCGCCACGACCGCCTTTCAGCAACATCACTTGCTGACCATCTTCCGTAACGTCGCAAATAAACTCTCCGGTCTCAGCATCGTAAACAACCGTACCGCAAGGAACCTCGATTACTCGATCCTCCCCGTCTTTACCCGAGCTACGCTTCGCGCTACCACTCTCACCATTGGTGGCCATGATATGACGTTCATATTTCAAGTGAAGGAGCGTCCAGTAATTCCGGTTACCACGGAGATACACATGACCTCCTCTCCCTCCATCGCCCCCGTCGGGACCTCCTTTCGGAATGTATTTCTCACGACGGAAGTGAGAAGACCCTCTTCCACCCTTTCCTGAGCGGCAATAGATCTTGACATAATCTACAAAGTTCGATTCAGCCATATTGGTTTATTTCAATTATTTTACGTTATTAACCGCCTCTTTGATACGACCGAAGATTTCCTCGATTGTTCCCATCCCTTTGATGGCTACGTGCTTGCCTTCACCTACATAGTAGTCTGCCAAAGGAGCTGTTTGAGTATGGTAAACATCCAGTCTGGATTTGATCGTCTCCAAGTTATCGTCAGAACGTCCGGATACTTTACCGCGCTCCAATAAACGCTTGATCAACTCCTCTTCCTCTACTTGAAGGTTCAACATAACGGAAACGTCTGTTCCACGCTCGTTCAACATCTTCTTCAAGGCTTTCGCTTGAGGGATCGTACGAGGGAAACCATCGAAGATTACGCCCTTAGCCGGCTTCTTGCTATCCAATACATTCGCCAACATATCAACGATCAACTCGTCCGGAACCAATTGTCCCTTCTCGATATAATCCTTAGCGATCTTGCCCAGTTCAGTCTCAGCCTTCATCTCGCCACGCAATACGTCACCAGTAGAGATATGATCCAAACCGTATTCTTTAATAATCAACTCACTTTGTGTTCCCTTACCTGAACCGGGAGCACCAAAAATAACCACGTTCAACATACTATTGTTCCTTTATTATATATAATGTATACTATTTTATTCCACAACCTTGTAGATATCCTTATATGAGCGGCCCAACTCATCATAATCCAAACCATGTCCCACGATAAAATCAGCGGGTATCTGTAAGCCTACATAATCCGGAGTCAACTCGCATTTCAAGGATTCCGGCTTGAAAAGCATCGTTGCCAATCTTACATCGGCGGCACCCTCGCTCCGAAGCTTCTCCATCACGTAGCTCATCGTAAAGCCCGTATCGATAATATCCTCCAATAAGATCACCATACGTCCGCGAATATCAGCCTGCACCGGCATGATCTCATTCAATATGCCCGTACTGGAAGTTCCTTGATACGAGGAATAACGAGCGAATGTCAGCTCATACGGAACATCCAGCTCACGCATCAGCTCGGCGACAAACATAAAAGCCCCGTTTAGCACACCCACGAATAGAGGATTTTTCCCTTCCACATCCGCTTTAATCTGAACGGCCATTTTAGCGATAGCCGCCTGAATATCCGACTCCGGAATAAACAGTTCAAATTCTTTGTCTTTTAGACGAATTCTGTCCATAAATCTTTCGGTTTTCGAGGGGACAAATGTACAACTTTTTCGGCGATGCACAAAAAAGTGTAGCAACATACCAAAGTTTGTTATACATTTGTAAGCAGAATAAAACCCCAGACATCTAGAATTATGATTAAGATATTCGCTACAGACAAGGTAAAGGAGCTCGACCAATATACGATTCAACACGAGCCAATTAGTTCGATCGACTTAGTGGAGCGTGCCGCTACGACGTTCGTCCATGAGTTTTGCCGGCGCTACTCCAAGCAGGTCCGCATCGTGATTTTCGCCGGTCAAGGCAACAACGGAGCCGACGCTTTGGCCATCGCCCGCCTTTTGAACGAGGAATCATACCGGGTAGAGACGTATTTATTCAACCCGACGGAGCATCTGTCCGTAGAGTGTGAGCAAAACAAGCAGCGTCTGCTCGACATGGAACGGATCGAATTTACGGAAGTGTTCCGTGACTTTGAGCCGCCGACGCTAACCGACCGAGACGTGGTGATCGATGGCTTGTTCGGTTCGGGATTAAACCGTCCTCTCACCGGAGGTTTCGCCGCTATGGTCAATTATATCAACCAATCCGAGGCGGAAGTCGTAGCGATCGATATTCCTTCCGGCTTATTCGGGGAAGATAATCGTAAGAATGACTCGGAGGCGATCATCAAGGCCAGCTTAACCTTGACATTCGGCTTCCCGAAACTGGCGTTTCTTTTTCCGGAGAATGAGCAATACGTAGGCGAGTGGAAAATACTGGATATCGGAATCCATCCGGACGCAATTTATGAGACGGCTTCCCCTTACTCATTGGTTACGGAAGAAGATATATCCTATTCGTTAAAGTCTCGCAAACGTTTCGCCCATAAGGGAACGTTCGGACATGCTTTATTGATCGCCGGAAGTAAAGGAAAAATGGGAGCCGCCCTATTATCCGCAAAGGCATGCTTACGGAGTGGAGCCGGACTATTGACCGTGCATATCCCGACCCGAGGCGAATCAATCTTCCAGACCGCTTTCCCGGAAGCGATGTTAAGTCTAGACGCAAATCCTGATTATTTCTCTACGGTTCCCGAGATAGGTAGTTACTCCGCTGTTGGTATGGGACCGGGACTCGGACAGCATTTAGAATCCGCAGCAGCGATCGAACGTATCCTGCAATCCAGCACAAAACCAGTCGTTATCGATGCGGACGCTATTAATATAATGGCATCCAACAAGGACTTATTCAATAAGATCCCGCCACGGAGCATCCTCACTCCCCATCCGAAGGAGTTCGACCGGATAGCGGGTGAAAGCACGAACTCATACGACCGTTTGATGAAAGCGCAATCTTTCGCCGCCGAACATAAGATTTGTATCGTATTGAAAGGAGCTTATACCGCTATTTGTTCTCCGGCAGGAAACATTTATTTCAATAGTTGCGGAAATCCGGGCATGGCAACCGCCGGTAGCGGAGACGTGCTGACGGGTATCATCCTCGGCTTATTGGCGCAAGACTATTCTCCGGAAACTGCCGCTGTAGTCGGAGTATTCTTGCACGGCACAGCCGGTGATCTCGCCGCCGCTTTCCGCTCGGAAGAGAGCATGATCGCCAGCGACATCACGGATATGCTCGGAAAAGCGTTTAAGCAAATCAAATAAATCCAGCAAAAACAACGGACGTTTTTACTCTCGTTTGTTACAATTACTACCGCTATTCCATATATTATACGGACTTACAGTGTACATATAGAATGGTGGTAGTAAATTTTCATGGTACCCCAACGCCTTTTGCTATCACATTTCAACCTTTTCTTACTCACTCGATAATTGTCAGCGATATCTTTTATGACAAAGCCCTGTAAAGTAGAGTTATTGTAACTTTTAAACATGTATAGTTGTATCCCTATCATTTTATAGAAAAGCTTCAGTCGTTGATACCATAACTATTACAGCAACATTTGGCTACATCATATAATGTATTTAGTGTATCCAAATCAGATATACTGCGTTGGCGATGTTAGTATATATTACTTGGCAAAGTCAGTACTACTGCGTTTGCCGACTAATAAATGACCGATTGCCATACACTTCCGTTAAAATAAATAAAAAAGGAAAAAGAGCTTACGTATCCCTTGCCCCAGAGTTGTCTCATATATAAAACACCGACAAATTTGTATTAACAATAAAGCTATACGTACATGAAAATAACAATCGTATCGTTCGTAATGACAGCTGCTTTCGGTTTAATCGCCTGTGATAACACGAAGCATAACACATTGACCGAACAAGAGAAAGCGGAAGGTTGGGAACTTCTATTCGATGGGGAAACCTTGGATGGCTGGCGGGATTATAACGGAACCGCCTTGACCGGACCTTGGGAAGTTGTAAACGGAACCATCCAAGCGGACGGGCAAGGTAGCGATGCCAGCGGATACATCGTCACCGACAAGGCTTATGAGAATTTTGAGCTTTCGTGGGACTGGAAAATCTCGAAAGGAGGAAATAGCGGTTTATTATATCATGTGGTAGAACGTCCTCAATTCCCGGTTCCCTACGTTACCGGCCCCGAGTATCAATTGATTGATGATATCAATTTCGCGGAGCCATTGGAAGATTGGCAACGTTGCGGAGTGGATTACGCGATGTATTTACCGGACTTCAACACGATAAAAGTACATCCGGCCGGCGAATGGAACAACTCTAAGATTATTTTTGACAACGGACATGTCACCTACTTTATGAACGGGCACAAAACCGTAGAGTTCGATGCATGGTCTGATGATTGGTTCTCCCGTAAGAACAGCGGTAAATGGGCGAACGCTCCTGAATACGGATTAGCGCATAAAGGCTTGATTTGTTTGCAAGACCACGGTTATCCCGCATGGTTCCGTAATATCAAGATCAAGGAACTTCCCCGCAAGACACGAGAGGCTCGTTTATTCAACGGCGAGGACATTACGAACTGGGATAAATACGGCACAGAATTATGGTATGTAAAAGATGGTTTATTAATATGCGAAAGTGGCCCGGATAAACAATACGGCTATCTAGCCACCCGGGAATATTACGACGATTTTGACCTTTCCGTGGAATTTAAACAGGAAGCGGATGGTAATTCTGGCGTATTTATTCGTTCCTTTGTAGAAGAAAAAGATGTAAAGGTAAACGGCTGGCAAGTGGAAGTCGCCCCCAAAGGCTTTGACACGGGCGGTATCTACGAATCCTACGGACGAGGATGGTTGATACAGATCCCGGACGAGAAGGAGAACATCCTAAAACAAGGAGAGTGGAACACGATGCGTATCCGGGTACAAGGAGATAATGTACAGACTTGGCTCAACGGAGAGGAGATGGTAAACATCCGGGATGAAAAGATCGGAGCCGGTCAAGGGCGTATCGCGTTACAAATACATGATGGTGGCGGCATCAAGGTTCTTTGGCGCAACCTTCATTTACAAACATTATAGAATTATCGTTTTCTTAAAATTTAATAGTTATGAAAAACATTTCGAGAAGAAGTTTCCTCAAGACCGGAGCCGTAGCGGCAGCCGGACTAACGATCGTTCCGGGTTCCGTGCTCGGTAAATCCTTTGGCTATACAGCTCCTAGTGACAAACTGAATATCGCGGGTATCGGTGTCGGCGGTATGGGACGTCGTAACCTCGCCAACATGAACACGGAGAATATCGTAGCTTTATGCGATGTAGATTGGCACTATGCGGACAAGACCTTCAAGGACTATCCGAAGGCTAAACGCTTTAAAGACTGGCGTGTCATGTTCGATGAGATGGGTAAGTCCATCGACGCGATTATGGTAGCCACCCCAGACCATACACATGCCGGCGTGACCGCCCACGCAATCACGCTAGGCAAGCATTGCTATACGCAAAAACCGCTTACCCACTCCGTTTACGAATCGCGTTTGCTTACCAAACTGGCGAAGAAATATAAGGTAGCCACCCAAATGGGTAACCAAGGTAACTCATTCGACTGGTGCCGGCAGATCGCGGAGTGGATACAGTCTGGCGTAATCGGCGATGTATATGAGGTACATTGTTGGACAGACCGCCCCATCTGGCCCCAAGGCTTGATGAAGCCGAACGATACCCCGAAGTGCCCGAAGACACTGGATTGGGATTTATGGATCGGCCCGGCTCAAAAGCGGCCTTATAATCCGGTCTATACCCCTTGGAACTGGCGTGGATGGTGGGACTTCGGAACCGGGGCCTTGGGCGATATGGCTTGCCATATCATGGACCCGTTGTATTGGGCACTCGACTTAAAATATCCGACCAGCGTAATCGGCAGCTCGACTTTGAGTAATCTGTACTCCCCTCCTCACGCACAGATCGTAACGTATACATTCCCCGCACGTCCGCCCAAAGGAAATGTCAAGATGCCGGAAGTAAAAGTCTATTGGTACGATGGAGGCTTGATGCCTCCCCGTCCGGAAGAATTGAAAGACGGGCAGATGATGGGCGACGAGAACGGCGGTATCATCTTCATCGGAACGAAAGGAAAGATCATGACAGGCTGTTACGGAATGAACCCGACCTTATTACCGGTTTCCGACATGGAACATTTCAACCAGCCCAAACCGACGATCCCGAGAGTGAAAGGTGGCAATGGAGACATATGGTCTACCAACGCCCATGAGCAAGACTGGATCCGTGCATGTAAGGAATCCCCGGAAAATCGTACGGAAGCCTCATCCAACTTCCAATTCTCCGGTCCGTTCAACGAGATGGTCGTGATGGGAGTCTTGGCCGTTCGCCTCTCCGGACTGCAAGGTTTGCATCGTGAGTTGCAATGGGATGGAGAGAATATGCGGTTTACGAACATCTCCCCGAACGATAAGATCAAGATCGTCACGGTGGATGATTTCAAGGTAATTGACGGAGATCCGCGTTTCGACCGTCGCTTCGCCGAGTTTAACGCCGCAGAGATGGCCAACGAATGGATCAAGCATACGTATAACAACGGTTTCTCTCTGCCGGATATGCCAAGATAAACCTTTTAATAACAACCGAATATGATAAGACATATCTATAAAATAATGATAGCGATCGTTTGCTGCCTATTGGCTATTCCAACCGAAGCGCAAACGAAGGCCGAGAAGAACGGATGGCGTCTAGGGATGCAATCCTATAGTTTCCACCTGTTCCCTTTGACGGAAGCTCTCGATAAGACACAAGAACTGGGATTGAAATACATCGAGATTTATCCCGGCCATAAGCTCGGTGGTAAATGGGGAGATAAAGTATTCGATTTTAACCTCGATGCACAAACTCAGAAAGAGATCAAGGAGCTTGCGGCATCCAAAGGTATCAAGATCGTAGGAACCGGGGTGTATGTAGCCGAAAAGTCGTCCGATTGGGAAAAGATGTTCAAATTCGCGAAAGCGATGGACCTAGAGTTCATTACTTGCGAACCGGCTTTAAGCGATTGGGACCTGGTAGAAAAATTGTCCAAGCAATACAACATTAAGATCTCCGTCCATAATCACCCGCAGCCTTCCGAGTATTGGAAACCGGAGAACTTGTTGAAAGCCATTTCCGGACGCAGCCACTTGCTAGGTTCTTGTTCAGATGTGGGGCATTGGCGTCGGGAGGGGCTAAACCAGATTGATTGCTTAAAGCAACTCAAAGGTCGAATCATCTCTTTGCATTTCAAGGATATCGCCCCGAAAAAAGCAGGAGAGAATGAGCAGCACGACGTGATCTGGGGCACAGGCATCCTAGATGTAAAGGAAATGTTGAAAGAACTCAAATCCCAGAATTTCAAGGGAGTATTCTCTATCGAGTATGAATACAACTGGGAAAACTCAGTACCGGATATTAAAGAATGTATCCAATATTTCAATAAAACCGCAAACGAAATCTTATAATAGGGTTAGCATTAATTGACAGGCAGTAAGCGTATAGGCCCAAGGAATGTTCTCCTTGCCTATACGCTCCACCTTTCTAATAATACACGGGAATAAAATGGCATCTGACAACAAAATAATCGAATTGATCAAACAAGGAGATATAGCCGCCTTTAATACCCTGTTCAAGTCTGTTTATCTCCAACTTTATATACATTGCCGAAAATTTATCCCCGACCCGGAAGACGCAAAAGACATCTTACAAAACGTCTTCCTCCGCTTCTGGGAAAAGCGTGAGAACATCGATATTCACACGTCTTTAAACGCTTATTTATACAGGGCTATACAGAACGAATGCCTCAATTACCTTCGTTCTACCGGAACTCCCTATCTGATTAGCCATAATTAATAAATTTAAGATTAATAATAAGATCTAACAATGTTACGTTTTTATCCGTATTACACTAAAAATCATCCATTTCTCATAAGCAAGACTGTTTTTAAGATTAATAATTCAATGATTTATTATTTGATTACTATAGTATCTTTCAGTATTTGATAGCGAATACCCGTATTCGTCTTTATCACATTGAGAATCTCCGATAAATCTTCGTTGTTACGGAAACTACCGCTAAACCTTAATTTTTTTATCCCTTGATTTTCATAACGAAATACAACGTTATAGTTCCTTTCCAACAACTTTGTTATATCTTGCAGATACATCATTTCAAAAGACAAGAAACCTCCTCTCCATTGAGCGAATAGTTTCTTATCGTAAGGTACTACTTCTATCTTATTTCTACTTTTATCATAAACCGCCACTTGGTTAGGCTCAAGTAAGACCTCTTGTTTAGTCAACGTAGGTTGTACGGCGACCTTGCCATTGAACAAGGTTGTGGTTAGTTGCGAGTCTTCCATATAAGCGGAAACATTAAAGGCCGTACCAATCGCTTTCACATCGATACCGTTTGCCTTTACAACAAATGGTAAGTCTTTATTCTTTGCGACTTCAAAATAAGCTTCTCCATCCAAATAAATGCTACGATTGGAATGGCCGTAGTTCTCCGCATATTCTAGAGTTGTACAAGAGTTAAGCCAAACCCTCGTACCATCCGGTAATTGCAAATAGCTCTTCTCTCCTTTGCTCGTTACTAATTTATAATTTCCAACTGTCGATAAGTTCTCTTGATTCGTAAGATACAACGTTGATAGCGAAACACCTATGCCCAAAAGCACGGCAGCGGCATATTTCATGTATTGAAGGAATAGCCTTCTTGTTTTCATTTTGGAAATAGTTTTTTTCTCTATGGATGAAAACAAACGCTCCCACTCCCTATCAACATCTACTTCGTCTTTGAGACTTTCCGCAATTATATTTTTTATATATTCTTTCATTGTTTTTTCTCGATTCTATATGTATGACACTTCAAAACGATGTGCTACTTACAAGATTGATAGATTTTTGTATTATATTTTTTCAAGAAACCAGATAGTCTTTCAATCTACTTTTCAAAATCTTAAGGGCTCTATATATCTGTGTTTCCACTGTACGGACGGAGATATCCAATTTATCTGCGATCTCTTGGTTCTTGAGTCCATTTATACGACTCAATTTAAAAATGGATTTACATTGATCTGGTAATTCCTCTATCGTATTTTCCGTGATTCGTTCTATTTCAAAAATACTAAGTATCGAATAAGGATCATTATCTTCCACAGCCTCTTGTTTATCCATCTCTGATATTTCATATCGGGGAATGTCAATGGTTCCGGTAGAACTAATTACAGAACCCTGAAAAAATCATTATTTTTAGGTTTGTGCTTAACCTTTTTCCAGCCGTACACAGTAGCGGCATCAGCACAAATTATATCCTTAAATATCACAAAAGGAACTATCACTGAAGTTTTTAAGGCGATTGAAGACCAAAGTGAATATAAATTCTTTTATAATGACAATCAAATCAATTTGAATAAACGGGTTGATGTCAGTATCCATGAAGAATCCATAGAACAAGTATTAAACAATGTCTTTAGAGGTACGGATATTACGTATAAGATCGTCAAGAATCACGTAGTACTTACCAACAAGACCATGAAAGATACGGAGTTGCCATCCACCAACCAAAATCGCAAACGGCTAACCGGACAAGTAGTAGGACAAGATGGGGAGCCTCTGATCGGAGTAAACGTTGTAGTGAAAGGTACGACAATCGGATCAATGACCGATATGGACGGAAACTACATTCTAGAGAATGTTCCCTCCAATGCTACCGTTGAATTCTCGTACATCGGCTATCTCCAACAAAGTATCAACGTAGGCAATAAAAGTAACCTCAACGTCACTTTAGCGGAAGATACTCAAAAGTTGGATGAGGTAGTAGTTGTTGGTTACGGTTCCTTCAAGAAAAGAGATTTAACCGGAGCTGTTTCTCAAGTAAAAGGAGACGAGATCTCGAACCTACCGCTTCGCAGCGCCGCCGACGCCTTGCAAGGAAAAGCAGCCGGTGTAACCATAACATCTAGTTCCGGTAGCCCAGGTTCACTCGGTAATGTCCGTATCCGTGGTGTCGGTACTATCAATAATAATGATCCGTTGTATGTAGTAGATGGTCTACCTCAAGGTGATATCGGTTGGTTAAATGCCCGTGATATCGAGAGCATAGAGGTATTGAAAGACGCTTCCGCACAAGCGATCTATGGTGCCCGTGCTGCCAACGGTGTGATCCTAGTATCCACAAAGCGAGGAGCTTCCGGCGAGAGTTACCGAAGCAACATCGAGTTTGATATGAACATTGGTTTCCAAGATGTAGTGAAAACGTATGACATGCTAGACGCCGAAGGTTTCATGGAGTATAAGAACCGGGCTTACGCCGCATCCGGGAAAGCCTTGATCGATGATTTCGCCACATCAGAGAAGCGAGAGCAGATCCTTACTTTCCTAGGGAAAAACGGAGGACGATCCGGTACGGATTGGTGGAAAGAGAGCACCCGTAAACCCAAGGAAGCTATCAGTCAGAATTACAACCTAGCTTTCTCCGGAGGTATGAAGAAACTCAGATACCGTGCTAGCTTCGGCTATATGGATCAACAAGGAATCTTGAAAGGTTCCGACTATGAACGCCTCTCCGGTCGGTTGAACGTAGACTCTGAGGTAACCAAGTGGTTGAACCTCTCCGCAAATGTGAACGTCACGTACGAATCCAGGCGCAACCTAGATGAGAATAACTCTTACACAGCAACCGTGTTCAGTACCCTTGCGGCAGACCCAATCACTCCGGTATATCGCGACAACCTAGTGGATATCCCAGATTTCTTGCAAAACCGGATTATGGGTGGTTATGAGCCGACCAATCCTTGGTCTCGCTATACAGGCGTGATTTACTCAAACAAACCGAACACGGTTGGACAGGTAGACCGCTCCGCATTAAATCAATGGCACGGGATCGCCACGAAAAGTAATATCTCCGGCGAAGTCAAGTTGTTACCCTTCTTAACCTTCAAATCCAGTATCGCTCTTGACTTAGTCCGTAACCAAAGCGACTCTTTCCGTCCTTCTTACTATCTGGATGGAGATGAGTACTCCACTTATGCGGGCGCCAGTCGGAGCGTAGCGAATAAAGATTACTGGGTATTCGACAATTACCTAACTTACAATCAAAAATTCGACAAACATGCGGTAACAGCCATGGTCGGTACCTCCGCGGAGAAAGAACGCTACGAAGAGATCTACGCCTATAAAGAAGGACAGGTCAACAACAACCCGAACCAGCAGATCATCAACGCCGGTACCATGAATCCCGCCGCATCAGGCTACTACGCCACAAGTACGCTGAATTCTTATTTCGGTCGTGTATTTTATTCCTTTGACAACCGTTATATGATCACAGCCAATATCCGTTGGGATGGATCCTCTAAATTTGCGGATGGTAATCGCTGGGGTTGCTTCCCCTCCGTATCCGCCGGTTGGAATTTCTCGGAAGAGAGCTTCATGAATAACCTTGAGTGGCTGTCACAAGGTAAGTTAAGAGCAGCTTGGGGTGAGATCGGTAACCAGACTATCTCCTCCGGAGCCTATATGAATACATTCGGAAATGGTAGCTACTACCTCTTCGGTAATCCGTATCAGACGAACTTGTATGCCGGACGTACGCAGGTGGGTAATCCGGATCTGAAATGGGAGACTACTCGCCAACTGGACTTCGGATTGGATTTGGCCTTTTTCCAAGGTTCCTTGAGAGCAACCTTCGACTACTTTGACCGTCAGACAAGTGATATGTTGGTGCAAGTACCCGTGCCCAGTTCACTAGGATTCCCCAACACGCCGTGGATGAATGCCGGTAGCGTAAGCAATAAAGGTTTTGAAGTAACGCTAGGATACGACGGTAAGATCGGGAACGACTTCCAATATCATATCAACGGAAACGTATCCACCTATAAAAATAAGGTAAAAAGCCTAGGCAGTGGAGCGAATATTCCGGGTAAAGGCATCCATCTAGGATACTTCTCCTATACGATGACAGAGCCAGGACAACCGATCGGTTATTTCTACGGATATAAAACCGATGGTGTCTTCCAGACCCAAGAAGAGATCGACAACTACAAGAACAACGGTCAAATGGTAATGCCAAACGCAAAGCCGGGCGACTTAAAGTTCCAAGATTTAAACAAAGATGGTAAACTAGACGACGAAGACCGCACGATGACAGGAAATCCTCATCCAGACTTCACCTTTGGTTTGACCTTAGGCGCAGAATGGAAAGGATTCGACATTTCCGCCTTCTTCCAAGGATCAGTCGGCAACGACATCTTAAACATATTGAAATATGACATCTATTCAGGTACCGGTTGGTACAATGCTCCGAAAGATATATTAACAACCTACTGGAACGGACCAGGTAGTACAAACGAGAACTTCGCAATCGATGCGGATAGCCGCATGAACTTGGAAATGTCCGATTGGTATGTGGAAAACGGTTCTTATGTTCGTTTGAAGAACCTGACAATCGGTTATACGCTTCCGTCCGAATGGACTAAGAAGATCACGATCAACAACCTTCGTTTCTTTGTTGCCGCACAGAACTTATTCACGATCACCGGTTATTCCGGACTAGATCCTGAGATCGGAGAGATCAATAACTCGCCTCTTTACAAAGGCTGTGATATGGGATTCTATCCGCAACCGCGTACATTCATGTTCGGTCTTAGTTTGAAATTATAATCTTAAAATGAATTATTATGAAATCTATAGTTAACATAGGGAAATTACTTGTATCGATCGCATGCGTCGGTGCCCTTACGACAAGCTGTAACAGCGACTTTCTAGACCGCCCGCCATTGGGAACATTGGATGAGGTAACTTATCTGAGTACCAAGGATGCCGGCTACAAACTTTTGGTCAATTGCTATCAGCCCTTACAGGATAGCTGGAACTATCAGGACATGAAATTTGTCTTGGGAGATCAATTGAGTGATGACTGCTCCAAAGGCGGCTCTGATGCAGGAGACCGCGTTCGTATCACGGAAATCGCCCGCGGAACACCAATGGCGACTAATCAAGTCTTGTCCGACCTTTGGACTCATCGCTACCAAACAGCGATCTCAGCCTGCAACGTATTCCTGTCGCTAATCACACCTGAATCAGAATTGATCGATGATGCCGGAGGCTTGGTCAGCACAGAAACCAAACAGCGATGGATCGCAGAGGCTCAATTCATGCGTGCGTTCTATTACTACGACCTAGCTACAATCTTCCAGAATATTCCACTAATTGACAAGCCCATGGAAGTCGTCGACAAAAGTACGATCACGAAATCCAGCAAGGAGGAGGTCATGAACTTTATCCTGAAAGACCTGAACACCGCAATTGCCGAACCTAATCTACCTAATGCAAAAAGCCTTCCGACCAGCGAGATTGGGCGAATCACCAAAGAGGCCGCCATGGCTTTCCGTGCTAGGGTATTGATGTTCTACGGCAACTACGGAGAGGCTCTGAAAGACCTGAAGGCAGTTGTCGAATCCGGAAGCTATGAATTAGTAGATGACTACGAGAAGCTATTCAATAGCGCTACAGAGGGCTATATGTCAAAAGAGTCCGTCTTCATCACCCTGCGCTCTTACATTCCTAGCTACACTGGCGGTAGCGTTTGTCCACAAATGAATGTCGGTCGCGGTATTGCCGGCGGATGGGGCGGCGAGTGTCCGACGAAGGATTTGGTAGACGAATATGAGGTAGGCGATCCACGCTTGGTACACACGGTATTGTCATCCGGCGATATATTCGTCAAGAACGATGGTTCCGAAGAGGTACACGACTATTCCGGCTACGACAATTTCCCACAGCAACACAGCCGCAAGCAGTATCCAGACTTCTCCAGACGGCCACTAAACGATTTATTGAACACAGATTGGACCCACTATCACATCCGCTATGCCGATGTATTGCTGATGTACGCTGAGTGCCTGATCGAGACGGATGGCGACAAACA
This sequence comes from Parabacteroides sp. AF19-14, assembly GCF_003635485.1. Lineage (NCBI taxonomy): Bacteria > Pseudomonadati > Bacteroidota > Bacteroidia > Bacteroidales > Tannerellaceae > Parabacteroides > Parabacteroides sp. AF19-14. The sequence goes on along the minus strand of NZ_QTMJ01000003.1, from coordinate 297,596 downwards.
ACTGGCGGCCGACCTGATCAACCAAGTACGTTACCGTGCCTTCGTGACAACCTCCTTGACAGATAGCTACGCAAAATACCGTAAGTTCAATCTCAAGGAGAGCGATCGAGTGACCGAGGATACTTTCAACGCTAAGTATAAAGTGAAAGCTTCCGATGATCTGCGTGCCGCCGTTCGCCACGAACGCCGTATCGAACTTGCAGGCGAGGGATTACGCTTCTACGACTTAATTCGCTGGGGCACCTTCGTATCTACGATGCAGAAATTCGGCAAGACTGATGAGGGCAAGTATTCCGGTGCCGGGACACTCGTCACCGATAAGACATACCCCTACCCGATTCCACAAAGCGAGATCGACTATGTAGGAGGCGCATTAACACAGAACGATAATTATTAATCTTCAATTTTTATAACTGTAGCCCCCCGCAGACAGTCCTTTCTTGTTGTCTGCGGGGGTTTCTATTCACGAAATACCTTAGAAATCCATGAAACGAATCTTATTTCTCCTAACCATCGCCCTCCTAAATTTGGGAAGTGGCCTATGCAAGACACGACAATCGTTAAGAATCATGAGCTACAACATCCGCATCGGGATCGGTATGGACCAACAGACCAATTTGAAGCGAATCGCTGAAGTGATCAACAAGGTCCAGCCGGACTATGTCGGGCTACAAGAGGTGGACAGTGTATGCGAACGCTCTGGATGGATCAACCAATATGCAGAATTGGCACGGTTGACCGGCATGTATCCAATCTTCGCACCCGCCACAGAACGTTCTAAGGGATTATACGGAATCGCCGCACTCTCCCGCAAGAAACCTCGCAGCTACCAATACATACCCCTGCCGGGAAAGGAAGAGCCACGTACCTTCCTTTGTCTCGAATATCCGAACTATACCTTGTGTAACACACATTTCTCGCTCGACCCAGACTCTCGCCTGGCCTCTATACGACTCATCAATGAGACGATGAAAAGAGAAAACAAACCAATCCTGATCACCGGAGACTTCAACATGGAGCCAGACTCTAAAGAATTCAAGGCGATGAAACAAACGTGGAGGCTCTTATCCGACCCTACGTTAGAGACCTACCCCTCGGATCATCCCCGCTTGCGTTTAGATTATATCTTCGGCGACCTAAAGCATGAATTTAGGATTATCAACGACCAAGTGATCGATATCCAGTCGTCCGATCACCTGCCGATCTATATAGACGTGCTATTTTAAGCTTTCTCCCCGGACATCCTCAGAATCCCGAACAATACGAATCTAGAAATTCTTAACGTTGTCCGGGATTTTCATGCAATAAGAATGCTTCCAATTGGTTTTAAGCAAAATATTTCCTAGTTTTGCGCAATAATATTACAGAATTAAAATAAACTGGGATATGAAGAATATAATCATTATAGCTAGTTTACTCCTCGGAATGCCGCTTATGGCACAAACCAAGGTGGTAAAAAAGAACGCCGTAAAAGCAAATAATTTCGGAATCACCTACTCGTTGCCCAAGACCTCGCTAGTCGTAGACGCCGAAGTGACGAAAGTAACTTGTAAAGCCGGGCCTTACTACCAATATGCAGAGAAGTATCTAGGCGTAAAGGATGCAGTCACGGAAGACAAGGTTTATTTCGATCTCGGAAAAATCAGTCTGATCAACCGGGGATTACCCGATGCGGATAATACCTATATCGTAGAATTCAAGCAAGGTACGGTCGCCCCTTACGCTTATCTTACCGAAGATGGATTATTATGCTCGATAAACGCAGAATATACGCCTGTTGAATCCGAGCTAGATGCTGTAAAGAAAAATAAAGGTCCTCAGCAAAAAGTGACAGACGCTTCCGTTTTCTCGGAGGAATTACTAATGGCAGGCTCCACCGCCAAACAAGCGGAGGTGGCCGCTAAACAAATTTACCGTATCCGGGAAAGCCGTTTGAACATCTTGACCGGCGAGGCGGATAATTTACCCCCCGATGGTGAAGCCATGAAACTGGTGATCCAGCAATTGGAGGAGCAAGAAAAAGCATTAACAAACCTATTCACCGGAATCTTGACCAAAGAAACCGAGCATTATGAGGTAAGCATTATCCCTCACGACAACCTAGACAAAGAAGTATTGTTCCGTTTCTCCAAGCAGCTAGGTATCGTAGACGCTGACGATTTGGGCGGTACCCCTGTCTATATGAACTTGAAAGCGACAGAAAGAGCTCCGATCCTTGATGCCAAGGAAGCCGAGAAGAAAGACAAATCATTGAAAGGAATCGTCTACAATGTTCCGGGAAAAGCCAGCATAGAAATACTAATGAACAAAAAAACACTCTACAAAGGAGAGGCCCAAATCACTCAATTCGGAACACGGGAAGGATTAGCCCCTGTTATGTTTGAGGATAAGAAAGCCCCTGTCAAGGTTCTTTTCTATCCGGAAACCGGCGCCATAAAGCAAATTATTCAATAAGTATAAACTAATATTATCTAAAACACATGTTACAAGGACAACCTAAAGGTCTCTATGCCCTAGCACTCGCAAACACGGGCGAACGCTTCGGTTATTACACGATGCTTGCGATTTTCACATTATTCTTGCAAGCGAAATTCGGCTATACGGCCGCTGAGACATCAACGATTTTCGCTAGCTTCTTAGCGTTCGTGTATTTTATGCCATTGATTGGCGGTATGATGGCCGATAAGTTCGGTTATGGAAAGATGGTTACCTCGGGTATCATCATCATGTTTGTCGGTTATCTTTTATTAGCCATCCCAACAGATGCCGCCTCGGGAAAAATCATGATGTTCGGCTCGCTAGCGCTAATCGCTTGCGGTACCGGATTATTTAAAGGTAACTTACAAGTGATGGTAGGTAATCTTTATGATGCCCCGGAATATAGAAGTAAACGTGACCAAGCCTTTAGTTTGTTTTATATGGCGATCAATATCGGTGCCATGTACGCACCTACGGCTGCCACTAAAATGACAGACTGGATGTTGGGTAAGTATAACCTTTTCTACGAGTCACAAATTCCGGCACTCGCTCACCAATTCTTAAACGGAACAATCTCCGCAGAGAACAAAGAGGCACTCGCCGCTCTGCAAAGCGCACAAGGTTTCACTGGCGATATGGCTACGTTCTGTTCCACGTATATCGAGAAGTTGTCCGAGGCATACAACTATGGATTCGGCGTAGCTTGTATCTCATTGATCATATCGATGGCTATCTATATGGGATTCCGCTCTACCTTTAAGCATGCGGATGTCAATACCAAACAAGCACAGGCTTCCCACGCTCCGCAAGAGGAATTGTCACCTGCCGAGACGAAACAACGTATCACCGCCTTGCTGCTGGTATTCGCCGTGGTATTGTTCTTCTGGATGGCTTTCCATCAAAATGGTCTGACAATGACGTTCTTTGCTCGCGACTATACGGCCAACCAAGTGACCGGACTGGATCGTATCGGCTTTGATGTGATTAACTTAACATTATTGGTTATCGCCGTGTATGGAGGATTCGCTATCGCACAATCCACAACGAGCAAAGGTAAGACGATCGCCAGCATCGTGACCGTGGGCGCATTAGCCGCTCTAGGTATCAAATATATGGCTCTGCCGGAAACCGTAACGATCCTTCCGCAGACCTTCCAGCAATTTAACCCGTTCTTCGTGGTTGTATTGACTCCGGTATCGTTGGCGATCTTTGGTTATCTGGCTAATAAGAAGAAAGAGCCGTCCGCTCCTCGTAAGATCGGATTGGGTATGATGATCGCCGCTTGCGGTTTCTTGATCTTGGCGATCGGTTCTATGGGCTTGCCTACACCGGACGCTTTAGCGGCGGATAGCAAATTGCAGGTATTGGTTTCTCCGAACTGGTTGATCTCAACTTATCTGGTATTGACCTTCGCCGAATTATTGCTTTCTCCGATGGGTATCTCTTTCGTATCCAAAGTGGCTCCTCCTAAATACAAAGGTATGATGATGGGTGGTTGGTTCGTGGCTACGGCTATCGGTAACTATCTGGTCGCTATCATCGGTTATTTGTGGGGAAGCATGCAATTATGGATGGTATGGAGCGTGTTGATCGTTCTTTGCTTACTGTCTGCGTTGTTCATGTTCTCTATCATGAAGAAACTGGATAAAGTGGCTTGACAATTGAAAATTGAGAATTGAAAATTAGAGGATGAGGAAGTCGTATACATATCGTTCGCAGGCACTCCGTTTCAGAAGATGGAGCCGGAAGGCGTATGCGGCTTTCATCAGTATACAGAGGGCTGTTACGATCGGACAATTATCCTTTTCCGTAGCCGATCGCTTCGAGAAAAAGAACCAGTCTTTACATACCGGTATCGGTACGTTCACGGACGGATTTTTCGAAGAGGATGACGAGGAGAGGGAGAATACCGAGGAGAACAAACGGAGCCTCGCGATATCGCATGGACTGTTTACGGCATTACTCCCGGTATTGGTATCAAATGAGATCGCTCATCCGGCTCATCGTGTAGCTCACTATACATTATATAATATAGTAAAGGCGGGAAGTATTCTTTCGGATACTTTCCGCCTTTCTTATTTCCATCCGGTTGTAGAGACGGGACGTGCCCCGTCTCTACAACTGGGTATATATATACACGGAATTATTAAATGAGAGAAAATGACAATAGAAGAAGCAAAGCAGTACATCCTAGAGGGTGGGAAGATTACTGAGGAACAGGCTTTAAGCTTGACGAATCACCCGGACAAAGAGGCGCTTTACAAGGCCGCCCACCAAATCACCCGCCATTTTATGGGGAATAAGTTCGACACTTGTTCCATCATCAACGCCAAAAGCGGTAATTGCAGCGAGGATTGTAAATGGTGCGCGCAGTCGGGACATTACAAGACCCTCGTAAACTTATATCCTTTGCTTCCGGCCAAGGAATGTGTCTATCATGCGGTATATAACCGGAAACAGGGTATCCGGCGTTTTGCCTTGGTGACTAGCGGTAAGCGAGTATCGGATAAAGAATTGGAACAGATCACCGATACGATCCGGCAAATCAAGCGGCAAAGCGATATTAAATGCTGTGCCTCCATGGGATTGCTAACCCGCTCCCAACTCCAATCGCTTTACGATAGCGGAGTGGAGAATTATCACTGCAATATCGAGACCGCCCCTTCCTATTTCCGTCAACTTTGTTCCACGCATACGATCGAGCAGAAGATGGAAACCATCCATACCGCCCGGGAAATCGGTTTCCGTATCTGCTGCGGCGGCATTATCGGTATGGGCGAGACGATGAAGGAGCGAATCGAGATGGCTTGTTTCTTACAAAAAGAAGGTATCTTATCCATCCCTCTCAATTTATTACAGCCGATACCGGGAACTCCTATGGAGAATACACAGATCCTAGAAGAAGAGGAATGGCTAACAACGATCGCCCTTTTCCGCTTGATCAATCCGAACGCATTTCTCCGTTTCTCCGGCGGACGGGCACAATTAAGCGAGGCCACGCAACGGAAATCCCTATATATCGGGATTAACTCCGCGATCATCGGAGACTTATTAACGACTATCGGAAGCAAGGTAGAGGAAGACAAAGTCTTATTTACCTCCGAAGGCTATTCACTCACCGAAAACACCGATTGGGAAAAATGACAACAACCGAACTTTTACAATACGACCGGGATCATCTATGGCATCCCTACACCTCGACCATCGATCCACTTCCCGTCTATCCGGTATCCAAAGCGGAGGGCGTAACGATAACCCTTGCGGACGGCAGGGAGCTAATAGACGGAATGTCTTCTTGGTGGGCGGCAGTCCACGGATACAACCATCCGGTACTTAACGCGGCGGCTAAAACCCAACTGGATAAGATGAGCCATATCATGTTCGGGGGATTCACGCACGAGCCGGCTGTCGAGTTGGCCGCTAAATTACTACCGCTATTACCCCCTTCTCTAGAAAAGATATTCCTAGCGGATAGCGGCTCGGTCGCCGTGGAGGTAGCCTTAAAGATGGCGATCCAATACTGGCAGTCCAAAGGCATACCGGGAAAACATACCTTCGCCACGATCCGTAGCGGTTATCACGGGGATACTTGGCACGCCATGTCGGTATGCGATCCGGTGACAGGTATGCATGGGATCTTCTCGGGAAGCCTACCCATCCAATACTTCTTGCCTCAACCTTCGGTCCGATTCGGCGAGGAATGGAGAGAGGAGGCCATGGCTCCCTTGCGGGATTTACTAGAGCGGCATGCCGACGAGATCGCCGCCTTGATCTTGGAACCGGTCGTACAGGGGGCAGGAGGCATGTATTTCTACTCCCCCACTTTCCTCGTTCGTGCTCGGGAACTTTGCGACCAGTATAACGTCTTATTGATATTCGACGAGATAGCGACAGGCTTCGGACGTACCGGAAAGTTGTTCGCATGGGAACATGCGGGAGTCGAACCCGATATCATGTGTATCGGAAAGGCATTGACGGGAGGTTATCTTACGCTTTCCGCCACGATCACGACAAAGCCGATAGCCGACACGATCTGTTCCGGCGAGGCGGGATGCTTTATGCATGGACCTACGTTTATGGGAAATCCCTTGGCATGCGCTATCGCTTCGGCCTCGATCTCTTTATTGATCGCCAGTCATTGGCAGGAGAAAGTGAAGCTTATAGAGGAACAATTGCGGGCGGAGTTAGCGCCAGCCGCCAAACTGCCTGAAGTCGCTGAGGTACGGGTATTGGGGGCGATCGGGGTGATCGAGATGAAGCATCCGGTGAATATGGCGGTATTGCAACGTCGATTCGTAGAGGAAGGGATATGGGTACGTCCGTTCGGACGGCTGGTTTACCTCATGCCTCCTTTCATTATCTCCATGAATGAACTATCCAGACTAACCTCCGGATTATTGAGAGTATTAACGCATAATTAACATATCTACAACCGGGTAATATATAGATATATGAAATCATATAACGAGCAACTTACGGCTTTACGAGCCTCCGGGAATCTTAGGCACCTACCGGAAGTCGAGCATCAAGGAATATGGATATTAAAAGAGGGAAAGCGTATGCTGAATCTCTCTTCCAACGATTATCTTGGATTAGCCAGCCGGCAGGATTTACAAGAGGAGTTTCAAGCATCCACACAAGACCGCTTCTATCCCTACTCCTCCTCATCATCCCGCTTGCTGACGGGTAATTTCTCCGTATATACGAAACTGGAGAAACAGATCGCCCGCTCCTTCGACCGGGAAGCCGCATTGATCTTCAATAGCGGCTATCATGCCAACACCGGAATCCTCCCGGCCTTAACCGATAAACAGACCTTATTACTCGCCGACAAGCTGGTGCACGCCAGCATCATCGATGGCATCTTGTTGAGTGGCTCCCCATTCCTCCGTTACCGCCACAACGACTATGACCAACTGGAACGCCTCGTACAAAAGAACGCCTGTCAATACGAGACGATCATCATCTTGACCGAAAGCATTTTCAGCATGGACGGGGATGTAGCGGATTTAAACCGCCTGATAGCTATCAAAAGGCAATATCCCAATATCCTATTGTACGTAGACGAGGCTCATGCCATCGGAGCCCGTGGAAAGACGGGGCTAGGTATCGCCGAGGAACAAGGCTGTATCCAAGAGATCGATCTATTGGTCGGTACTTTCGGCAAGGCGTTAGCGTCTATGGGGGCCTATTTGGTTTGTTCCCGTACGATACGGGAATATCTGGTCAATACGATGCGACCGCTCATATTCAGTACGGCCCTGCCACCGTTCCAAATCGCATGGACTTCTTTCATCTGGGAGCAACTCCCCTCGTTCACGAAGGAACGGGAGAATCTTCTAGCGTATAGCCGATTGTTAGCGGAGGCTTTAACGGGCAAAGGAGGCGAGATCAGCCAAAGCCACATCATCCCCTTCATCGTGGGAGAGAGCGAGGATTGCGTACGGAAAGCGGAAGAGCTACAACGAAAAGGCTTCTACTGTCTCCCCGTTCGCCCGCCGACAGTGCCCAAAGGTACCTCCCGTATCCGCTTCTCCCTTACGGCAAACCTCACGATAAAAAATATGCATCAACTGATTGTAGAGACGGGGCGTGCCCCGTCTCCCACCGACTGATAGAGAACTGGATAGATAGTATGTATATAAATTGAATTGATAGTATGTATATAGATAAGATAATAAATAAGCGATCCCCTAGTCTGATCCTCTGTCTCGCCGGCTGGTCCACCTCGCCGGAGCTTTTCCGCCATCTGGAAGTACCGGAGCAGACAGACCTATGGATTGCCTACGATTACAGGACGCTCGCGTTCGAAGAGACATTCGCCCCCTATAAGGAGGTGCATCTGGTCGCTTGGTCTTTAGGCGTATGGGTAGCCACCCGGCTCTGGGCAGGCAAACGATCCTTTACCACGGCGACCGCCCTGAACGGTACCCCTTTTCCCATGCACGATACGCTAGGCATCCCGACCGCGATCTTCGAGGGAACCCTCCATCATATCAGCGAGGAAGGCATGCGTCGCTTTAACCGCAGGATGTGCGGAGACAAGGAGACATTCAATCGCTATTCGGAACTCTCACCACGTCCGCTGGAGGAAATCAAGGAGGAACTGGAATCTCTATATAATCAGATCCTCCCGGAAAAGCTCGAATCAGCCGATCCACGGATATCCACCTTCTGGGATCAAGCCATCCTATCCACCGAAGATAAGATATTCCCGGCAACCAACCTCCGGAACTACTGGCAAGGCCGTTGCCCCATCCAAGAGATCAAGGCGCCTCATCTTCCTTTTTACCACTATCAATCATGGAACGAACTATGGAAGTAATCGAACAAGAACGGATCCGCCGGCGTTTCAGCCAAGCGGTGAATACATACGACGATCACGCGGATGCCCAGAAACGGATATGCGCCCATCTGGTACAGCTATTGACCGTATACACCTCCTCTCATTTCCGCAGGGTGCTGGAAATCGGTTGCGGAAGCGGCGGATTCACCCGTTTATTAAAACAAGAATGCCAAATCGAGGAATGGGTACTCAACGATCTTTGCGAGACTTGGCAAAGCGCCATCGAGGAGTTGTTTCCTTCCGCCCCTCCTCTATTCTTGGCCGGTGATGCCGAGCGACTGGCTTTTCCCGGCACGTTCGACTTGATTGCCTCGGCCTCCGCCCTGCAATGGATGAAAGACCTTCCGCGTTTCCTCCATAAGCTATCGTCCACCCTATCGCCCGGAGGCATACTGGCTTTCAACACCTTCACGCCGGACAACCTTCACGAGATCAAGGAACTGACCGGAGAAGGGCTCACCTATCCTACCGCCGGACAATTAAGGGAGTGGTTATCCACCTACTTCCGGATCGTCCATGAAGAGGAAGGAAATATCGCCCTGACCTTCCAGCATCCGCTGGAGGTGCTGAGACATCTAAAGTACACGGGTGTCACGGCCAACGCCTCTCGCGTCTGGACACGGGGAAAACAGGAACGTTTCTGCCGGGATTATCAAGAGAGATTCCCCTCGGCGGATGGTGGAGTCACATTAACTTACCGTCCACTCTATATCTTAGTGGTCAAAAGATAAAGGTGAGGTAGATCGCCTCTTCCGAGGTATTGATCCTTTCACCTATATGATATGATCGTATCACAAGGGTGAAACGATCTTTTCACCTAGGTGATACGTTCTTTTCACAAGGGTGAAAAGATCAATAGCACAGAAGAAAAGGAATAAATCTCTTAGAGACAAGGGGGAATATCCATAGAGACAAAAGATTAATCAAGCAACTATTTAAACAACAGAACAATGAGCCATCAAACGAAAGAAAATGTATTATTTATCTCCGGCATAGACACGAACGTCGGAAAGACCGTAGCCACCGGAATGATCGCCAAGGCATTGGCGAAAGCCGGAAAGAAAGTGATCACCCAAAAGATGATACAGACCGGATGCGAGCACGTATCAGAGGATATAGAGGCACACCGCCAAATCCAAGGGATACCCTTTACCGACGAGGATACGCAAGGACTGACTTGTCCTTATATCTTCACCTATCCTTGCTCTCCCCATATGGCGGCGGCGAAAGATGGAAGACGTATCGATTTAGACACGATCACCCAATCCACCCGGCGATTGCGAGAGACCTACGAGTATGTATTACTGGAAGGAGCCGGAGGACTGATGGTGCCGAACGACATGGAATCCCTTACGATCGATTATGTGAAGGAACAGGCGTATCCCCTGATACTAGTCACGTCCGGCAAGCTGGGAAGTATCAATCATACTTTGCTCAGCCTGTACGCCTGCGAACGATACGGCATCGAGGTAAAAGCCATCGTCTATAACCAATATCCAAGCATCGACCCGCTGATCGAGGCGAATACCTTGGAGTATCTAAAGGTCAAATTCCCGGAAATCCCCTTAATCCTCCTTCCGGAAATGAAAAAGGGAAACGAGGAGCTTCCCGATATTCGCCCGTTGCTATAACGCCCTATCAAGCAGGATCAGGAAATAGATCCAGTATTTTCTGATCCGCTTTTCTCCGGATCTCCGGTGTAATGCTATCCTTCACCATTTTCAATACGAAAGTCATCACCGCTACATCGTCCGTGAAGCCGATAATGGGGAGCACACTCTCCGGGATCAAGTCGAAAGGCAGTATAAAGTACCCTAAAGCCCCGATTATATAAGCCTTATGTTGAAGAGGCACCTTTTCATCCTGCAACATATAATACAGCGTGAAGACAGGACGCAATACCGTAGCCCCCACTTTCTTCGCTACCCGCTCTATCTTCTTCCAGAAACTCTTCTCCGAGAAATAAGTCCCATATCTTTGTATCTCATGTACTTCCTCGAAAGGAACATCCTCAATCTTTCTTGTGTCCATAAACGAATCCTATTAAATCATCTTTCACAAAGATAACAAGTAGTGTAGAAAAATTGCACATCAAATGAGGAAATATTACACAATGCCACCTCCACACCCGTATTCAAAGCTTTTCGTAATAATCTCATAAGAAAACAATTATAAAGAAACCTACAGGATTTATCACATCTGGCACGCCTTTTTCAGATAATCCTTTAGTTAGTATAGGTATTAATAAGACGTTTTAAACAAAAAGAGATGAGAAATGTAAAAACATGGGGCATACTATTCCTATGTCTACTTCTATTGCCCGGGGTAGCGTATGCCCAAAAAAGACAGATCGAAGGAACGGTGATTTCCCAAGAGGACAAGGAGCCTCTGATCGGAGCGACCGTTATCGTAAAAGGGAGCCTGTCGGGAGCGGAGACCGATCTCGACGGGCATTTCACGCTGGAAGTTGATCCTGACGCCAAATTCATTATTGTCGATTACATCGGCATGAAGCAGACCCAAGTACCTATCCCGAAAAACGGTATCTTAAACGTGGCTTTACAACCGGAGGCGATGAACCTCGATGAGGTCGTGGTAACCGGTTACGGTAACTTCTCACGTTCTTCCTTTACCGGTTCCGCCAACACTTTACGGGCTGACCTGCTGAAAGAGATGCCGGTGGTTTCCATAGAACAGAAACTACAAGGCATGACCTCCGGTGTCAATATCACGGGAAGCTCCGGGCAACCGGGAGCGAACGCATCCATCCGCATCCGTGGTATGGGCTCGTTCAACGCATCGAACGAACCTTTGTTTGTGATAGACGGAGTTCCCGTCACCTCGGGAAACCTAAGTACCGGAAGCGGTTCGGAGGCCTCCTACATGAACAATGCCAAGACCAACATCATGAGTACGATCAATCCTTCCGATATCGAGAATATCACGGTTATAAAGGATGCCGCCGCCGCCTCCCTTTACGGTTCCCGTGCGGCCAACGGTGTTATCTTGATCACGACCAAACAAGGATCGAAAGGACGTACCCGGGTCACGTTGAACGCTAGCGCCGGATTCTCGGACGCCGCGGTAGACTTCCGCCCGACCCTCAACGGAGAGCAACGCCGGGAACTACTTTATGAAGGCTTGGTTAATTACGCACAAGACCAGATCGCCAAAGATCCCGCATCTTTCACCCAGACTCCGGAAGAGTACGCCAACGCCAATATCGGGGCATACACCTCTGTTCCTGCTTTAGGCTATACCGATTGGAAAGACGTGTTGATGAGACAGGCCGTACATCAAAATTATGAGGCTTCCATTTCCGGCGGTTCCGAGAACACGACGGTCTACAGCTCCTTGGGTTATCAAAAACAAGAGGGTCTGGTGGAGAACTCATCGATGGAACGGTACTCCGGACGCTTTAACGTGCAACAAAAGATCGGCAAACGAGGCGAGGCCGGAGCGAACCTCATGTTCTCGCAAGTGAATCAAGAGATGAACGAGGAACGTACATCCAGTATCAATCCTTTCTATTGCATGGCGGTAGCCACTCCTCCCTCCTACCCGGTATTTAACGAGGATGGTTCCTACGCCAATACCTATCCCGGAACGAACGTAAATCCTTTGCGGGATATGCGTACCGACTATAACCGGGTTCGTATGACCCGTATCTTCGGTACGGCGCACGGTGCGGTAGAGATTATCAAAGGACTTAAATTAAAGGAAGTACTCAGCTATGATTATAGCATCCAAAAGGATGCCCGCTATTTCAACGCATTAAGCGGGGCGGGTCCCAAGAGCGGTAGCGATGCCCAATCGTCCAAAGGTTTTATCGAATACGGGAAATTGATCTCTTCTACCTCGTTGAACTACGTGAAGACATTCGCCAACAAACATCATCTGGATGTACTAGCCGCTTATGAGGCGGAAAGTTTCCAGACGGATAAAGCCGCCGGTGAGAAAAGCAAGATGCCGTCCGACCAATTATTCGAGCCGGACAACGCCGCCGTTATAAACAGTTTCGTATCCTCTACACAGGATTATCGGTTGCTTTCTTATCTAACCCGCTTGAATTATGATTACGACAACCGGTATTATATCGCCGGAAGTTTCCGCCGGGATGGTAGTTCCCGATTGGCGCCGGAACATCGCTGGGGTAATTTCTGGTCGGTCTCAGGCATGTGGCATCTGGGAGCCGAGGATTTCATGAAAGCCGTAAAGCCGGTGTTGAGCGATGTCAAGATCCGTGCCTCTTATGGCGTGAACGGTAATCAGCCGGGATCTTATTACGGTTATATGGGCTTATATAGTTACGGAAAGAACTATATGGATAACCCCGGTTCGTATGAAAGCACACAAGCCAATCCCAATCTAAAATGGGAGAAGAACTATAATATGAACCTCGGACTAGACCTCGCGTTTATCGATCGCATCTTCGTAACGCTCGAGTATTACAATCGTGACACCAAGGATTTGCTTTACAACCGTCCGATCAGCGCCACGACCGGATTCCTGAACTATCTGGGTAATCTGGGGCAGTTAAACAATAAAGGTGTCGAGCTGGAGGTTCGTTCCTTGAATATCTCGAACGCAGATTTTAATTGGACTACGGTATTGAACTTGACACATAACAAGAATAAGATCGTGGCCCTTGATGGTAATCTCGATCAAGTGGTGGAAAGTAGTTGGTTTATCCGGAAAATAGGATTGCCATTCAATACATTCTATGTAAAGGAATTCGCCGGGGTAGATCCCTCGAGCGGAAATGCGCTGTATTATAAAAATACGGAAGACGAGAATGGCAATCTAGACCGCACCTTGACCCAAGATGTCAATGAGGCGCAAGCGGTTCCTTATAAACAAGTAGATCCGAAGATATCCGGAGGCCTTACCAATATCCTTTCTTATAAATGGTTCGACTTGGCCTTTACGCTCTCTTATTCATTGGGCGGCTATTCTTTCGACAAGACCGGTACGTATATCGAGACAGACGGAGCCAGCGAAGGAAACCGCAACCTGCCCATCTATGAGTTAGACCGTTGGCAAAAGCCCGGTGATATCACCGACATTCCCCGTTTCGTATTGGGACGCTCCGACAAAGTGAGCGGTGGTTCCTCTCGCTTCGTACATAGTACGGATCACTTGCGGTTAAAGAACCTGACGTTCGGGTTTACCCTGCCTCATAACTGGACCGATAAAGTCTTGCTGGATAAAGTCCGTGTCTATTTCTCCGGCAGCAACTTGCTGACTTGGGCGAAATGGAAGCAATATGATCCGGAAGTGCCCGTATCCGGCGAGGTATTCTGCGAGACACCGCCCATGCGAACCTTTAGCTTCGGCGTGGAAGTTAATTTCTAAACACAACAATTCATTCGATAAAAAAGAAATACAATGAAATGGTCAATTAAATATATCGTAAGCGCTCTTCCTTTCTTATTCACGGCTTGTTCCGGAGATTGGCTGGATCTGGATCCCTCCACTTCCGTGACCAGCGATAACGCTATTCAGTCACTGGAAGACGCTAAAACCGCATTAAATGGAATCTATCGCATAGCATCCGAGCATAGTTATTATGGAGACAACTACCTCTATTATGCCGACTGCCGTGGCGAAGACGTACAAGCTCGTATTGACAAAGGTCCCGGCAGACGTGTATCTCCGTACTATCTGTTCAACGTAGCCGCCGACGACGCTTTTAATATCACGAGAGTATGGAACCAACCCTATATCGTGATTCATCAAGCGAACAGCTTAATCGAGAAAATAGACAACGGTAACGTCCAAACCTCCGACACGCAAGAAATCGCCCGTATAAAAGCAGAGGCGTTGGCTATGCGTGGCTTAGCCTTATTCGATTTAACCCGCCTCTTTGGCATGCCTTATACACTGGATAATGGGGCGTCCTTGGGTGTGCCCATCGAGATCAAGACGGAGTTGCCGACTCACCAACCGTCTCGCAACACGGTAGCCGAATGCTACAACCAAGTGATCAAAGACCTGACCGAAGCCTTACCCAACCTTGTTACAACCAAATCCGACGGTCACCAAAATGTATGGAGCGTGAAAGCACTTCTATCTCGTATCTATTTATATATGAACGACAACGAGAACGCCCTTAAATACGCTCAAGAAGTAATCAATAACGGAGGTCTTTATACCTTGTTCACGCACGATGAGTATACCTCCGTATGGGGAAAAGACTTCAATTCCGAATCCCTGTTCGAGTTCTACTTTACGCTTACCGAGCCTTCCGGCGGTAGTGGCGGAGAGGGCGCTCCCATGGTATATGCCGATAACGTGAAAGATTGGAACAATTTGGTCTTGACGAAAGATTTCTTGGATTTACTGGGTGAAGACCCGGATGATGTTCGCCATGCCTTATGCCGCTTACCTCAAAAACCGGACGAGGATATCCTTCCAACCGGTTCGACCGGACATCCTAAATATCTGGCGAAGTATCCCGGAAAAACAGGAGATGTATTGACCGGCAATCCGCAAGACAATGACCTATGCATCATCCGTCTGTCCGAGATATACTTAAATGCGGCCGAGGCGGCTTTCAAGCTAGGAAAACGTAGCGAGGCGTTAGGCTACCTGAATCAAATCGTAAGCCGAGCCAACCCCAATAAATCCGTTAGCGACTCCGAGCTTTCCCTAGAGAGAATCCTTAAAGAACGCCGCAAAGAATTGGTTGGCGAAGGACATGCGTTCTTTGATTACATGCGTAACAATATTCCGGTAATCCGCAAGGGCGGTTGGCATTTGCCGCAATTACCTACCGACGTACAGGTGATCAACGCTTCCGATCCCCGGGTAGCACTCCCGATTCCGCAAAGCGAGATCGACGCAAACCCGAATATCGTACAGAATAAACGGTAACCAACAAGAAAAAGGGGAATGGCATTAAAACCATTCCCCTTTTTCTTGTTTCGCTTATTTCTTTTTCAAGATCCGTTGCGCCGAATCCGACAGCACCACGATCGCACCGGCCAGTATCGCCGTATCTTTTATCACCAATCGCCCGGCCCCCGATAATAACGGGAAACCAAATTCCCCGCTGCCAAGATTAGGTACCCAGACCTCCGGAGTCGTGACCAAGAAGGACAACGTCCCGAACGTCATGATTATAGCCAACCCCGCTCCTACCAAACCGATCTTCGGCGAGAAAATGCCGAGGAAAGTCAAGATACCGATCGCCATGATCAAGATTCCCAAGCCACGAGAGAAGCCATACGTGTTATTCTCTTGATGCCACTCATGCTTCGCTTGATCGAACTCACCCTCTTTTAATTTATACGTCTTATATTCGGGAGCGCTTTTCGTATAGAAGAAACTCATGAAAGGGCTGTTCGCCACAAACGGAACGATGCCTTCCGCTTCATAATTCCAGAACTTCAAACCGCCGATCCACACAAATATGATCAAGATCGATATACGGATCAAATTAATACCTAGCTTCTGAGTAGAGGCCGCCACTTGCAAAAACGAGTAAAACAGGTCATTCAACTTTTTCATCTTATTATTTGTTTTATAGTATTGAACTTATACCGCAAAGATCGGTAGAAACACCTATCCCGTAAATGGCGATTTTACCGGATGAGTTAGCAATTATTCCCGTTTCTCTCTTTTCCGGTACTCAGAGACGCTTTCTCCCGTCATTTTCTTGAAAAAACGGCTGAATGTGGCTTGATCCTCGAAGCCCAAGATCTCCGTGATTTCCTTCGCGCTCTTCTGGCTATATAATAGCAATCGTTTGGCCTCAGCCTCAATTCGTTCGTGAATGATCCGTAACGGAGAAGGTAATCCGCAAGTCGTAAAAAGGTTGGATAGGGTTTTTGGGGAGCGATGCAGCATATCCGCATAATCTTGGACCATCTTCTTTTCCTTAAAATGGTTATCTACCAATACATAGAACTGGCGAACCATATCGAACGCCTTTTCCCGTTCCGGGCTTACCGAAAACTTCTCACGTGCGATTCGGGTGCACAAAATAATGAAACGTTTCAGTAAGATACGCAGCATCTCCTCTTGCAAATTATCCTTTATGGCGTACTCACTCGTTAGGCTGTCGGTGATATCGCGCAAAGAGGCAACTTGGGATTCGCTCAATTTCAATTGCATCACATTGGAAGTCCCGTTAAAAAGAAAACCATTACACGACACCTCATTGTCATGTCCGAAAATACAATAGAAGTTACTGTTAAACAGAAGGGTCAAGTACTCGCCATTGATCGCCTTGAACTCGATATGGTGCAAAGGAGTCAAGGGAATAATCTCACCTTTCACTAAGGTAGTCGGTACGTGATCGATCTCCAGTTGCAACGAACCGCTTTGTACCCAAATAAACTTGTAAAGCGTATTATCTTTCTGCAAAGCAAGGTTCGTGTGATACGAATCGGTCAACGCTATATTACCTCTTAAGCGAGTATTAAAAATATATTCCATAGATTTCTTCCGGATTTTAAGACGGATAAAGATAACAATATTATATAAACAAAAAGCGGAAGTTCACTTTATTCCCAGCAAACTTCCGCGTCACTAATCCCCAAAACACACTATACGAGTTATTTCGACTCTAATAAAATATCATCAACCAATTTCTTCAACTCATTCTTCTGCATAGCCCCTTGAACCATACTCGGTTCTTTCTTCATCGGTACAAACAATAAAGAAGGAATACTACGGATACCGAAAACACTCGCTAAATCCGCCTCTTTATCGACATTCACCTTATATATGTTGATTTTACCCTCGTACTCTTTGCTGATCTCATCCAAGATAGGAGACATCATCTTACAAGGGCCACACCAAGTGGCATAGAAATCGATAACCGCAGGTTTATCACCCTCGAACTTCCATGCGTTCGGGTTTGTCTCAAAGTCATACACTTTCTTTACGAAATCTTCTTGTGTTAATTCTGTTACTGTCATTTTATTTTCTGTTTTATTGTTATTATTCTTATTTCCATTACTAGCGTTCGCCATTCCTACCAAAAGACTTGCGAACAATACGGCACCGACCTTAATAAAACCCATCTTGAACCTCCTTTTTATTTATTACTTTGTCTTCTATTTATATTGCAAAGTTCATCTTATTTCCACGATTAAGAAATGGCCATATCGCCGGATAAGTTTGCAATACTTCCCGATCCCCATCAAAAAAGTATAAAATAAGTTTTTTCAAGATAAATGCCGTACCTTTGCGACGTTTTCCCAAAGAACACATTATGAGCAATAAACAATTATTCAACGACCCTGTTCAACGTAAACGATATATTTGCGCTTTATTAATGATCTTATTAATGGTGGGTGTCTCTGAGCTTATGGGAGAGAAAGAGATTATCTTCCCGGAGATGGCGGCGCTCACGATCGGAATGTGGATCGTAGATAAAAAAGTATGGACCGTAAGTCGTCTTAAATTAGTTCTGTTAATGTCGATCGGGGCCATCGTCGGTGTCTGTATCGTACGCTATTCTCCTTTTCCCTTGATCGTAAATCTATGTATCTCGTTCGCGTTCTCGGCGATATGCCTACAAGTCTCCCGGACCACATTGATTCCACAGATATCAGCCTGTATGCTCCCGATCCTTTTAGGGACGGAGAGTTGGGTATATCCGATAGCCGTGACGGTTATGTCGTTGGTGGTCGTTGGCGGACAAAAGTGGATGGAGAAAAATAAGTATAGAAAAGAGATTACCTATACCCCGGTTCAACGAGACCCGAAGAAGAATTGCCTCAAATGGGGAACCTTGCTGGCAACGATACCTCTTATCGCCGCAATTCCCATTCATACCGGTTATTTGTATTGTATCCTTCCCCCGTTAATCGTAACGTACGTGGAATTCTCCACCTCGAAGGCCGGATTCCGAGGACGTCCCTTGGGAACTTTCCTGCTGCTGGCAATAGCGGCTGTCTTAGGAAGTACCTCCCAATTGATCGGACATATTTATTTGCATTTACCGGAGACGGTCGTAGCCCTCTTCCTTTTCATCTGCTTATTTATCCTATTCGAGTGGTGGGGGAAATTTTTCGCTCCGGCCGGGGCGATCGCGTTAGTCCCGATGATCATTTCTCCCCAAGGGCTGATAGGGTATCCATTGCAAGTAATGATAGGTGCTGCCCTGCTCATCTTCATCGCCATGGTTCTTTTTTTAAAATGTTACAAATGGCCTAAATCACATCTGATTTATTGCTTAGTCCCCGCCCCCATACGTACTTCCCATAGATACCGATCCTATTTACGCCAACAAGAAAGAAAAACGATGCCGAACCTTGGTTAACAAGATCCGGCATATCGTACATTCTTTTTCCGTAAAACCTCAACGATCTACAAATGCAACTGCAAGCCGATAGAAACCGGATGCACCTTCGGACCTTTCCCATTTTCAAAGAGGTCGATCGGTGAGTACTTGGCGTAAAGACCGATCCAATCCCAACCGGCTTGAAATAAGAAATCCATAGTTACCGGACGGATATTCATACCGGAATCCATTTTCTCTTTGTGCTTTTTACCGGAAGCGTCATTATATACGATCTTCGAGGAAGAACAAGTCTTGATCACACCGACTACACCCGCAGACAAGAAGAATTCACTCGAACGCTTTTTAGGTTGCCATTCCAATAACAACGGAATGGTCAGACTCGTGATATTCAACTTACTCGCTTTCAACGTAACACCCTCAGGAGCCGGACGTAAAGCCGTAACACCGTCTATCTCCTTGAAATACTCATTCGAATCTATACGGTAACGGCTCCAACGCATACCGGCACCGATCACCACCGCCCAACGATACCGAGAGAACGGGAACGCTTTTTCCAATACATTCAAATTATATTCCAATGAGTTTCCACTACGAAGGGAGACTCCGTCTACATCATTTACATGTAAACTCCCATCCGCGAAGTTCGCGAAGCCCATTCCAAAACCGGCCCAATGCGGATTGAAGTCTTTATCCCAAGTAGGCACAGGGATATTGATAGACTTCACGTGTTTACGGCGTTCATAGCTTTGTCCGTCCCGGTAATGCCCTTCGAAGATCAACTCGTCGTCCACGGAATCACCATCCTCGTCTACCTCATACACCCTGACTTTCATGCGATCGCCATTATCTTTCACCTCGATACGTTTTCTCTCAAGGGTGATAATCGTATCCCCAGCCAAAGGCTCAACCTCAGCGGCCATCAACCCGATTACCGGGAAGCAAGCCATTAAGACTAAAAGTATTCTTTTCATCTTCCTATCTGTTTTGTTTGTTTATAAATCTTTCTTCGTAAATAATAGCGTGATTAAATCATCACTATCCAAATCTCCCTCAATGTACACCAAGGTTATTACCCCTTTCTTGCTGACCTTAAAAAGGACAAAACGGTTGATATCTGCTTCTACGCCCTTCAACTGGTAATAAGCGGAGACTACCCCTCCATCGTCCGTCACCTCTTTGATCTTCCGGGCCCCTTTCTGGTCCGCTTCCAGACATTGGCGGGTAAACCGCAGGGCTTCCGGATCATCTTTGATCGTAATACTCTTATAACGAGTCATGCCATACGTTTCCAACATCTCGTTAGACAACTCCACCATCGTGACATTACGTTTTTTGCCATATCGTTGAAAGACTTCCTGAATCTTCAAGTCTTTCTGTGTCTCGGCAGCCGAGACACTACAAGGCATTAAGCAAAATACCGCCACCAGCAACCATAACATGTATTCGAACCGTCTCATATTTACAGTATTTTTATTCATTATCATCAAATAAAGAACGAAGCTCGTCCAATTGGTTATCTATAATCATACGGTCGGCCTCATCACGATCCACTTCCGGAAAGTACTCGTCCGCAGGTGTGGCCACCTCCTGCAAAGCTTCCAGCGCCATGGAGCGAACTTTATGAATATCCGTATAACAACGACCGTTTATAACGACATAATTATCCGAGCAGAAGCAAGGATCTACCGGATTCAACAGATGGTTAAGCCCCAAAAGCAGCAAGAAACTGGCGGCGATACCGGATACCAAATACAACACGGATCGTAAAGTAAACGTCTTCTTTTCCTCCACCTTTTCCGCATCCAGCATAAAAAGGATATCCTCATCAATCGGAATCAATGCCTCATCCGGCTGTCGCTCCTTCCGGCTCTCTTCCTCCAAATAGGCAAACATAGGCGTATAGACCGCCAACCTGTCCGGAACATTCCCGGAAGTAAAGAAGGCTCGAAGTTCCCGCTCTTCTTCCGAAGAGGTTTCTCCTTCAAAATATCGGTTTAATAACTCGTCTATGTCCATTTCTCTTGTTTATTTAATTGTAAAAACTGTTCCCGTATCTTTTTCCGAGCCCTTGAGAGATTCACCCGGACATTCTCGACCGGTGTAGCCGTGATCTCCGCAATCTCGGCTAACTCATAGCCCTCTACATCCTTCATCCGGATAATGGTTTGCTGCAAAGCGGGCAACTGGGCGATCAAGTGCCGTATGCATTCGGCGGCATCCCTTTGCTCCAGTTGTTCGTCGGGGCTTACCGCATCCGATACCAACGTAACGCTCTCCAACTCCGATCCCTGCGGCTTTCGCAACTTTATCTTATCCAATGAGAGATTTTTCGTAACCTGCATAGCCAGCGCCTCCACGCTATGGTAGGCATCCAGTTTTTCCCGGATATACCAAAGCTTTATGAATGCCTCTTGCACCACATCCTCAGCATCGGCTGTGTCCTCAACCAGTCTTTGGGAGAAATTCAACATCTTCTGCCGGAGAGGTAGTACGGTTATTTTAAACGTCTCAAGTTCCATTTCTATAATCAAGACGACAAAGGAAGAAAAACATATCATGGAAAATTAACTTATTTGGAAAAAACTTTGCCTGTCACCCGCTTGTTTGTAATAGAAAACTTAAACGTCATGAAACTAAAAGTATCATTTACAGCCATTTTATTCATGAGCTACTGCTTATTCCTCACCGTAGGTTGCCAACAAAAGAAACAAGGTTCCGATGACAAATCGGTCCCTCAAGCGATTCAAAAGGTTATCCAGATGAAATATCCAGGGGCGACCATTACCGATTACGATAAAGATGCCGCAGGTGTAGAAGTCGACATCAAGGATAAAGGCGTTAAGAAAGAGGTTCTGCTCGGCAAAAATAACGAGTGGCTAAGCACGAAATTCGATATCCATGCCGAAGATGTTCCCGTAGACATCATGGACAACCTAACAAATTCGGCTTATCATGAATATAAGATAGATGAGGTGACACAAATAGACAAGCCTTCGGGAACATTTTACGTATTCAAACTAGAGCATGAGAACAATGAGGTTCGCCTCACGTTTAACTCAGAGGCCCAATTATTGAAGTAGAACGGTACTGAATCTTTTCTTATTCCAGATTTTTACCAGAATATTTCAGTAGCTTTGTATGATTAACAAGCTAGCCTATGAAAATTCTGGTAGTCGAAGATGAAAACGCATTGAGAGAAGTTATCGTTCGTTCTCTTGAGAAAGAACGATATGTGATAGAGAGCGCTTCCTCTTTCCGGGAAGCTTCTCTTAAAATAAATGATTATGATTACGATTGTATCGTATTAGACATCATGCTTCCGGGAGGTAGCGGCCTTACCCTTTTGAAGGAATTAAAGGCCTTACGCAAGAAAGACAGCATCATCATTATCTCCGCAAAAGACTCTATCGAGGATAAAGTTACAGGATTAGATCTTGGGGCCGATGATTATCTGACCAAGCCTTTCCATCTGGCGGAATTGAACGCCCGCATCAAGAGCGTTATCCGCCGCAAGCAACAAGATGGGGAATTGCAACTGTCTTTAGCGAACCTAACGATATATCCCGATAAACATTCCGTCTATATAAACGGGAAAGAGATCGTATTGAACCGTAAGGAGTTCGATCTGCTCTACTATTTCATATCCAACCCCAACCGTTTGATCAGCAAAGCTACTTTAGCCGAGTCCGTCTGGGGAGATTATATAGACCAAGCCGATAATTTCGACTTCATCTATAGCCAAGTAAAAAACTTGCGAAAGAAATTAAAAGCCGCCGGAGCCATCCCCGAAATAAAGGCGGTCTATGGCTTCGGTTACAAAATGACCGACGAGGAATAAATATGAAGCTAATCCATTACACCCTCCGCAATTTATTTGTCCCCATATTGGTCATTTTCGCCGCTTGGGGATGTGTTTTCTGCCTTATGATTCTACATGAGGTAGAAGACGAGACGAATGACAGCCTTGAGAACTACAAAGAGATTATCATCCGCTCCGCCTTAGCGGACAGCACATTGCTGAAAGATCATGTGGATATCATGACCCGGTACTACATTCGTGAGGTTCCGGAAAGCGAAGCGAAACTAGATAAGGACGAGTTCTACGATACTACGGTATACATAGAGATAGAGCAAGAATACGAACCGGTTCGTGCCTTACGCACTTATTTCATGACAAAAGATCGTAAATTCTACGAACTGACGCTGGAGTTATCCACCTTAGAACAAGAAGATATGATCGAGACGATTATCTGGAGCATGGCCGTCTTATATATCGCATTGATAAGTTGCATCTTATTCGTGATCCATCGAGGATTCAAAAGAAGCTTTAAGCCTTTATATAAGCTATTAAGCTGGCTGAAAAGTTTTCAAGTAGGCAAATATAATCCTCCATTAAACAACCCTACACCCATCGAGGAATTTAAGATATTAAACGAGACCGTTCAAGAAAGCGTCAACCAGAGTGACAAGCTATACAACAAACAAAGACATTTCGTAGAGAATGCCGCCCACGAGTTACAAACTCCATTGGCCGTATGCATGAACAAATTAGAATTATTAAGCGAACATCCAGATTGCACGGAAGATCAACTGAAAGAGATCGCTGGCTTGCATCAAGCGTTGAACGGCATCATCCGGTTGAATAAATCCCTCCTATTACTTTCTCGGATAGATAACAAACAATTCCCCGAGACCCGGGATATTTGCCTAAATCATCTTATCCATAAGATATTAGAAGGAATTAATGACATATACGAAAGAAAAGCTCTCCACTTACGAGTTTCAGAAAAAGAGAGTTTGGTATGCACCATGAATGAATCGCTGGCCACTACGTTAATCACCAATCTCATTAAAAACGCCTATGTCCATAATTACGAGAAAGGGGATATAGGAATCACGATCTCTCGCCGTATGCTTACGATCGCAAATACGGGAATCGACAAAACCCTTGATAAGGAATTATTATTTGCCCGTTTTGCCAGCCAAAGCAAACAACAAGAATCGACGGGCCTTGGGTTGGCCATTGTCAAATCAATAGTCGATCTATATTCGATCCGGATAGATTACCAATACGCAAATGGTATGCATACATTCACATTATTATTCTATTAACGGCCGAAATTCCCAATTTTTTCCAAAATGCATCCTTTTCTTTGCGGTATAATAAAAAACAAGGCATATGAAAAGGATCAATTATTTACTGATAGTCTTATCATTATTATCTGTCATGGCTTGTGCCGGCAACGATAAGATCACGAGTGACACCAACGTATTGCCGGTTTCCAGCCGCCAATTCATATCGGATCATTTTAAGGACATCCCGGTATCGCATATCCAAATAGAGAAAAATCTGATCCGGATTAGCAGTTACGACGTGATCCTCACGGACGGGACCAATGTTGAGTTTAACCATAAAGGAGAATGGAAAGAGATTAAACGGCATGGGCTCCCTATCCCGCAAGCGATCATTCCGGAGGTAATACAAGACCTTATCAAGAAAAACTATTCATCGAATAAGGTTGTTAAAATAGAAAAAGAGATACGGGATTATGAGATAAAGCTAGATAACGGTCTTGAGATGACATTCGACTTAAAAGGGAACTTGATTGATATCGATGACTAATAGACACTCTAAGATAAGTATTAATATATTTTTTAAGAAAATCAATCGTATGAAAACAAAAGCATTCATAATGGCAACTTTGGTTTGCAGCTCATTCGTATTCATGTCATGTGATGACGATGATGACAAATTCACACCTGAGAGTATTGTAACAAAAGCCTTTGACACAAAATATCCGGATGCGCAACGTGTCAGTTGGGAGAACGAGGCAGGCTATGTCAAAGCAGAATTTTACACCGGTTCATATGAGGCTGAAGCGTGGTTTGATCCGCAAGGCAACTGGATGCTGACAGAGACCGATCTTCCTTACAAGGCTTTGCCCCAAACCGTAAAAAACAGTTTCGAGGCAAGCCTATACGCTAAATGGAAGATAGACGATGTAGATATGCTAGAACGTCCGGACGCTGGTACCATTTACGTTCTCGACGTTGAAAATGGCGAGCAAGATGCAGACCTACATTATACGGAAGGCGGTATTCTCATCAAGGAAGTAACCGATGGTAACGGCGACAACGAGCATCGTCCCTCCGTTACCCCCAGCGCTATTAAGGAACTCATTTCAGAGATGTATCCGGGAGCGACAATCCTTGAGATAGATACGGAGGCAAAAGGTACCGAGGTGGATATCCTTCATGAGAATATCCATAAGGAAGTTTGGCTGGATACCCAGAACAAATGGTTATATACAGAGTGGGAAATACGCTCTTCCCAAGTACCCGATATCGTGATGACCGCATTCAAGGCCTCCGCATATGCCTCTTATCGAATCGATGATATCCATGTCATTCAAAAAGCGGAAGGACTCTCTTATGAGTTCGAGCTGGAGCAAGGAGACCGAGATATAACGATTCTTTTTAATGAAGAAGGGATCTTAGTCTCTCCTACCCATTAAAAAAAGACTCTTTATCGCAGTACTACTGCAACCCACGTGCAGTAGTACTGCAAAGCGGGTTGCAGTAAAACCTCATGAACTATATCGGAGTGGATGGATAAGGAAAGAATTACTGAAAATGATATTTCTGCCACGTATAGACTTTCGGTTCACTGAGATACGGCTCTATTTTCTCACGAGCCTCTTGGCTCAGATACTGAGGAGTCGTATAAATGGCGGTCAAAGTCTGATCATCCGGACTCAATCGATATTGAATTAAATCCATATCCAAATGTGAGGCGGCCTCTTGATAGGCTTCGTCTTTCTTATCCATTCCCTGCTTGATATACCAATCGGAAGTTGGCTGCGTGAATAAATCGGATGTTGCCAAAGGCTCCCAATTGGTCGTGAAAAACTCGATACGGCTATCCGGAACCGGGCCGTTTACCGTAGAGATCATACAAACCACGTAGGTATTGTTTACCAAGGGAAGTAATTTCATCTCTACCGTGCTACGCTCCGTAGTCTGTAGCAAAAGGTAATCGTTCGTTAGCTTTTGCAAGGTAGAAAAGCCATTCATCGTATTTTTCAGCCGGGATTCTTTTCCTGAAGTATAAAGATCCACCAAATCCTTTCGCCAAGCGTGCTCCAATTGAGGAATGTATTGGTCTGGCATCGCCGTGAACACACTTGTCATATCTTGTGCGTTCATTCCCAACGCAAAGACACAGATCAACAACGTAACTATAACTCGTCTCATTATCTAATTTTCTATTTTGTCCCCAAATATAGGAATATCATTCCTAACAACACAAGGAATAAGTCGATCGCCTTGTTCTTTAAGTTTTTTTCATGGAAGAAGATGGCTCCCGCCAAGAATGTCACCAATACGTTACTCCGACGTACCATCGATACGATCGAGATCATGGAATCCGGGAATGTCAAAGCATAAAAGTATACCCAATCCGCCACGCATAAGAATACGGAGATAAAGATGATATTCCATCGCCATTGGAAAGGCGTGCTCTTTTTCCGGTTCGGATACCATAGAAACAACAGGATAAATGACATGATAACACATTGATAGACATTAAACCAGACTTGTACCGTCATCACATCCATGCTACGCATCAAATGCTTATCATACAATCCGCTCATCGCCCCGGTCAAGATAGATAGGACCGTGAAGAAGATCCATTTATTATGGGCAAAATGAATCCCCTCTTTCTTCCCCGATGAGGAAAGGAGATAAAAGGAAGCGATAGAAAGCAAGACTCCGACCCATTGAAATAGATTCAGCCGTTCCCCGAACAGAAGCATCGCGCCCAGTAATGTAAGCACGGGCTGGCTGGCCTTGATCGGCCCGGTTATCGTCAGCGGCAAATGTTTCAAGGCAAAATACCCCGATATCCAAGAGGATAAGACGATCACCGCCTTTATCAATACCTTCAGATGGTCCTCTAAAGAGGCACGGGGTACATACACCATCGTCCCGTCCAAGCAATCCGTATAAAAAGAGAGCAAGATGAACGGGACGAAAATCAAACTGCTTATGAGCGTATTGAAGAATAAAACGGGAATAACGGCATTCCCATTTAACGACATTTTCTTATTGACCTCGTAACAACCTAACAAGAAGGCGGAGAGGAAGGCTAGAGCTAACCACATGGTTTAACCCTCCACAGGAAAGAGTTCTTCCGGGTACGTGACGTCTACCAAGAACAGGGCGTGTCCCGGCACGGAGGTTCCGGCCTTGCAACGATCCTTTGCCTCAATCACGTTTCGGAAGCCGTCTATCGTTAAACGTCCTCTTCCGACTTCCAATAAAGTACCAACGATCGCACGCACCATATTACGAAGGAAACGGTCTGCACGGATCGTAAACACCCAAATATCCCCTTCTTGCGTCCAACCCGCATGTTGGATATGGCAATTATTCGTCTTTACATCCGTATGCAACTTACTGAAACTCGTAAAATCGATATAATCGAATAAGACC
Organism: Parabacteroides sp. AF19-14; assembly: GCF_003635485.1. Lineage (NCBI taxonomy): Bacteria > Pseudomonadati > Bacteroidota > Bacteroidia > Bacteroidales > Tannerellaceae > Parabacteroides > Parabacteroides sp. AF19-14. Next base: position 270,021 of record NZ_QTMJ01000003.1, on the reverse strand, counting down.
TTACAAGCCTCGTTCATAGCCCCGAAATCCAAACGACCGGGAAGCTTATAAACCAGCTCATAATTAAACGGGTCTTTCTTTGTCGTAATATAATATTTATAGGTTCGTGAAGTAGCGTCGAAGCGGGCATGCGCCTCCGGTACGACTGGCACGATCTTATAAACGGCAATATCTTTGGGCAGGAGCCTATTCAATTTTTCCGCAAGGAATACCAAATCCCCGATCGGTTCCTCCCAATCAAAATGGGCGATCATCAAGCGGGCATGTACGCCGGCATCGGTACGGCCGGCCCCCACAATAGGTACGGGCTTACGCATTAAGGTGGCCAAGGCCTCCTCTATAGATTGCTGCACCGTCATACCATTCGGCTGGATCTGCCAGCCCCGAAAATTCTTTCCGTTATATCCCAGATATATAAAATATCGTCTCACGCTTATGCTCTTTACTTTATCTTTTCTAAAATGTGGCACAAAGGTACAGAAATCCAGCAAAGCCATTGCCTAAATGGACTAAAAAGTTTAATTTTGCATCATTAATAGCTTCATTTCAAAACAATCTGACATGTTTGAAACATTACTTCAGTCTTCTTATTTTGCCCTGTTCCTGATCATAGCGCTTGGATTCATGCTAGGACGGATACAGATCAAAGGTCTTTCGCTAGACGTATCGGCAGTTATTTTCATCGCCTTGCTATTCGGTCATTTCGGGGTTATCATACCTAAGGAATTAGGGAATATGGGGCTGGTATTATTTATCTTTACCATTGGTATCCAAGCGGGCCCCGGATTTTTCGACTCCTTCCGTTCCAAAGGCAAGACACTCATTATCCTGACGTTATTAATTGTCGGTTCGGCATGCCTGACAGGAATCTTATTCAAGTATATCTTGGATATCGATACCCCGAGTATCGTCGGTCTGATCGCCGGGGCATTGACGAGTACGCCCGGTTTGGCAGTAGCGATCGACTCCACGCAATCATCCGCCGCATCCATCGCCTATGGTATCGCTTATCCGTTCGGCGTAATCGGTGTGATCCTTTTCGTGAAACTATTACCCAAAATACTTCGCAAGGATTTGATAGCCGAGGCTAAAACGCTGGAAACCCAACGGAAAAGCCAATATCCTACGTTACATACCGCCGCATTTAAAGTCACGAATAAAAATATCTGCGGAAAGAGTTTGGCTCAATTGCAGGTACGGGCCATGACCGGAGCGGTAGTCTCCCGTATCAAGCACAACAATGTCATTTCTATGCCAACTCCCCATACCTCACTTCACGAGGGTGATTTATTGAAGGCCGTAGGTAATGACAAAGCCTTGGAGCAACTGACATTATTGTTGGGAGAACGTGTCGAGGGAGATTTACCGTTAAGTGGCGGACAGACTTTGCAATCCTTGTTACTTACCAATAAGAGCATTATCAATAAATCGCTAGGGCATTTAAATTTACAAGGCACTTTCGGTTGTACGGTAACCCGTGTGCGTCGAAGCGGAATCGACCTTTCTCCAGAACCTAATTTAGTGTTGAAGTTTGGAGATAAGTTGATGGTCGCCGGCGAGAAAGAAAGCGTAAATGAACTCGCCCAATTCATTGGCAATGATGAGAAACGTCTTTCGGATACAGACTTTTTCCCGATCGCTATGGGTATCGTATTAGGCGTATTGTTTGGAAAATTAAATATATCCTTCTCGGATTCCTTCTCATTCTCTCCGGGACTAACCGGCGGTATCCTTATGGTTGCCTTGGTATTAAGCGCCATCGGAAAAACAGGTCCGATCATCTGGTCAATGTCCGGTTCCGCTAATAACCTGCTTCGCCAATTGGGATTATTGCTATTCCTCTCCGAGGTCGGGACATCCGCCGGTGTAAATCTGGTTTCCACTTTCCAATCAAGCGGTTTAACTTTATTCGGAGTCGGTATCGCTATAACAATGATCCCTATGATTATAGCCGTATTAGCTGGATATTATTTCTTTAAGATCAACATTCTCGATTTAGTCGGAACAATCGCCGGCGGTATGACCAGTACCCCGGGACTTGCCGCCGCAGATTCTATGACAGACAGCCCAGCCCCAAGCGTAGCTTACGCAACGGTTTATCCGATAGCGATGGTATTCTTGATCTTGTTTATACAGATGATAGCGAATTTGATCGTCTAAATCTTTATTTACTGAAAAACACAGAATATGAGAAGAAAAAACATGAAAAAAACCGCAGCTTTATTCCTCTTAAGTGTAGGTGTAAACTGCATGACCGCACAAGACATCGTACCTGTCCATGAGTTTGACATCGATGTACAGAAAGTAGGTTCGCCTATCCAGTCAACCATGTATGGAATCTTCTTCGAGGATATCAATTTCGGGGCAGATGGAGGATTGTATGCGGAACTAATCAAGAACCGCTCCTTCGAGTTTGAGAATCCATGGGGAGGTTGGGAACCTTTCGGCGATGCAAGCATAGCTGAAAAGAATCCCTGTTTCGACAAAAACCCCCATTACGCACACCTGACTTATGCCGGGCAAATCACCGGAACCGGTCTGGAGAACGAAGGCTTCAAAGGTATCGGTATAAAGGCTAATGAAAATTACGACTTTTCCTTATATGCCCGTACCGAGACCAATAACCCGATCAAACTACGTATCGAATTGGTAAATAGAGATAACGATATTTATGAGACACAACACCTAGAGATAAAAGGAAAAGACTGGAAGAAATATTCCGTTATCTTGTCTCCCAAAGCTACCGAGGCTAAATCACGCCTACGCATCACGATGGAAACGGCAGGCACCTTGGATCTGGAACATATCTCCCTTTTTCCAGAAAAGACATTCAACAATCGCACGAACGGCCTACGCCGCGATCTAGCACAAGCGTTGAAAGATCTAAAGCCGGGAATCTTTCGTTTCCCGGGTGGATGTATCGTTGAGGGTACAACCATCCCCACACGCTACCAATGGAAAAATACGGTAGGCCCCATAGAGAACCGGCCTATCAATATCAACCGGTGGAATTATACATTTCCTCACAAGAAATTCCCGGATTATTATCAATCTTACGGTTTGGGATTCTTTGAGTATTTCCAATTAAGCGAAGATATCGGAGCCGAGCCCTTGCCCGTATTGAATTGCGGGCTGTCATGCCAGTTTGAGAATGAGGGCATGGACCAACATGTACCGGTAGATAAATTACAACCTTATATAGACGATGCCTTGGACTTAATCGAATTCGCCAATGGCCCGGTTACCTCCCAATGGGGCAAAGTGCGTGCAGATATGGGGCATCCGGCTTCTTTTAATCTGAAATTTATCGCTATCGGTAACGAGCAATGGGGACCGTTATATCCCGAACGCCTCGAACCGTTCGTGAAAGCCATCCGAGCCAAATATCCGGAGATCAAAATCATCGGCAGTTCCGGCCCTAATTCGGAAGGAAAAGATTTCGAATATCTATGGCCGGAGATGAAACGCTTAAAAGTAGATCTGGTGGATGAGCATTTCTATCGCTCACCGGAATGGTTCCTACATAGTGCCAAACGATATGATTCGTATGATCGGCAAGGCCCCAAAGTGTTCGCCGGTGAATATGCTTGCCACCCGACTAACCGGGAGAATAGCTTCCTGACCGCATTATGCGAGGCTGCGTTTATGACCGGTCTTGAACGGAATGCCGACGTGGTGGAATTATGTACATACGCCCCTTTATTCGCACATGTCGATGCGTGGCAATGGCGTCCGGACTTAATCTGGTTCGACAACCTAAACATCGTGAAAACTCCTAACTACTATGTACAACAATTATACGGGCACAATGCCGGAACAAACGTATTGCCCCTGACGATGAACAAAGAAGCCGTTACCGGGCAAAGCGAGCTATTCGCCACAGCCGCCCTCGACAAAGGCACAAACGAGCTCATCATCAAAATCGTCAATACCGGCATCCAGAGCAAAAAGATCCAATTAAACCTAAACGGAATCTCATCCGGCAAGCATAAAGGAAAGTTGATGGTCTTACATGCCTCAGACTTAGAAGCGAAGAACACATTGGGTAAACCGGAAACAGTCATACCCATTGAATCAGCGGTGGAACTAGAGGCTCCCGCTACTGAAGTCTCCGTCCAACCATTGAGTTTCTTAGTCTATAGGATATCGCTATAATCTATCATACATACGAATGTTATGAATATTGAAGAGTTTAGGGAATATTGCCTTTCGTTGAAAGGTGTTTATGAAAAAATGCCTTTCACGAATGTTCCTGATCAATACAGTCGGGACGTTCTTTGCTTTTATGTAGGAAGTAAATGGTTCTGCTTCGTAAATATCGAAGTATTCGATTTTTGCTGTATCAAATGTGACCCGAATGAATCGGGAGAGTTGCAAGCTCGATACTCTGGCATAACACCCGGTTGGCATATGAATAAAAAATACTGGATTAGTGTCTATTTTAATCAAGATGTACCCGACAACAAGATCAAAGAGCTTATAAAACAATCCTACGATATCGTATATCAATCTCTTCCTAAAAAGGAAAAAGGGATGTAGATTTTAGCGCAGTTACTCCGTTTATTTTCCATTTGAGAAGGACGTTTGAAAGATTATACGTACATTTGTGAATTCACCTAAACGACTTAAATATGATGCAAACGAATTTACAATTGGACCTTGCCTTCAACTATCTGGAAAATACCGGAACCAACATCTTCCTTACCGGAAAAGCGGGAACAGGAAAGACCACATTCTTGAAAAAACTTAAAGAGACTTCCCCAAAACGGATGATTGTGGTAGCACCTACCGGAGTGGCGGCGATTAACGCGGGAGGGGTAACCATTCACTCCTTCTTTCAGCTACCTTTCGGACCGTATATACCGGGTAGCGAAATGGCCTCCGGGCAAAATAAATCCTATTCTCATAAATTCAGCCGGGATAAGATCAATATCATCCGTAGTATGGACCTGCTCGTTATTGATGAGGTCAGTATGGTACGTGCCGATTTGCTGGACGCTATCAGTGATATGCTACGTCGTTACCGGGATAGGAATAAACCCTTTGGGGGCGTTCAATTATTATTGATCGGAGATTTACAACAATTAGCCCCCGTAGCGAAGGAGGACGAATGGAATTTGTTGAGAGAACATTACGCCTCTCCCTTCTTTTTTGACAGTAAGGCTCTTTCCGAAAGTGATTATCTTTGCATCGAATTAACTCAAGTATATCGCCAAGCGGACAATACGTTCGTACGCTTATTGAACAATATCCGGGAAAACCGCTTCGACGAGAATACGCTACACACCTTAAACCAACGTTATATCCCCAATTTTAAACCAAATGACAAAGCGGGTTATATCACACTGACAACCCATAATTATCAAGCCCAGCAAATCAATAACCGGAAATTGCAAGAATTACCCGGCCCGGCTTATACGTATAAGGCAGAGATCAAGGATGACTTTCCGGCTTACTCCTACCCGACCGACGAGGTATTGGAGCTAAAGCAAGACGCTCAAGTCATGTTCGTAAAAAACGACTCTTCCGGCGAAAGACGATATTATAACGGAAAGATCGGCCGAATTGTCTTCATCAGCCCGAGCAAGATTATCGTATCCGACGAATTAGGAAACGATATCACCGTAGACCGGGAGACATGGACAAACGTGAAATATACGATCGACGAGAACACGAAGGATATCACGGAAACAATCGCCGGCTCTTTCAGCCAATACCCACTGAAAACCGCTTGGGCGATCACGATCCATAAAAGCCAAGGCTTGACTTTCGAGCATGCCATCATCGACGCATCCGCCGCCTTCTCACACGGACAAGTCTACGTTGCCTTGAGCCGTTGCAAGACATTGGAAGGAATGGTATTGAGTAGCCCGATCACTCGAAACGCCATGATTAGCGATGAGAAGATATTAAGTTATACCTCTTCCCTCTCGAAGCGTCAACCGTGTGAAGACCAACTGCGTCAAGCCCAACAACAGTATTATTTGAGATTGGCAACCGAGCTATTCGACTTCAATCCCGTACAACAAAAGTTGCAATATACATCTTACGCGGTATACACCCATCTGCAAAAACTATACCCGGAATTAAGCAACCAATATCCCCGGGTACGGGATTATTTCCGTTCGGATATAGTAGAAGTAGGCGAACGTTTCTGCCAGCAACTCACCCGTATGATCTCCAGCACGAATCTCTATGATACGGACGAGCATATACAAGACCGCATCCGAAAAGGTTGCGCTTACTTTCTGGAAAAGATCGAGACCTATTGCCAACCCTTGATAGAGGCTTCCGACGTGGAGATCGACAATAAAGAGGCCCGTAAGGCATTTACATCCGCATTAAAAGCTTTCAGCGATGAGCTTACGATCAAGGTCGCTACATTAAAAGCCTGCCAAGATGGTTTTCGTCTCATCGACTATCTATCCGCCAAGGCTAAAGCGAACATTGAGGAGTCGGCTGTTGCCAGCAAGCGGAAATCGACACGGAAATCGACGGAAGCGGAAAAGATCCCCGTCTCCACGGATGTCTTACATCCTGAGCTATATGCCCGTTTGAAACAATGGAGATACGAGCTTGCCGTAGAAAAGGAGTTGCCTCCTTACACGATCTTGCAACAGAAAGCCTTAATTGGCGTTTGCAACACTTTGCCCACGAACTCGAAAGAACTGTTGAAGATACCCGGAATCGGCAAAAAGATCATAGAGAACTACGGTGAGACCCTATTAGAAATCGTATCTTCCTACTCACCTTCCACGCATGGGAACGGGCTGTGAGATACGGAGACAACTCACGATAGCGGCGACTAAAGCGAAACCGACCGCTACATACATACAAACCGGCATACTATCGGTCGCAGAGGTAACACTAAAGATCAAAGCGACAAATGTCGTCCCCAGCGTTTGCCCCAGCAGTCGTGCCGTACCTTGCATACCGTTCGCCCCACCACTCCGGGAACGAGGGGCGGCCGATATCATCGTGCTATTATTCGGGGTCTGGAACAGGCCGAAGCCCATACCGCAAAGCATCAATCGCCAAGCGATGTCCATATTGGTGGGTTGCCCCGGCAATAAAGCCAATAGAAGAAGTCCGGTCGCATACACCACCATTCCGATACCGCCTAACAATCCGGGATGATATTTCTCGATCAGCCTCCCGGCTACCGGAGCGGTCAAGATCGTCGCTACCGGCCAAGGAGTCAACAGCAGCCCCGTCTCCACCTCATTTCTTCCGGCTACATTTTGCAAATAAAAGGGTAATGATACCATCGCCAACAACTGTGCCGTAAATGAAGTAATCGAGGATAATACGGACAAAGCGAATATCGGAATCCGCATCAAGTCCAATGGCAATATCGGAACCTCCTGCCGTAGTTGCCTGCGGATAAAAAATGTTCCGATCACCAATAGAAGAAGAACCTGTAAAGCGATCATTCTCCAGTTCTCATGATGGGCGATGCCTTCCAACGAATAAATCAGCAATCCGAAAGTCAAGGCATTCGAGATTCCACCGATCTTATCAAACTTTCGTTTCGGCCCATCCTTGCAAGGATTTTGAGGCAAAAGAAAATAACCCGTTATAATCGCGCAAATCCCTAAAGGTACGTTGATAGCGAACAACCAATTCCAAGAAGCGACTGATAAGATAGCGCCCGCCAACGACGGCCCGGCAGCAATCGATACCGCCACGACCATGGCATTGATACTCATTCCCCGCCCTATATATTGAGGAGGATAAATAATACGAAGTAAAGCGGTCGTCACGCTCATGATAGCCGAGGCTCCGATCCCTTGCAATATTCTCGCGACCGTCAACATGGCGAAAGACGAGGATAAGGCACAGAATAATGACGTTGAGCAGAATATTGTCGTCCCGATCAAGAAAATCCGCTTATATCCATAAATATCTCCCAAAGCAGAGAACGATAAAAGAGACATCGTAATCGTTAGCTGATAAGCGTTGACAATCCAGATCGTGGAGGAAGGGGATGTCCCGAATTCACGGGACAAGGTAGGAAGCGCCACGTTGACAATCGTGCCGTCCAACACGGACATGATTAATGCCAACGCAACCGCTATTACTGCCCAATAGCGCCTCGGTATAAATCGTATCATATTACATTATTTCTTCAAATCGAAACCCAGCATCATGCCATCATATTCACTTGCCAACTTATTGATAGCTTTCAAGGTCGTATTGCTGGATATAGAAGAAACCGTGCTCAAGAACTTCAGTAATTTATCCGCGTTAAAAAGCAATGTCAACTCATTACCAGAAAGGACGACATGGGCGGTAAGCGTAGAAACGGTCAGCTTCTTATTACCCACCGTATACCGTAACGTCACCGTTTTATCTTCCGGACTCACCGAGTAAGTACCTTTCAGGCTTCCCCTTTTCAATGCGCTCGTAAACGTACTATCCGAATTAAAGACATAATTAAATACACCTTCCACGATACCTACTTTCGCGCAATATTCCTTCATTTTCTTCTCTGCCTCGGTAGCCGCCAAGCTTCCCGCTACATTCTTCAAGGCATTATCACCTTCCAGTTGCAGGGCAGGGTTCACATACATCCAAGTTCCCTGTAAATTCTCGAAAGTCACGGCTTTCCCTCCGGTGACAGAAGTCACGGCGTTCTTTACGGCAGATGAATTTAAGATATCTTTCAAGGACTGTCCCTTCATGTTTCCGGGAATCAACAAAAGGCCGCATACGACCATCCACATACATAGTAACTTTTTCATCTCTTTGTTTTTTACTCAATTAGAAAAATCGGCCAAAGATACGAATATTATTCATACATTTGTTTTAAATAACTTTATACAAACATACCATGAGAAAGGAAGTCGTACGTATTTGTATGTTACTGGCCTGCGCCTTTGGCTTTATGCAAGGGCAAGCCAGCATCCAGCCTTCTATCGTAAAAGCTACGATTGACGAGCTAATAGCCAAGGACGCTAAGAATCAAGCAGGAATCACGAAGGGTGTCGAGCAAGTAGCCCGCCTCTGGCAAACCTCCGATGGGGATGAGCAAGCGTTTCAAACCTTCTGCCGGGAGAATTATCTATCCGATCCCGCCGAAAAAGACCAAGTTTTCCTCAAGATCAGCGAGTATCTTGAAGGTATCAATGGCAATTTCAACGAGATGGTACTCTGTCTGCAACGAAATTTGAACCTAGATACCGGACCTCTACACGCCATCGACGAGAAATTCGGGTCCTACAGCCCCAGTTCCCACCTAATGGACGATCTATACGCCAACAAGATCGGCTTCATCATCGCCCTCAACTTTCCCCAACTTACTCTCAAGGAGAAAGAGGCGTTAGGTGATGACCGTAAAGCATGGGCCTACGCCCGTCTGGGCGATATGTTTACGGAACGGATACCGGCGGAAGTAAAGCAAGCCGCCGCAGATACGGAAAGTGACGCAGATATTTACATCGCAGATTATAATATCTATATGGGGCATTTACTAACTCCTAAAGGAAAAACCATTTTCCCCTCCGACATGCGCTTACTTTGCCATTGGAACCTTCGCGACGAGATCAAGGCCAATTATAACAAAGGAAAAGAGGGATTGGAAAAACAACGGATGGTATATGAGGTCATGAAGCGAATCATCTCGCAAGAAATCCCGAAAGAGGTAATCAACTCGGATCGTTACGAATGGAACCCGTACGCCAATACGTTATCCCAAGCTGGAAATGAACTAGAAGGTACCCCTGAAAGCCCGGCCCGCTATCAGAAAATGTTGAATAATTTCAACGCCATGCAGCGTATAGACAAATATACGGGAAACACTTATATAGACCGTAAGTTCACGGAAGATATGGAAATAGATGTCAACGATGTAGAAGCCCTGTTCGATCAGTTCCTTTCCGCCCCCGAACTAAAGGAAGTGGGGAAAATCATCTCCAAACGCCTCGGACGCAAACTGGAAGCCTACGATATATGGTACGATGGCTTCAAGGCCCGTAGCAATCTGGACGAGAACAAGCTAAACGAGCAAACCCGTACCCTGTATCCCGATGCGGTAACGATGGAAAAGAAGCTACCGGAAATCTTACAGAAACTAGGATTCAGCCCCGATCGTGCCCAATATCTGGCGGATAAGATCGCAGTCGATCCCGCCCGTGGTTCCGGTCATGCGTGGGGAGCCTCCATGAAAGGCCAGCGTTCCCGTTTACGTACCCGTATTCCTTCACAAGGGATGGATTACAAAGGATATAATATCGCCATCCATGAGTTTGGGCACAACGTAGAGCAAACGATCTCATTATATGATGTCGATTATTATATGCTCAACGGAGTTCCCAATACGGCTTTCACCGAAGCGCTGGCCTTTGTCTTCCAGAAAAGAGACCTTGAGTTACTGGGCATAAAAGACGAGAATCCGGAAAAAGAAAAGATGGATATCTTGGATAAGATATGGAGCATGTATGAGATTTGCGGTGTTTCCATGCTGGATATCTCCGTATGGAAATGGATGTACGCACATCCTAACGCTACCGCCGGGGAATTGCAGGAGGCCGTGATCCGTCTTTCCAAGGAAATCTGGAATAAGTATTACGCTCCGGTATTCGGCGTGAAAGACGAGACCGTCCTAGCGATTTACTCCCATATGATCGGTTATCCGCTCTACCTTTCCGCCTACGCTTTCGGACAGATTATCGAGTTCCAACTTGAGAACTACCTCAACGGCAAGGATTTCGCGAATGAGGTTAGCCGGATCTTCAAGCAAGGCCGCCTCACCCCGAATGTGTGGATCAAGCAAGCTACCGGCAACGATCTTACCGTAGATCCGATGTTGGAAGCACTCCGTAAGGTATTAAAAGACTAAACTACAGACTAAAAGAAAAGCCATCCCGATACCGAGATGGCTTTCTTTATTTATATCAAGAAACTTCCGATTATAACTTGTCGTTAGAACCAAGAACGTTGATGATCTTGTGTTTGTAAAGTTTCTCCATGTTATCACGAGCCGGGCCCAGATATTTACGAGGATCGAATTCAGCCGGTTTCTCAGCGAAAGTCTTGCGGATAGCGGCAGTCATCGCCAAACGAGAGTCTGAGTCGATATTGATCTTACATACAGAAGATTTAGCAGCCTTACGCAACCACTCTTCAGGAATACCGATAGCAGCCTTCAAAGCGCCACCGAATTTGTTGATAGTCTCAACCTCTTCCTGAGGAACAGAAGAAGAACCGTGAAGAACGATAGGGAATCCCGGAAGTTTCTCCATAACAGCGTCCAAAACATCGAATGCCAATGGAGGAGGAACCATCTTACCTGTAACAGGGTCGATCGTACATTGCTCCGGAGTGAACTTATAAGCACCGTGAGAAGTACCGATTGAGATAGCCAAAGAATCGCAGCCCGTACGAGTAGCGAAGTCGATAACTTCCTCAGGATTGGTATAAGTGTGGTGGTCTGAAGAAACCTCATCCTCAACACCTGCCAATACACCAAGCTCGCCTTCTACAGTTACATCGAATTGATGAGCGTACTCAACAACTTTCTTAGTCAAAGCGATGTTCTCTTCATAAGGAAGGTGAGAACCGTCGATCATTACAGATGAGAAGCCAGAGTCGATACAGCTCTTGCAAGTCTCAAACGTATCACCATGGTCTAAGTGAAGAACGATCTGAGGATTCGGGCAACCTAATTCCTTAGCATATTCAACAGCACCCTGTGCCATGTAACGAAGCAAAGTAGCGTTTGCGTACTGGCGAGCGCCCTTTGAAACTTGCAAAATAACCGGAGATTTTGTCTCTACAGCAGCCTTGATGATAGCCTGCATCTGTTCCATGTTATTGAAGTTGAAAGCAGGAATAGCATATCCGCCCTTGATAGCCTTAGCGAACATTTCTTTTGTGTTCACCAAGCCCAAATCTTTGTAATTTACCATAGTTGTTATTATGTTATTACGTTAATGATTAAAAACTTGCACAAAGATAATCAAGATTCACGACAAATGATGCTTCAAAGCATATAAAATAACACAAAATCAACGCTCTTGAAAAAAATAATACGATTTTCTTTGTTTGTTTGTGGCAAACCCTTACCTTTGCAAGCCAAAATACCGGTTACCAAATATATACAGAGTATAAATTAAAATAGATAATAAAGCAATGAAAAAAGGTATTCATCCTGAAAATTATCGTCCTGTAGTATTTAAGGACATGTCAAACGATGATGTATTCATCACTCGTTCTACTATTAACGCTAAAGAGACGATCGAGATCGACGGCGTAACTTATCCGTTGGTAAAGGTCGAGATCTCTAACACTTCTCACCCGTTCTACACTGGTAAGTCTAAGTTGGTCGATACAGCCGGACGTGTTGATAAGTTCATGAGCCGTTATGGTAACCGTAACAAGAAATAAGATTTCTTTCTTTAAGAAATAAAAAAAGGTCACGATTTGTATCGTGGCCTTTTTTTGTATCTTCGCGGGAGTTAACATAATGAAATATCATGGCAAAAACGAAAGAACAATTACTAAACATCTTGGATCAGTTCCAGTTGGACGAGAAAGTAGTTTCCGCTGAACCATTCGGAAACGGACACATTAATGATACATTGAAAGTGACCAACGAGAAAGGGGAGATCAAATACGTGCTACAGCGTATCAACCATTTAATCTTCACCAATGTGGATATGCTGCAAAATAACATCCATGTGGTTACCACTCATATCCGCAAGAAGCTGGAGGAAAAAGGTGAAACGGATATCGACCGTAAGGTATTAACCTTCTTGCCGACTAAAGACGGGAAAAAATATTATTTCGATGGAGATAGTTATTGGCGGGTATGCCTATTCATCCCTCGCAGCAAAAGCTATGAGGAAGTAACTCCTGAGCTTTCTTATGAGGCTGGCAAAGCGTTCGGTGATTTCCAGACCATGTTGTCCGATATACCCGAGGGTACGCTGGGCGAGACCATCCCGGATTTCCATAATATGGAGTTCCGCTTGCGACAATTCCATGAGGCTGTAGCCGCTAATCCGGCAGGCCGGTTGGAAGAGGTGAAAGATTTGGTAGAGGAGATCGAGAAACGTGCCGAAGCGATGTGCATCCAAGAACGCCTGTACCGTGAGGGCCAATTGAAGAAACGCACGAACCATTGCGATACAAAAGTTAACAATATGATGTTTGACGCTGATAGCGACAAGGTGCTTTGCGTGATCGACTTGGATACCGTAATGCCGGGCTTCGTTCTTTCCGATATCGGCGACTTTATCCGTACCGGAGCCAATACGGGTGCCGAGGACGATGAGAATCTGGATAACGTAAACGTTAACATGGAGATATTCAAAGCCTATACCCGTGGATACATGGAAAAGGCCAAGGCGTTCTTAACTCCTACCGAGATCAAATTGCTACCTTACGGTGGACGCTTATTGACTTATATGCAGACCGTTCGTTTCTTAACCGATTATATCAACGGCGATACCTATTACAAGATCCATAGCCCGAAACATAACTTAATCCGCACAAAAGCTCAATTCAAGCTACTTCAAAGTCTGGAAGCCCATGCGGAAGAGATGGATCAGTTCATGAATCAATGGTTATAATATAAAGTAACTAAGGAATATAAAAACGGGCGGGGTGACTCATTGATTCATCCCGCCCATTCTTTTTATTTCGTCCAATAATCCAACACCGTAACCGCCGATGCCTTCCCTCCTAACACCTTGCCAAATGCTTTATGCGCCGGATGTACCAAATAGGCGTCCCGATCCGCATCCGAATGAAAAGTCAAGAAAAAGCAATGAGTCAAGCCCTGTTGCAATCCCTCCGGACTACAATCTGTTCCCCACTCATATCCTTTGATCAAATCGATTTGAGAAGGCAACTTACTAAAGGCATCCTCAACCTCTTTCACCTGCGCCTCGGACACATCCGGCTTAAAACCGAACATAACGACATGGCGAAGAACTTTCTCCGGCTTTTGAGTATTCGAACAGCCTACCATAGATACCGAGAACGCAATAACCGCAAGGATAGATAATACAGATACTACTTTCTTCATGATATTCAAGATTAGATTTCTATTGCTTTGTTATACGTTGCAAAGATAGTATAAAATCCAGTACAACTTGTCCAAAACCTCCATATCCTTTAGCCCTTTCCATCCTTATCTTTAGACTTTTCCTCAAGAGACATCCATCATCTATCAACTGTTGGACGATCATGCAACGGCTGGTAGAAGATCATGCAACAGTTGGTGGACGATCATGCAACGGCTGTCGCATGATGAACACAAGCAGACAAAAGGGCTAACATCTGTAAGGATACAGCCTAAACCTACAAGGGAAAAACCTAATACTATAAAGGGATTATTTTCAAGCGAACCAAATCTTAAACCTCGTCAATCCATCCGGATAAGAGCGAAGAGAGAATCGGCAATCATGTTTTAACAGCACCTCACGGATAAAGATCAAGCCGATGCCCTGTCCGTTCGGCTTCGTAGAGAAGAACGGGCTGAATAGTTTCGTTTCCGTATCCTTGTCGATGCCCTTGCCCGTATCGGCGATCTCCAAGCAGGTGGGACGCACTGTCGTCCGGATATAGATCTTTCCATCCCGATCGATGGATTCGGCGGCATTCTTGATAATATTGACCAAGACTTGCTCGAATAAGGAATTATCCAAATTCACGACTGGAGATTCCTCGCTCAGATCCATGACAATCTCGATATTCCGGTTCTGGCAAACCGTCTCCATAAAGCGTTTGCAAGCGAACACCACTTGGTTCAATTCTTGCGGACGGCTTTGAGGTTCGGGTATACGCACCACATCAGCGAAATTGGTGATAAAATGGCTCATGCTATAACAACGTTCTATGGAGACCCGCAAAACCTCGCAGACATCCTCCATATCCTCCATCCCACTGAAAGTAGACTCCAGCGTATCCAAGGTAGAGGTGATACCCGCGGTCGTATTATTCACCTCATGAGAGATCATACGTATCACCTTCTCATACGCCTTCTTCTCGGCCTTGAACACCTCTTGGGTCAACGTCTCTATCAAATAAAACTGGTGGTGAAAGCCCCGGTCCACGAATGAAGAATGCGTACATTTATAAATATTAGCGTCGTTCAATCGGACGGTTTGCGCTTGATACATCGGAACCCGTACCAATTCTTCCGCCAAGGGAGAATCTAGTTGGAGAAAACGTTTTCCCACCATATCCTCCGAGCTTTGTGCGCCAAACAATTTACACGCAGCCGGGTTCATGGATAGAATCTCCTCATCCAAGTTCAAGATGATCACTCCCATCGGAGAGGCGTTGACCAGCAAGTCCAAGAAATGGTTTTGCTCCCGGAGGTGCAAACGCTCATTCTTCAACTGCTCCATCATCTTATTAAACACATCGACCACCCGGTCCGCCTCCGTTTGCCCAACCTTTCCCAAGCGGGAACTAAAGTCTTGCTCTTTCAACAACTCCATACCGTTACCGATGATATGCAAGGGCTTTATGATACGGCGATAAAAGACAAATAAATAGATGATCGTAAGCAAGACCAAGGCTTCTACCGCGAAAAACATCCGGATAGAAGACGTATAAAAGACATAATAAGTCACCACCGCCAATATAGTCAACAGCAGCGTCGTCAATATCCAGAATAGTCCTTTCAGCCTCATCCTTGCCTCTTCTTATTTATCGACCGGGATTCCGTATTTCTCTAATCTCCGGTACAAGGCGGCACGACTGATTCCCAGCGCCGTAGCGACATGCGATAAATTACCTCCATGCGCTTCCAAGGAGCGTAAGATGGTTTGCTTCTCCAACTCATCCAAGGTCAAGCCCTCCAAAGAAGACGGAATCGTTGATTTAGAGCCGGATGTATTCATGCAATGAACCTCGAAATCAGCGGCATCCAAAAGCGTCTTACCCGACACAAGGATCGTCCGCTCCACCAAGTTCTTCAACTCACGGATATTACCGAGAAAAGGAAGACGGCTTAAATAGGTCTGGGCATCCGATGAGAACTCCACCCTCGGTAGCCCATTGACCTCCGATTGCTTATCCGCGAAATATCGGGCCAGCAATGGGATATCCTCCCTTCGCTCACGCAAGGCGGGTAAATGCACCGTGATCAAATTGATCCGGTAAAAAAGATCCTCACGGAACGTACGGTCCGCCACCATCGATCGTAAATCCCGGTTCGTAGCGCTTACGACCCGTATATCCACCTTCCGGGGGTGGCTATCCCCCAAGACCTCAAAGGTCTGGTCTTGCAATACCCGAAGTAGCTTTACTTGGCAAGACAGTTCCAAATCGCCGATCTCATCCAAGAAGATCGTACCTTTGTTCGCCATCTCGAAACGTCCTACCCGATCCATGTACGCATCCGTAAAAGCCCCCTTCTTATGTCCGAACATCTCGCTCTCAAAAAGACTCTGGGATAGTCCGCCTAAGTTTACCTTCACGAAAGCCTCTTTCGACCGGGGACTATTCGCATGGATCGCTTCCGCTATCAGCTCTTTACCCGTACCGCTCTCGCCGGTAATCAAAACAGAGGCATTTGTCGGGGCGATACGCGAGACCGTCCCCAATATATCCATCAAAGCGGCACTTTGCCCCACGATCTTATCAAAATGAAATTTATGGTCGGCATCCGAACGGTTCAAGGGAGCGTTTGTCTCCTTCTTCTGCTCGCTCAATTCCAAGGCGGTTCGGATCGATTTCAATAATACCAAGTTATTCCAAGGCTTCGTGATAAAATCGAAGGCTCCGGCTTGCATTCCCTGCACCGCCAAAGAGATCGATCCCCAAGCGGTCATCAAGATCACGGGTACATCGGGACGAAAGATCTTCACCTGTCTCAATAATTGAATCCCCTCCTCGCCCGTGGTAGTCAGCGTGAAGTTCATATCCATCAAGATCAGCTCCGGCGCCGTGGCACGGACCACCTCCAAGGCCTCCTTCGGCCCCGGAACCGCCTCCGGCCGGAAACCCGCACGTTTTAGCAGGAATGTAAGCGAGGAACGAACAGCCGCGTCATCATCTATTATCAGTATCATATAATCAATTTATCGTTTCACGATTTCCTCGAAATCGGCATCTAATGTACGATTATTCAAGAAATCATACAATGTTATACTACGGATGTTATAAAAATAGCGCCAATAATAATACAGTTCTTGGATATGCTTTTGCTTCGCATCATCCTTCGAACTCTGGGCGTCATTCAAGTCTAGGATATCGATCTTTCCGATCATGAAAGTCTCGATCGAGGTCTTGTAGCGCTTTTCCGCCAACGTGTCCACCTCGGCGGCTATCTCCAATTGAGCGGCCTGATTGTTGAAATTCTCCACCAAGAGGAAGATATCTTGATTGAAATCCATTTGCTCCTGACGGATCTTGGAAAGTACGACATCCCGATTCGATTCGGCTACTTTTACCTTACCTTTTCGTTTTCCCCAGTCCAAGATAGGAATCGAAAGCCCGACCTCTACGATCTGGTTATCTTTCAACGGGTTGTAAGCTCCTCGCATGGACACATCCTTACCGGTATAACCCACGGAGGCAAACAGGTTAATACTTCGACGGTTTCCCTTGGCGGTCGCCACATCATAATCCGCTTCCAACTGGCGGCGCATGATATTCTTTGAGAACGAGTTATTTTCTTGAGCCTTCTCCAATACCGCCTGATAATCCATACGGACCCCTTCTATCGCCTCGGGAAGAACAGGCTCGATCACGTCTTGCTCGCTCATCCCTAAAAAGGAACGGAGCTTGAACATCATCGCGTTATAATTGGATTGAGCCTCGGTTAGCTTACCTTTCGCTTGCAAGGCCGACTGTTTCAAACGCATCAACTCGCTCTCCGAGATATGCCCGATCTTACGCTTCGCTACCGCTATGTCATAGAGTTTATTGGCGTTCAGCAAGTTCTGATTACAGATATCCAGATTATCTTCCGCCAACAGTAAGTTGAAATAATTCGTGATGGTAGCGATCGTTACATTCTCCACGTTCTCCATATAAGCGGCCTTAGCCTCTTGGTAACGAACAGGCTCGATACGACGTTTCCATTTTTGGTCATTCACGCCGAAGATCGGTTGCGTCAATGTCAAACTAACAGGTACGCTCATAAACTCGTTGTAAGCGCCACTACCTAGCTGACGGGTAAAATCCAAGGAGGTATTCAAGGCGATCTTACCTCCGGTCAAGGCTATGTTCTGGGCGATAGAGATCTCTCCATTTAAGCCTAAGGCATTGTTTTGCACATAGGTATAAGAACCATCCGATTGCTGGTACTTCGAGTATTGCTTGCTATATGAAGGCAGAGTCCCCGTAAATATCACTTCCGGCAACTGATCCGCCCGATGCGTACGGAATTCCCAATAGGCCGTTCGCAACTCATTGAGCGCCACGGCAGCGTCTACGGATTGAAGCTGTGCGATCTGGATCGCTTGCCGCAGGGTTATTCGAACTTTATTCGTATTGTCTTGGGCACATACTCCCGAAATCCCCGCCCACAGACAACACATCGCTATATAGATCCTTCTCATCTTAGTATAAGTTTTTTTATCCTGCCTAAGGCAAAAGGCATGCCAAAAACATATACTATTGATAATCCGATAAATAGGAATATTTAAAGTGTTCGATAATGAACAGTGTGTTCGTTTTTGGATACTTATCTTTGAATGAGTTGATTATTGACGATCGATTTATAGACCTCTTCCCGTAAAGGGCGCGACACCGGTATTTTATGCTCCCCAATGATTAATAGATTTCCTTCTATCGCTTGTACATAAGAAAGATTTACGATGAAAGAGCGGTGCACTTGCATAAAAATTTGTGCCGGCAACGTTTCCAATATACTCTTCAACCGGAGATGAACGATCTCTTTGGAAGTGAGGGTATGGATAACAATATAGTTCTCCATGCCCTCTATAAATTGAATCTCCTTTAAATAAAGCCTTTTAAGTTGCTTCTCCGTCTTGACAAAGATATAAGCAGGCTCCTCGCTTTTCGATGTAGATTCCATCAACGCATGTGCTTTATTGACCGATTTCAGGAAACGGGAAAAAGAGATCGGTTTCAATAAATAGTCCACCACGTCAAACTCATATCCTCTCAACGCATACCGCTCGTATGCCGAGGTGATAATTACCTTCGGTGTGTTCTGAGCACTCTCCAAGAAGTCCAGTCCAGACATATCCGGCATCTCTATATCCAGAAAAAGCAAATCCGCCTGAACCGAATTCAGCATATTATTGAGTTGTATAGCGTCCTCACATTCTCCGACGATGGTCAGAAAATCAATTTTACCGATGTGTCGCCGAAGTCCTTTTCTGGCGATTGGCTCATCATCCGTTATGATACACTTTATTTCCATATTATTCTGATAAATCAATACATAACTCAACCCTAAAACGGGTATTGTCTTTTTTTATACGTAACTCATGTTTATCCGGGTACAATAGCTCCAACCGTTTTCTCAGATTGTCGATCCCAATGCCTTTCCCCTTTCTTTGTTCCAAGAAATCCGGATTGAAAGTATTGCTTACTCCAAAGCATACCTTTGAATCCTCTTTCCGTATAGATACTTGTATCCGATACGCTCCGCCTATATATTTAAACGCATTCTCCAATAATGGCTGGAAAAGCAACGGGTGTATTTTTTGTCCGGTCAATTCCGGGTCAAAGGACTCCTCGAACTGTAAGCGTTTCGTCATACGAAGTCGCTGGAATTGAATATATGTTCGCAAATAATCAATCTCCTCTTCGATCGTCACTTTCGTATTTATATCATATAATTGATAACGGAGTAAGTCCGAAAGTAACTCTACAGCCTCAATCGCTTCCTCATTTTCCTCATCGATCAAGAAATAGATCGTATTCAAGGCATTAAACAGGAAATGGGGATGGTATTGCATCTTCAGCAGCTTCAATTGCGTTTCCAGCTGATCTACTCTCAGTTTCTCCAATTGAACGATTTTCTCCGAATAGCGTTTGGCTAATATATTATTACGGATCAAGAAATAGTATAGGAGAAAGATCGGCACAGCTACCGCATTGATCATTAACGCCTCTCCCCACCGATAGGTCGTTCCATTTATAGAATAGATCACGATATATAAGCCGATATTGAGCACGACTAAATTAAACAAGACCACCCATAGATATTCCCGGAATACCGGGCGGGACCTCCGCTCTTTATTCCTATCTAAAAAAGTATTAGCCAAGTAATTAAAAAACAAATAAGATAAGCTAACGCCGATCAATATAATAGCAAGGGCCTTGATACGCCCGATCCACGCATCCACTCCCAGTTCCCACATGCGGACACCATAAGCGACATCCGTAACAATCCACAGGCAACAGATCGTCAATATCGCCATTAGCAACGGACTTAGAAAGTTATATTTTATCTTCATATCTGATTTCAAGCCATAAATTTATTCTTTTACTTTGATCTATGCTCGTATCACGGGCACTTTTTTAATCAACGAAGTTATCGTTCCAGATAAAAACCAACAAGTAATCTTGACGAATTGCGGAATATGAAAGGTGAATATCCTGTTTGTTCGTCAGGATATGCGATAAAGGCAAAAAATACCTATATTTGCCCTCCTCAATAAGAGATGCTATAAAAATGAAGAATGACGGTTTCACATTTCGAAAGAGAGCCAGAAGCTTTAAATTCGCTTTCAACGGAATCAAGCTATTGATCACGAAGGAGCATAACGCTTGGATCCATTGTTTCGCGGCAGTTTGTGTACTTATAGCCGGGGTGGTATTCGGACTTTCCCGCATGGAATGGATCGCAGTAACGATCGTGATCGGAGCGGTATTAGCTGCCGAGGCGGTCAATTCATCCATCGAGGCCCTAGCAGATTTGGTCTCCCCTGAGTATAATGAGGCTATCAAGCGAACGAAAGACTTGGCGGCGGGAGCTGTATTATTGATGGCGATAGCGGCAGCGATCGTCGGGTTTATCATTTTTATACCTAAAATAGCAACTATATTTTAAATCTATGAGACATATCCTTTTCGCAATTACAATGCTCATGCTATGCCTGTCCGTTAACGGACAAGAATTGAAGGTGACTGGTAGCCGGAAAGCCGTACGAACCTCGGGAGACGTATTGGTGTTTATCACTCCGGTGGCGAGTCTAGCGACCGTATTGGCAACCCAAGATTGGCAAGGGCTGAAACAAGGCGTATTCACCGGGGTTACGACATTGGGCGTAACCTATGCGCTGAAATACCTAGTGAAGAAAGAGCGGCCCGACTTCAGCGATAATCATTCGTTCCCATCCATGCATACCTCCGTATCCTTCGCGGGAGCCGCTTTTATCCAAAGGCGTTATGGATGGAAATGGGGTATTCCGGCTTATGCGGTATCTACCTACGTGGGTTGGAGCCGGGTCTATGGAAAGAAGCATGATTGGTGGGACGTGGCGGCGGGAGCCGTTATCGGCGCCGGTAGCGCCTATATCTTTACCCGTCCGTTCGCAAAGAAACATAACCTGTCTATCAGCCCGGTAGCGGGAGACGGGCATTATGGGGTATATGCGTCAATGACGTTTTAACTCGCGAATTTTTGCCAAGCACGAAAACAGCCCGGCCATGTATCGCTACAAGACCGGGCTTTCAATTGTGTGTATGTGTGAAATATGTAAGTTAACTCTTATTCATAATGCAGAGCCTCCGCCGGCTCCAAGCGAGCTGTCGAGCGGGCGGGATACCATACGCCACAGATGATCATGAGGACGATCAAGACAAACGTAATCCCTCCGCAAATCGCGAAGCGCAGCCACGTGAACGGAAGCTGATAGGTATCTATCAAATCCATATGGGCGATGTTGAAGCTGATGACTAAGGACGGGATAAACGCCAAGACCAGCAATAGGACACCCTCTCCCACCATGATCGAGTTCAACTGACGGCGGGTAGAGCCTAAGGCCATCCTAAGCCCCATCTCGCCTTTGCGATATTCCGTACGGAACCAGAAGGTACCGATGATGCCGAGGAATATATTCGCCAATAGGAAGCAGGCTACCGCCACACGGGTTTTCACCTCGTTCTCTACGCCGATCGAACGGATATAACCGTTGCGAATATATGACAAGGGCTGTACGTCTAGCAGATAGAGGTTGCCTAGCCGAAGCTGTTCGGCCATATCCTTGCGGAAGCGTGCGGGGAAATCAGCATTATCGACATCCGGACGGACACGTACGCAGAGTCGCACGGCATCTATCATCCCCTCATAGTATCCTTCCTCCATCCGGCTTAGCCGCAGGGCCCTATAGACGTTGGGTTCCGCCTTGGTGTACTCATGACGGCGGATGGGGACGCTGATACCACGGATCGTCTCCTCGATCTCGTCGGTCACATTCCCCCGGTACGCCTTTTGCCCGAGTAGGGAAAGGCCGGGATTCATCGTCTCCACGTCGGCGGAGATTACGATGGAGTTGTTATCCTCGATGGCCCGTTTCAAGGAAGCCGTCTTGCCGTCCTTATCATAGATACGGAACACGTCGAAGAACTCCGGGGTGACGAAAGCATAGCGGCAGGGCACCTGCAATGTATCAATCCGCCAAACGAGGTTACGGCTTCCCATATAATAAGGCATCCCCCCATCCGTAAGGCAAGCCGATTCCACGCCGGGATAGGTGCGGATACGATCCAACGCCGTCAGCAGATGAACACCATCCGGCCGCTCCCGCTTCTCCTTCGGGATATAATCCGGGCTTCTTTCCGAAAGGCTGCTGATCACGATGCTGTACGTATGCCGGATATCGAAGCCCAGAGGAGCCGTATACGTGCGCCCCATCACATACAGGTAGTCCACAAGGAACCAAAGGAAGACCGAGACCAGCAATAACTCAGCCCACAACCAAGCGTTTTGCTTGCGCTGGTTCCAGATCAATTGTAATAAATGTCGTATCATATCTTTCTATTATTTTAGTATAGCTATCATCCAACGCGGGAGATTAATGAACATTCTCGTTGAGAGCCGAGATGATACGCATCCTTGAGGCTCGCCAAGCCGGGATGCCGGCGCTCAGCAGGTTCAACGCAAGACAAGCAAGGAACGCGTAAAGGAAGATCAATGGATTGAACATCATCTCCGCATTGACGAAGGTGCGACCGATACCCATCGATGCCGTGCCCGTATCCAGCAACCAATCGGACAAGAGCAGTACGGAGGCGTATGAGAAAAACAAACCTAACACACCTCCCAGCAAGGTCTGCAACAGATTCTCGTAGAGTACCTGCGTCAGTAATTCCGAGCGTGTCGCCCCGAACGCCTTCCTCACCCCGATCTCCGCCATACGTTTACGCATCCGGCTTTGCGTGATACCGCTCATGTTGATGGCAGGGATCAGCAAAAGGACAAGAACGATGATAACATATTTCATGACCAGTTCCCGTACATTTGGCTCAGAGAAAGCGTCCTCGCGAGCCAAATCGCCCAAATGGGTATCGGGTCCTCCTCCAATTTTCAGCAGGTGCGTGCTTTGTGATTCGTTAAGGCGAGCGATATTCGCCTCGGCCTCGGAGTGGATCGCGTCAAAATCGGCGGACGAACTAGCGAGGATATAACAACGGAAGCCCCCGATGAGACGGTCGGAACTATCATCATACAGGGAATTGTCGGTGGTATAAGGCAGCCAGACATCGCCATAGGCAGACTCGGCCAGCAGGGAGACATCCCGCACGACGGCACGGATGGTATAGGGCACGTAGCTGATCTCGACGGTACGGCCTACAACCTCGGTCGTGCCATAGAGCCGACGTGCCACGGACTCGCTTACCACAGCATCCATGATGCCACTTTGCACTTCTTCCTCGCCATAAGGCTTACCGGAGAGGAAGCGAAAGTTGAAGATGCTCCAGAACGCCGCGTCCGTAAAGGTCACGTCGCACTTGAACTCCACCGTATGATCCGCCACTGCCGCCAAGCGTTGCACGCCATGATAGGCCATGCCCACCTTCTCGGCAGAGCGCAAGGGATAGAAACAATCTTTCACCACCCGGGAAGCGAGAAGGTAGCAGTCGTTATAAGATTCGTTCTCTTTGTAGGAGGCACGGGTATCACTGACGTACATCATCCGGTCCCGATAGTCTTCCGGTGAGTAATTGGCGGTACGCATCTGCCATACGATCACGATCACCATGATCATGCAAATCGCCAAGGCCGTACCAAAGATAGAGACTCCGGAAAGGAGCTTGTTCTCTTTCAATAAGGCCCAGGCTTGTTTCAAATAGATCTTGTACATATTTATTCAATTTAATTATACTATCAGTCGGTGGGAGACGGGGCACGCCCCGTCTCTACAACCGGGTATTATCTGTTATCCGTCATACCGCAGCGCCTCGGCCGGCTCCATCTCGGCGGCCTTGCTGGCGGGGAGCCAGACGGCGAGCAGGATGACGATAGCCAGCAGTATCCATGTCAGGATATTCACCAGCAAGAAACGGAGCGGCAGGATCGCCGGCCAGTAATGCTCCGGCAAGGTCCCTTTGGGGATGTCCAAGAAGCCGACCATCACGAATTGAGCTTCTATCAACAAGGCGAGCGGGGTAGCCATGAGTAACAGACATATGCCCTCACGAGCCATCTGGCTACGTATCTCTTCGCGGGGCGAACCGATCGCCATGCGCAACCCGATCTCTCCCCGGCGCATCCGCACCCGGTACCAGAACGTACCCATCACGCAAAGCAGGATATTCAGTCCCAAGAAGGCCATCAACGCCATACGGACCCGGTAATCGTAGGTAACGCCAAAGGAATAATCGGTATCGGCCTTGATCCGGTCATAGGAAGTCAGGCGTTTCAGGTAGAAGTTCCCCACCCGAAGCTCACGGCTCATCTTCTCCCGGAACGTATCGGCGAAACGAGGACCAGCCACGGCAGGATCGATCCGTATGAAATAATTCATCTCGGGGATCTCCTCCACCGAGGGACGGATCGCGAAGAATGCGGCACCTTGAGGTAAACGATTATCAAAACGCTTGATATCCTCTAAGACACCCTTTACGATATAAGTCGGCCCCTCCTCGTCAAAAGGGTCTTTTACCCCACGTCCTACAGCGGAAGCCTCTCCAAATACCTTTCGCTCCACCATCCGAGTGATTAATATAGCATGGGGGTCTCCCCAATCAAAATCCGATATAGATACCGCACGTCCGTCTTTGGCGTACGAATGGTTGAAGACCGACAGGAAATCCGTGGAAGGATCGATCGTATACCTCATGGCCGCTTCCCGCTTGCTCGTATCGGCCACGTCCGCCAAACCCATGCCGTAATAACAGCCGGTATAAGGCATGGAGTAACAGCCCGAGGCCGCACCCATCGCCTTCACCCCCGGATAATCGCGCAGGCGGTCTTTTATCCGCTCATAATTTTCCAGCATGGCGATCGAGTCGCTCTCGGCGGCTCGATAGTCGGGGGAGGTTTCCGGCAAGAGGCCCATTTCTACCTGCCAGACATTCGCGTAGTCACGTCCGGAGGGGAGACTACGGTTATAGATCTCCACGAAGAAGTAATCCACCATGTACCACGCCAGACAAAAGGCGAGCAGCAACTCCACGCACACCCACACGTTGCTACGCCAGCGGTTCATCAATTGTATCCAAGTCATTTTCCACATATCTTTCTTCCCTCCATTTAAGCGTTCAACGAATCAACGATAGGTCGCCTTGACGCACGCCAAGCGGGCCACAACGCCGACATCAGGTTTAACAGGAAACATACGCACAAAGCGATCAAGAAGACCCACGGGTTTAACAGCATCCCCATGGAAAGCGATACGTCCACGCCATCCGGGGCGGCCTCCGAAAACCCCTTGCCGACCTTGAAGACCCACGAACTGGCGAACGTCACCAGCAGGAAGGAGAACAGCAGTCCCACCAAGCCGCCCAGCAGCGTATACAGGAAGTTCTCTATCAAGACCTGTCCGATCAACGACCCCTTGGGAGCCCCGAAAGCACGCCGCACGCCCAGCTCGCCCAGACGCCGTTCCATGCGGGAATCGGCCATGCCCGAGAGGCTGACGGCGGGGACGAGCAGCAGGAGCAGGAAAATCACCCCATAACGGCTCAAGTCTCCCACGATATCCGGCTCCACGTTCGACCAATACCGGAAGATACTCTCCCAATGGCGATCCGGCTGCCCAAGAAGGGAGAACTCACGTTTGCCATCCACGTCCAACGATTGGTTGAAGCGACGCACGTTATCCGCCACCGCTTCCCGCACCTTGCCGATGTCCGCCTTATCCTTCACGAGCATATAGACCCTCAAGGGCCCCAGCCCGGGCATATGCGCCTCCGAGTATCGGACCCGCTCCTCGAAGTCGGGCGCTTGGGTGTACGGGTACCAGACCTGCGAGAAAACCCGATCCATCAGGAAAGATACGTCGTCCACCACGCCCACCACACGAAATGAGGTAAAGTCGAGGCTCAAGGTCTGCCCCACCGCACTACCTTCTCCATAAAGCCGCTTGGCCAGTGAGCGGGCGATTACCGCCACGGGCATGCCCGACCGGAAATCGGCCTCGGTGAAAGGCTTACCCTCCAAGAAACGGAAGGAGAATACTTTCCAGAACCCATCGTTCACCCCCATCTTCATGACCGGTACCTGCACGGGACTGCCCACCGGCTGCACGAAAGCGGAAGTGGCATCATCATAACGTAACGCCAACGCCTCCAAACCGGGTACACCCACGAGGCACTCTTTCACGAAGCGGGGCGATACCGGGCTACTGCTCGTTCCCCCTTTCTCATTCTTCAGCGTGGCGCTCTTCACGGTCAGCAACCGGTCCCGGTCCATCTCCGGATAAATAGAAGCCATTTTCACGTAAAACACGATGGACAGCACCATCACCAGCGAGATCGCCAACCCCGTCCCCACGATATAGACCGAGCTGAACAGCCGTTCTTGCCGGATCAGGGCCCATGCTTGTTTTAAGTAGATCTTGTACATATTCATTCGATTTAAATATTCTATCAGTCGGTGGGAGACGGGGCATGCCTCGTCTCTACAACCGAGTATTACCTGTTTTCTATTATCCGTCATACCGTAACGCGTCAGCCGGTTCCTGCCGGGCCGCCTTACGGGCCGGGTACCAGATAGCCAAGAAGACGACGAGCGCCAAGACACCCCCTGTCAGCAGGCTAATGGCCGTGAAGCGGATCACGCCGCAGGGCACGATATCGGCCACCGCCAGATTCAGGCAGATCAGCAAGCCCGGCACGGAAGCGATCGTCAGCAGCAACAAGCCCTCGCCGATCATCAGCCCCTCTATACCCTTGCGGGTGGAGCCCATCGCCATACGTAGCCCCAACTCCGAACGGCGACGGCTCACGTGAAACCAGAACGTACCGATCACCGCCAGAAACACGTTCACCAAGAAGAACAATCCCATGGCCGATACCAGCCGATGGGCGCTCGTCCGCTCCGAGTTCTCGAGATAAAAGGCCCGTATCCCTTCGTAGTCCCTCACTTCCGATACCCAGTAATTACCCACCATCAAAGATCTACTCATTTCCTTACGGAACTTGGCGGCGTAGTTGGAGGTAGAGACCTCCGGACGGGTGCGGAACGTGATCTGCACTCGCGTGAGTCCCTTCTCGTCCAACTGGCCCTTGCCGAACATCCCCCGCAAGTCCAGTGGAGAGAAGACACTATGCTGATTCCGGGAATCGTACTCGGAGTTTCGTACCGGCTCCGTAACCGCTATCACGTGACAGGGCACGGTATCGTTGTAATTATAGATCTCGGCCCCGATCACGTCGGTATGGCCGTATAGCTTGCTCGCCAGATCGGCGGAGAGGATCATCTCCCTCCCCTCCCGAAGCCCCGACAGGGTCTGCCCCAGTCTCTCCGGGCTTTCTCCCGTAGCGGAGCGGATGCCGAACACCCGGAAATACCCCGGCGAGACGATCATTGCCCGCACCCGCTGGTTGATCGAGTCTTTCAAGACTCTGCTGCCGATGTTCGAGTCGGTATAAGGCAGCGAATAATACGAGAGCCCTACCACCTCCACGTCGGGATGCCGCTCGATACGCTCCACGATACGCTCGATGTTCCGCACCGGCTCCTCGCTCCCCTCCTCGTAGGCGATGAACGAGGGACTGTCGGACGGCCGTATGGCGAGCGTCACGTTGTACACGTGATCCAGCTTGAAGCCCACCGGCATCCGCGTCAGCATCCCTTGCGCCACGAAGTAGTACATCATGAACCACAGGATCACGAATACGACCAGCAGTTCCACCAGTATCCAGCAGCTTCCTCCCAAACGGGACCTTATCAACTTTAATAGATGTATTACCATAGCCGTATCCTATTTATCGTTCAACGCATCCGTTATACTCACCCGCACGGTACGCCAAGCGGGTATCATCGAAGAGAGCAGGTTCAGCGCCACGCAGACAGCGAACGCGTAGGCGAACACCTCCATATTCAGCAGCATCCCCGGCGAGAGGAAGATATCATTACCCGCCCCGGAGCCCATGCGATACAAACCGGGGGAAAGAAGGATGCCCCGGAATACAAACACCAGCACGTACGAGAACAGCAGTCCCGCCATGCCCCCGGGCAACATCAGCAGCATATTCTCCCAGAAGACCTGCCCCATCAACGTCTTCCGCGACGCCCCGAAGGTCTTGCGTACGCCTAGCTCAGACACCCGGTCTTGCATCCTCGAGGCGTTCAGGCCCGAGAGGTTCAGCGCCGGGACTAGCAGGAAGAGGAAGAGGGCGACGCCCAAGACGATATACGTCTCCGGCCCGAACAACCGCGACAATAACCGGTCGCCGAACGAGCAGGGCGGCTCCACTCTCACCTGTCCCTCCCGCAAGCCGCTGTTGTAGCGTCTTACTCCCTTCTCCAACTCGGCGGAGAGGGCCGGAAGGTCCGAGGCGTCACGCAGCAGGCAGTTGGCGAGCAGCAGTCCCACCGAGCCTTCCCGCTCCTCCAAGGCGGTATCCATGATACTTGCCATCGAGGTGTAGGGTACCCACGCCTCGGCGTAAACGTCGGAAGCGACGGCGGATATATCCTCCACCACGCCGCTAATCGTATATTCTATATCGTTGATCAAGACGGTCTGACCGGCTACCTCGGTACGCCCGAGCAGGCGGCGTGCCAAGGAACGGTCGAGCACCACGCGGGGCATCCCGGAAAGGAACTCGGCACTGGCGAACGGCTTCCCGTCCAAGAAGCTGAAACGGTAGACTTGCCAGAACGCATCATCGCATCCCATCAATTGTACTTTCGGCGACTCATCGCTACCCGGCGCTTGGATGAAGATGTCCCCCACCTCGTAAGGCATGATGGCGGCGTTGGTGGTGACCGCCACTTTCTCGGGTGTCTCGAGGCCGTAGAGGACCTCCTTCACGAACCGGGGCCCGCAACCGCTGTTCAACGAGCCTTTGCCCCCGTTGAACTCATACGATACGTTCGATACGTAGCCCATCCGGTCCCTGCTCACCTCCGGGGCGATATTCGCCGTCCGGATATGATAGACCACCGCTATGGCCATCACCATCGAGATCGCCAAGCCCGTACCGATGATATAAACGGCGGTGAAGAAGCGATTCTGCCCCATCAAGGCCCAAGCTTGTTTAAGGTATACCTTGTACATCGTTCATTATTTGTTAGTTCGTTTTATGGGTATCTGCCACCTGCTTTCCGTAATTATTATACGCTTGGCATGTATTTCCAAATACTATTCATGTTATCTTTCTTATCTTTGCCACTCAATCATTCATTAAACCACGAGATCATGGATAAAGAAATACCTAAGTCGGAGCTGCCCAAGCCGTTTCGCAAGCTGAGCATCCGCGTCAGCAAGAGCCACCTGCCCGGTAACGCGAGCTATAAGGGAAGCGTCGTATGGCAACGTACGCTCAGCATCGATGACATCGCCGCCCGTGTCGTAGACAAACGGAGCGAGTATCGCAAGGAGACGCTCATCACCACCTTCAACCTCCTCAAGCGGGAGATCTACGACGCCATCGAGGAGGGCTACAACGTGGACTTCGGCTTCGGGCGGACGGAACTGACCGTGAACGGGCCTTTCGAGACCCTATACGAGAAGTTCGACCCCGACCGCCATACACTCGCCCCACGCCTGCGCCCCGCACCGCAACTGAAGCAGCGGGTGGGCAACCTCCGGGCCGTGAACGAGACCTACCAGCTAGCTTACAACTCAATGCCCCGCCCCACCTACGTCAGCCTCCGCATCCAGCCCCGCACGTCCGACAGCGACGAGCCTTACAACCAACTCCCCGCAGGCGAGCATCCCTTCATCTCCATCTATGGCGATAGGCTGAAGCTAGCGGGCGACTCTCCCGAGGTGGGCCTTACGCTACGCTCCGTCGAGACCGGCGACGAGCATTTCTACCCCGCCGCCGATATGCTCGTCAACAGCGGGCAGCGGCTCTGCTTCGTCCCCGGCTTCGCTTTCGGGGCAGGCGAGTGGGAAGCCATCGTCTGCACCCAGTTCACCCCGACTTATCACCTTTATAAAGAGCCTCGGTATGGTACGCTGACCTTCACCGTGATATGAGGTATCGAGGCACTACGGGTGATACCTTGCCTCATACGTTTGAGGTATCATACCTCATAGCTTTGAGGTGTCATGCCTCATAGGTTTGACGTATCGTACCTCATAGCTATGAGGCAAGATGTCACCCGTGGTGCCTCACACATGGAGATCCCCCCTATGCGGCTCCCTTACTGCACCTGCCTTCCATCGAAGAAGCGCACGGTGCGGCTGGTTTGCTTGGCCTGCGCCTCGTTGTGGGTTACCATTACGATGGTGCGGCCGTCCTCCTTGTTGAGTTGGTGGAGCAGGTCCATGACCTCGATACCCATCTTGGAGTCCAAGTTACCGGTCGGCTCATCGGCGAGGATGATGTCGGGATTACCTACGATCGCACGGGCGATGGCCACGCGCTGGCATTGACCGCCGGAGAGCTGCGTCGGGAAATGGCGCATACGGTGGCTGAGGCCGACCTTCTCCAGCACGGCCTCGGCCAGCTTGCGGCGCTCCGAGGAGGATACCTTGCGATAGAGCAAGGGAAGCTCCACGTTGTCCAGCACGTTCAGGGAATTGATCAAGTGAAAGCTCTGGAACACGAAACCCAGTTGCTTGTTACGGAAAGCGGCCAACTCCTTGTCGCTCATGCCCACCGTGTTCACGCCGTTGATCTCGACCGTACCGGAGGTAGGCAAGTCCAGCAGGCCCATGATGTTCAATAAGGTGGATTTCCCGCATCCGGAGGGTCCCATAATGCTGAGAAACTCGCCTTGCTGTACCTCTAGGTTCACGTTTTCCAACGCGACTGTCTCTATCTCTTTCGTACGGTAAATCTTCTGTAAATTCGTTAGTTTGATCATGACTGTAATATTTTAATTGTTATTGTTTGACTCTTGTTATTGTTAAACTCTTGCTATCGCTAGGCTTTGCCACCTAAAAGCAAATTACGTGCCAGAAACGTATCTCATTGATTCCATGACATCTCCATAAAAAAGTACTGTCCGTTATCGAACAGTCGATTCATTTCCGAACAGTCGGTTCGTTTCCGGACACGGATGCCCGTGCCATCCGTGCCGTCCGTGTCCGATCATTCCTGCCGCAAGGCGTCCGCCGGATGCATCCGCATGGCCCGGTAAGACGGGAAACTAATTCCCACGACAATCATCGCGGCCATCACCGCATACGAGAAGACGAAGCCGAACAACAGGCGTGAGGCCATGTCGGGCGGTATCTCCGAGCCTTGCGTCACCTCCATATACAGCAGGTTGGCGAAGATGGCGGCGGAGGGGATGAAAGCGATGGTGAGTAGCGCCAAGCCCTCCTTCACCAATTGCCAGAATATGCCCTTGCGGGTGGCTCCCATCGCCATGCGGAGGCCGATCTCGGCGCTCCTTTGTTGCGTGCGGTACCAGAAGGTTCCCACCACGCCGAGCAGGACATTCAGCAGGAAGAAGGCGATGCCCGCCACGTAAAGGCGGACTTGATCCAACCAACGCTCAAGGAACTGGTCCCGGTAATGGGACATCGGGAAAACATCCTTCAAATAGATATTACCCATGCGCAATTGCTGCTCCATCTCCTTCCGGAAATCGGCGGCGAAAGCGGCGCCGTCCGCGCCGGGCTTCACCCGGATGAAGGTGTTCAAGCCCTCTCCGACCCAATCGCCCTCCTCGGCCACCTTGTTCTCGTCCACCAGCTTATAGTAAGCGTAATCATAGCCGGTGAACTCGCAGTAACGTTGTTTCTCGCAGACACCACCGATACGGTAGGCCACGCTATCACGAGAGCCTTGGTCGGTGATATAGATCTCTTGGCGCACGGCCGCCGCAAGATCGCCGAAGAAGCTGTCGGCGACCGTACCCGTCACCACCACTTGGTTGTCACGCAGGGCGTCCACCAACTCCGAGGGGGACCCGCCTTGTGCCGTCTTTACGTCGAACACCTCGAAATAGGTGGGCGATACGTAACGCACGAAGCCATTACGGATCAACGAGTCCTTCCGGAACGTGGCGTATTGGTTCGATCCCCGGTAATGGAAATGCACGCCGGTGGTGAAACAGATTGATTCCACGGAGGGGTTCCGGCGGATGCGATCCATCAAGGTCAGATAATCCCCGCCTCCCCGTTCGCTATGCACGGAGGTCGTGTCATAGTCGGGACTTTCCTCCGGGATCACGCCGAAGCTCACGTGATACGTATGTTCGATATTGAAACCTAATGATCGCGAGTAGAGTTTATACATCACGAACAAGGCGTCCGCCGCATACCAAAGGAAGATAGAGACCACGAGCATTTCCAACCAGATAAACAAGTTCCCCTTGCGCTCGTTCCAGAGTTGTTTTAGAATCATCTTATACATAGCGTCAACCATTTATAGAGTCCGTAATATTCAATCTTGACATTCGCCAAGCCGGGAGGCCGGCGGAAAACAGGTTCAGCACGAGGCAGAACAGGAAGGCGGCGATAAAGACCGCCCCGTTAAACATCCCGGTGGAAAGCCCCGTCTTCCCCAGCGAGGTGACCAGCAACCAGTCCCTCAGCAACAACATGGCGCCGTACGACATCGCCAATCCCAGCAGCCCGCCGAGCAGGGTCAAGACCATGTTCTCGGACAGCACTTGCCAGAGGATGGTGCCTTGCGTGGCCCCGAAAGCCCGGCGTACGCCAAGCTCGGCCATCCGGCGGCGCATCCTCGACAGGGTGATGCCCGATAGGTTCAAGGCCGGAACCAGCAGGAGGATGAAAAGGATGATGCCGTAACGGACGTAGAGGTAGAAGAGGTTCGCCCCGAACTCGCTACCGCCGCCGATCCATTCCTCGATCTGGGTGGAGGGCTGGTGAAGGATATCAGCCTTGACATCCCGGGTCTTGGCGTTGAACTCCTCGACCTTCCGCAGCGCCTCGGTCCTCAACTCCTCCCTCGTGACGCCCGGTTTCAGCAGGACGCAACAGCTATACGAGCCGTTGATGCCCTCTTGGTATCCCCCGTCGTCCCGCACCGTGTAAGGGATCCAGACCTCCGCCCACGCTTTCGAGGCGAACCGGGATACGTCCTTCACGACCCCGCAGATATTGTAGACGATGAAATCGAGCTTCATCTCCCGCCCCACGACTTGGTCCGTGCCGAAAAGGGCCAAGGCCACGCTCTCGCTGATCACGGCGTCGCGGATACCGCTTGTGAAAGCCGCCGGGCTGAAGGGGCCTCCTTGCAGGAAATCGAACTGGAAGATCTTCCAGAAGGCGGTATCCGTATAAGAGATGTAACTCGTCCGGTTCTTAAGCCCGTCCATGGACGAGGCGGTCAACGGCCTGTAGCGATCCATATTGATGGCGGTAACAGCCTCCGCCCCTTTCAGCGGATAGCAGCATTCCTTCACCAAGGGCAGTCCCAACGACGAGTAGGAGATGCGCCGGTTATCATCCTTGCCATTGCTCATGACGGTCGTTATGTAGCAGGTGCGGCCACGGTTTACCTCCGGCTTGAAACTCGCCGTATTCACGACATACAGGATGACGATCACCATGATCATGCAAATGGCCAAGGCGGTACCGAGTATCGAGATCACGCTCAACAGCTTGTTCTCCCCGATCATCCTCAACGCTTGTTTAATGTATTGCTTTATCATAAACCTTTGTATTATAAATTATCTATTACCCGACTAAAACAGTGATTGTTTGTTATCGTCCGACTTTGTGCCCCTACGGAGGCAAATAACGTGCCAAAAACGTAACCGCCTGATTCCTAACATCACCCCGTAAAAAAAGCTGTCCGATAACGAACACTTGATTCGTTATCGGACAGCGATTATGGACAGTTTCAGATTTTATAATTCCCAACGTAAGGATCTCAGCAGTTCATCGATCTCGGCTGCCGAAATGGAGTCACGGTCGGCCTTATCGTAGATCGTGAGGAGAACAACCGTACCCTCATTATCTGCGCAGACAATGGCCTCCGTGTAAGTAATCACTCTCGCCCCATGGCTCTTTCCTTTTCCCTTGGAGGCGATGGCCATGCGTACCTTGCGAACGCCTTTGCCTAAGCTCGTCCCTTGATCGGGGTTCTCGCTCAAAGACTTACCCAAAGCCGATAAATCAGCCTTCAATGAGCTATACTTCTTACAGAGACGTTTGAACTCTTTATCGAAGTCTTGATGGGTTTTTATCCTATACCTCATTGAGCAACTCACTTAAGTCTCTAAACTTATGCCCCACATCCTTGCCCTCACGCAAATCCTTCACGTCTTGCAGGGCATTCCTTAGCCCCGCCAAGATCTCCTCCTTGGTAGGCTCTGCGTAATCGTCTGCCGGCTTCTCTACCGGGGTGGCCTTTCCAAAGGCAGCCATCTTCATACGGCGGACGCTGTCGAGGGCCTTTTTGATCAACTGTTCATCCTCCAAAGACATCACCTCTTGCAGTAACGACATTTTTAATTCTATAGCTGTCATAAGCTTGCTCCTTTCTCATTAATAAATTGACAGACGCAAAGATAGACAATTTATTCGTAATGCAACGCCTCCGCCGGAGCCATCTTTACCGCCTTGCGGACAGGGAACCAGATTCCCATGCAGATCATGCCGGCCATCAGGAGGTAGGAGACGCTGAGGGTTACTAGAAAGCGGAGGATGGAGAGGGGCTCGCGGTAGGAATCCAGCTTATCCAAAAAGGCCATATTGAAGACGAAGACCAGTAGGATCGGCACAGTGATCGCCAAGAGGCCCAGACCTTCCAGATACATGTACTCGCCCAGCCTGCCCCGGCTGGAACCGATCGCCATGCGGAGACCGATCTCGCTACGCCGCCGCTCGGTACGCAACCAGAACGTACCTACGATACCGAAGAATACGTTCACGAGCAGGAAGGCCATCATGGAGAGTTTCTTGCTGTTCTCGTTCTTGGTAAACCGGAGTTGGTCATCACGCTGGTCGGCAAGGAGGGTGACACCGTGGACGAAGGTGTTATTTACCGTCATCCGATCCGCTGTTTTCTCCAAGAAAACGTACATCTCATCCTCGGTCATCGGGCGTTTCGTACGTACCGATAGTTCAGCGCTCCTTACGCCGAAATTCTTCACGAACTCCTGCAATGACTCACCTTTCAATATCGTGAAAGCGCAGTTCTCCGGACGGTCGAAGTCATTGCTACGGAAGGTAGGAAGGACAGCGGCGATCGTGAAAGGCTCGGAAAGGTCGTCATTCTCCGAGATCTGCCGGCCTATGGCGGACTGCCCCCCGAAGAAGAAATCCTCCGCCTCCGCCGTCACGACGAGCGGGCGGTAAGCGTTCTCCACCAGCGGGGTGATGGCACGGCCCTCCTTATCCTTCATACGGAATACATCGAAATAAGAAGGAGATACTTTCAGCTTGTGGTAGTTCTGTCCTACCGCCTTCGAGGTATCAGCGCCCAAGGGAAGGAGCGTACCCCACGAACTTCCGTTTGAATAAGGCATGGACCAATACGTAACACATACTTCCTCGACCTCCTGCTCTTGGCGGATACGTTCCATAAGCTTCAACAAATCCTGTGTCGCATTCGAGTCGTAAAGTGAGTCGGGCACATAACCCGGGGCGTTCGACGAGAGCGTGGAAAGCTTGAAACGCCACGTATTCGAGATATCATATCCCATCGGGGCGTTATAGCAGCGCACATCCACCCATAACTTATCCATCATAAACCAAAGGGCGCACATCACGATAACCAACTCGCCCAGTATCCAGCCGTTGCTCTTGCGCTGGGCCCATATTATTTTAAATATATGCTTAATCATAATTTGATAGTTGATAGTTGACAATTGACAACTCATTGTTCATTATTCATTGGATTCACTCATTCCCCTTTAACGCTTCTACGATCGGTTGCCGTGTCGTACGCCATGCCGGTATCCCGGCGCTTAATATATTCAGCAAGAACGTAAAGATAAGGGCGGAGATAAATAAGCCCGGTTTAATAAGCATAGGCGCCGTAAGGCTCACGTTCTCGCTCAACATGAAAGGCTTCCCTACCACCAGCAACACCATCGAGAGACCGATACCGATCACGCCACCGATCAAGGTCAGCACAAAGTTCTCCGATAATATCTGCATCAAAAGATTCTGCCCCGTAGCCCCGAAAGCCTTACGTAAACCGATCTCTTCTTTCCGCTTCTGCACAGACGATTGGATCACGCCCGTTAAGTTCAGCGCCGGTACCAAGAGCAAGAAGAATAGGAAAGCGCCCGATCCGGCCAAGAAGGTAGGCCAGTCCACCTTTTGAAAAGCGCCGCTTCCCATGGCCGTATCCAACTGGGAAAGTAGCCCGGAAGGGAAACCTACGTTATAATCGGTCTTGCTGTCATTGTAGCGACGGACCTGTTGGTCTAGCTCCGAGCGTATGGCATCGAAGTCGGAAGAGGAACGAGCCAATAAGGCCACGCTGAAATAACCGGCCATATTCTCCCCATACTCCCCATTTACACGGGTCAGGGCCTCATTGCTGCTATAGGGTATCCATACCTGAGCGTAGGAACTCATCAATGAGGAAGGTACGTCACGCACCACACCGCAGACGGTGAAAGTGATAAAATCCATCACGACCTGCCGCCCGACGGCCTGTCCCGTTCCGAACAAATCGGTCGCTACTTGTTCCGACAGCACCATCTTCGGTATACCGGATTGAAAATCAGCCTCGCTAAAGGGGCCTCCTTCCACGAAAGGATGGTCGAATATTTTCCAATGGCCCGCATCCGTATAACAAATCTCATACTCCTTGAAAAGCCGTCTATTGGGCAATGACAAGGAATGGCTATCACTACAATAGCCGGATACGGCCTCTGGTTTCCGCAAGGTATAGAAACATTCCTTCACGACCTCGCTGGACATGCCTCCACGATTACGATCCGATTCTCCGGGGGATTTCGAACCGACCTCCGTACCCCAGACATACATAAACCTAGACCGATTGGACTCAGGGGCATATCCCGTGGATTTAATCTGGAACACCAATACCATCACCAACACCATGGCGATCGCAAGGGCCGTTCCCGAAATAGAGATTACGCTTACGAGCGTATTTTCACGCAGCATTTGAACCGCTTGTTTGATGTACTGCTTATACATAATTCGAATCGTTATTTCAATTTCAGTTTATTCTTTTCCTTGAAGCTTGTCATATCGGAAACGACCACCTCGTCACCCGGTTCCAAGCCATTGACTACTTCTACATACTCAAAGTTGCTGTCTCCCAGCTGTACCTTCCGCTTGATCAATTGGTCTCCGTTGACAACAAACAACTCATACTCTCCTTTCCCGACGTAGAACGAGGCGTTGGAAATACGCAGCACATCGTCCTTGATGGCATTCATCACGTATACATCGGTCTTCAAACCGGAGCGCAAGCGGCGATGATTATCCTCCTCCAACTGTACCGTGAAAGAGATTACACCGTTCTTCGATAAGGGGGTAACATCGCTAACCACCCCATCCAGTTTATCGTTGCCGATCTTTACGACGGCTTTGCTACCGGCGGCGATCCGGTCACCATAGGTATCGGCGATCTCCCCCTCTATTTTGAAATGGGACAAGTCGGAGACGATAGCGACACGACTGCCTTGAGAGACTTGGGCACCTACCTCGTTGTTCACGTAGGTCAGGATCGCCTTGCGGGGAGAGCGTATCTGGGCGTCTTCCAAGGTACGCTTCGTCTCGGCTAGGCTCTTTCGGAAGATGTTCAGGTCGAGTTCTTTCACTTTATAATCGGCATCCGTCAAGGATTTCTCGTTCTCATATTTTTGCTCATCCTCTTTCAGTTTCAAGACGCTAACGTTATAGTCCAGTTCCACTTGACGGACCTTATCGGTCGTTCCGGCGCCTAGGCTATCCAGATAACGCTCGTTGCGCAACTCCACTTCCTTTCGGTTCAGTTCCATGCGAGAGACTTTCAATTGCATCTCCATCTCGGAAAGCTTATTGCGGTTTTGGATACGGAGTTGATCCAATTGGAGGCGTTTCATTTGCTCCTCGTCCAATTGTTTCTTATAATCCGTCTCGGCACTGAGCAAGTCCAGTTTCAAGATCGGAGTACCTACATCCACGGAATCGCCTCCCTTTTTATAAATCTCGACGATACGGGAGTTGATCGGTGAGTTGATGATTTCCTCGAAAGCAGGAACCACCTTGCCTGACGCGCTAACGGAAACCTCGATCACTCCTTTATCTACCGTTGAAAAAACCAAGTCCTTCCGTTGCAGGCTGGTTTGCATGAAACCGATCACCCCGCCTATTAAGACAACGGCAATACCAATCCCCGCCCCCAGCTTTATAAACTGTTTACGCTGCTCCTTCTGCCGAACCTCTTTTGATATCTCTCTGTCCATATTTCGTTTGTTTTTATTTTCCACCCTCCAAAGAGCAAACCCCGTGCCAAAAACGTAAGTGATTGATTTATTGAAGAAATAAAACAAAAGAGATGTCCGATATCGAACACTGTGTCCGCTTTTGTACGAAAACAAAGACATCAGCAATGAGAATCTACAGATATTCAATCATAATTAACATATAAATACTTGATTATCTTTACAAAAAGGACTATTTTTGGGAAAATCCATAATCAAGGAATACCAATCTTATATTATTTACCCTAAATTCTAAAGAGAGATGAAAAAAACAGTAACTTTCGTTTGGAGCATTTTCCTCCTCGTGTTTATATCGATAGATATGAACGCACAATCAATAAAAAGTTGGGATTACCCCATAAAACCAGGAACGGAGGCTTGGCAAGCATTATCCACACATGAGGATATGCTGAAAGCCTGCCAAATTCCGGCAGAGATATTAAAAACGGTATCAACAGAAGAGCTTATAGAACTTTGCCTTGCTTACCCATTATTAGGTGACATATTCGCTTACAATGGAATACAGGAAGGCATTAGCAAGGTTTCCGCACGTTTTAACGGGTTACAAGAGTTATTCAAAAGGAAAGACAATGCTTCTTTGCTATTTGAGAAGATGAAAAAACAAGAATTACTGAAAGCAGGAGTGTTGACTTCCATAGAAATAGGTAATGAAATTAGTCGGCAAATGGTAATCGAGGCTCTTCTGTCTAATGAGACGATATTATCTAATACAAATAATCTTTTACAGCAAGAGATCTCCTCCGAAGCCGTAAAGAGACTCCTTTACAAACAAAACAACCCGGATATTTATGGACAATATGGTCTAAAAACCGTAGTCTATCTCCTAGGTCGAAGTCTAGAACGGATAGACAACAAGACCATTACGCCCAAATTTAAACAATTCACCATCGATGAAAAGCTAACGGGCAGTAATGTAATCGAAGAGTTATTAAAACAATACATTGTAACCTTTAATAAATTGAGATCATGAAAAAAGTATTATACTATTTAATAATCATGCTGGCATTCACGCTGAACGCATGTGACAATGAAATGGATAATATGCAAGGAGGTGATAAAGAAATCTTGACATCCAGTTCAGAAATTGTCATTAAAGACGGAAAGATAACATATCCTAAATGGTTGGTGAATGTAGTAGATTCTGTCGCTCACTCCCATGTCAAGGGAACAGACTATCCATACCCTTGGGTCTTTACTATTCAAGGAGATGGAAAAGAACACATTCTCGTTTTGGATGGGGTGAATTCTTGTGCTTCTTGCGGGCAATTACTATTCTTGCTTTCCGGAGAACGAATCGAAAAATTCCCCAATGAATGGATCACTATGGAGAATTTAAACATGATTTGGG
The DNA here is from genome assembly GCF_003635485.1 of Parabacteroides sp. AF19-14. Lineage (NCBI taxonomy): Bacteria > Pseudomonadati > Bacteroidota > Bacteroidia > Bacteroidales > Tannerellaceae > Parabacteroides > Parabacteroides sp. AF19-14. Next base: position 229,771 of record NZ_QTMJ01000003.1, on the reverse strand, counting down.
AGCCGAATCTCAATGTTGAGACAAAAGCTCAAGGAGCAGCCGCTACTGTTTACACTCCTAACGGGACACTCGTTAATGACACTTACTACAGAAGTGAGGAATTATCAGCCTCACAAAAAGCGAGCCATGACCAATATTGTACAACAACCTATTCACAAGCAACTCTAATAAGTAGTTCAACAACCACTTACAATTGTCATGCCTATGCTTGGTATATGACAGAAGGCGGATCAGCAGTTTGGATGGGATGGACTATTAATCCCACAAACGTATATTGGTTAGATGGTAGTTATATATCAACAACAGGTGCCGCAACCAAAGTATCCTATCTTAGTGATAATCACTCTGCCGTAACGACATCTACGCCCAATATATTCATCTCCAAATGGGGGGAATACGCTCTTATGAGGCATCCCAAAGCTCATTGTCCCTTTGATGCATCAAGCTTAAAATATATGAAAAAAAATGATATGCCGACTGTTTATATAGGGAAGAGTCAAGAGGATTATAGTAGCGGCAGTTCCTCTATCAATGCGCCAGGGGGTAATGCCACGACGACTTTATATGCTTACACAAAGACAGGAACTCCGACCTCGTATAGCTGGAACGCTGAATTCTATGGAGAATGCGATAGATGGTACACTTATCCTTCCGGTAATCGATTAGATGTTAGTGTCTATCTAAACTCCCAACATTACGGTGGATCTCTTCGCATCACCTGCGCAATGTATAATGGAAGTTCTTTAATAGGCACAGCAACCTATTATTTGAACGTAAATCCGTAGCAATTATACAAGAACAAGGATCTCGTCGAAACAAGATCCTTGTTCTTGATTCAATATACTTAAATCGATTTCGCTCAAAACTTTTCCGATAGACCTGTTGTTCTATGCCCAAAACTTATAAACGCAAAATGTATGAACACAAGACTTATCCTATTCACATGTATAGCCGGTCTGACTCTCTTTTTCTCTGGCTGTAGCAAAAATGATGATGATCATCAAGGTATTATCCCTCTCCCCCCGGTAGAGAACGCTTTTCAAGAGAAATATCCCGATGCCAAGAACCCTGTTTTTGAGATCGAAGGTAACTATTATGTGGTAGATTTCAATAATGAAGGTTCCGAGACAACCGCTTGGTTCACGGATCAAGGCGTATGGATGATGGAAAAGATAGACATCTCTTTCGCCCAATTACCGGCAGCGGTATCCACCGCCTTCAAACAAGGCTTTTACTCAAATTGGACCGTGGATGACACGTACGCCATCAATCGCCTAAATATGGGAATCGTTTACAAGATCGAGGCGGAGCAGTCCAATAGCGAAGTAGACCTGTATTATTCACAGTATGGAAACCTGATCAAAGCCGTGGACGATGAGATCAATAATGACGCACCGATCGTTATCCCGAAAGAGGTCAGCAACCTGATGGAGATCACTTTCGCCAACGCCGAGTTGCTGGATATCCAACAGAACAGCCTAGGTTACGAGCTGGATATGATCGATAACCAGATTTATAAAGTGGCGCAATTGAATAAGGATTACAGGTGGCAAAGTACCACATGGGCCATGTCCGAGCAAGAGGTTCCGCAGATCGTGATGCAAGGCTTCGAATCCTCCGCTTACGCTAGCGACAAGGTACAGTCAATATATACGTTATTGAATGCCAATGGCACCTTCTACCTATTCAAGGTTTCACATAACGGGCAGGACGAGACGATTACCTTTGATGTATTCGGGAATATCGTATAAAAAAGCCGCGCGATTCACAGCCGTCTCCGGACTTGAATCGCACGGTTTGCGTTATATGATAATCAAGCTTATTTACTGATCAATTCCAAGGTCGCCCCTTTTACTCCCGGCGCGGAAGCCTCGAAATAGATCGTTCCCGGTTCCTCGGCCGTCTGCACGATAGCGGTAAGTTGCCCGCTAAACAGTTTCATTTCCGGAAGATGGAAGAGTTCCAGACTGGCGCTATTTCCATTTGCCGCCGCACGGTAGGCTCCGGCACCACGAACCTTAAACTGGATCTGTCGGGTATCATCCGGACAAAGGTTCCCGTTCTTGTCTACGACTCTAACATTGATGAAAGAAAGGTCTTTTCCATCAGCCGTCAATTGGTTACGATCGGCGGATAACTCAATATGATGCGGCTTCCCTGCGGTATGAACCTCCTCCTCGGCCACAGCGTTACCCTCCTTGTCATAAGCGACCACCTTCAAAGTTCCCGGCTCGTATTTGGTATCCATCCACATCAAACGATATCGTTTCTGGCGCTCGAAACTCTTTTGAGCCGCTTCGGTATAACTACTATCGATACCGATGCTTAGATCTTTCGTACGTTTCCCTTGGCTCTTTCCGTTAATAAACAATTCGGCGGAAGGATAATTGGTATAAACGAATACGGGTGTCACCTCCCCCTCACGTCCCGGCCATGTCCAATGCGGCAGGATATGCAAGGTCTTGGCGCTTTTGTTCCAATGACTACGGTATAGATAGTAACGATCCTTGGGGATACCCGCCAAATCGATAATACCGAACAAGGAGCTATGGCTTGGCCAATTCGTATAATAAGGAGTAGGCTCGCCCAGATAATCAAATCCTGTCCATACGAATTCCCCGATACAATACGGAAGGTCCTCATGCTGGATAAAATCGTCTTCCGGCAGATTAGACCAGCTGCAATGCTCCACGTCGTACGAGGAACTTTGGTGATCCTCATAGACAGCCATCGCCTTACGCTCTACCGGGAATTTATACACCCCTCGTGAGCTAACCGTGGAGGCAGTCTCGCTTCCCAAGATTATCCCTTGGGGTAATTTCTGGTAATTCACCTGATACCGGAACGGACGATAATTAAATCCCGCCACATCCATTACCGCCGCCATATTATTATTCACGACGGCATCCGGGGCATCCATACCTTGCGTCACCGGACGAGTCGGGTCTTCCCGATGGCAGATATCCTGTAAGAACTTGGAGATCTTACAACCGCTCTCATCCCATTGGTTAGGCACCTCGTTACCGACGCACCACATCACGACGCTCGGGTTATTCCGGTAATGATGTACCAAATTCACGAGGTCTTTCTCCACCCATTCGTCGAAAATCAAATTATAGCCGTTCGCGCATTTCGCCTTGTTCCATTCGTCGAAGCTCTCTGCCATCAACATCATACCCATCTCATCGCAAGCCTTTACCAACTCGGGAGCCGGCATATTATGGGAAGTACGGATAGCGTTGCATCCCATGTCCTTCAAGATCCGGATCTGACGACGGATAGCGGCATCATTGACGGCAGCCCCTAACGGGCCTAAGTCATGGTGATTACAAACGCCTTTGAATACCGTCTTCTCACCATTCAAGAAAAAGCCTTTATTCGGAATGATCTCGATCGAACGGATACCGAATGGGGTCGTATAGAGATCTTTCAGTTGATCGCCCTCATAGAGACGAGTCTCCGCAGAATACAAGGCAGGCATATCCGGCGACCATAAAGTCGGGGTCTGGATGATAAACTCTTGGGAGAGGCTATTATCATTGTACTTAATCTGTGAGAGAGGCGTAGTCTGCTCCGTCAACTTTTGCCCGTTCGGATTCCATACACTGGTTTTCACGCTATACTTGCTGGCATCGGCCCCTTCCGGCAGTACGATTTTCGTCTGTACATTGACTTTCGCAAATTCCTTCGTGGCGGTCGGGGTCGTAATATAAGTTCCCCAGACCGGGATATAGGCGTTTTCCGTCACGATTACATGTACATTCCTATATAGTCCCGCTCCCGGATACCAACGGGAGGATTCCGGCAAGTTCTCAAGGCGAACCGCCAAGGTGTTCTTTTTCCCCGGGATGAGCTGTTTCGTGATATCGAAATAGAAAGAATTATAGCCATACGGCCAATACCCAACCTCTTGCCCGTTCACGTAGACCTTGGCATGGCTCATCGCACCGTCGAACAGGATCGTGGCACGCTTCCCATCCGTAAATTGAGGAACCTCAAACTCGGTCCGGTACCAGCCGACTCCCACGAAAGGCAAACCTCCGGTTCGGCCGGCATGTTCCATGGCCTCCGTTTGTCCGTCTTGGGCGATAGCGACCTCTTGCTTATCATTCTGAGAGCTGAAAGGGCCGTAAATCGCCCAATCATGCGGAACGGTCACCGATTGCCACTTACTATCATTGAAAGTAGGATTGATAAACTCCGGGCGGTCTTCCCGGGTGAACTTCCAATTCTTTTCCAACAGGAACTCACTGCGTACTTGCGAGAAAAGCGCAGGGAAAAGGCAAAACAAACCGATCAAAATAGCGAAACTTGTTCTTTTCATTCGTTTTTTGTGTTTTTGTTATTCATAGCGGAACAAAAATAAGTATTTTTGTCTCCAATACAAACTAAATCAAAAGAATTGCACAGCATGTTGTTACAATTAGCTTTCGTTTTAATAGCCATCATTATAGGTGCCCGTATCGGTGGTATCGGATTAGGCGTGTTAGGAGGTCTCGGACTCGGTATACTCACCTTTGGATTCGGGCTCCAGCCCACTTCCCCTCCTATCGATGTCATGCTTATGATCGTTGCCGTAATAGCGGCAGCTAGTTGTATGCAAGCCGCTGGCGGACTTGATCTGATGGTTAAGTGGGCGGAGAAATTGCTTCGCAAGAATCCTCAACGAATCACGATATTAAGCCCGTTCGTCACCTATTTGTTTACCTTCATAGCCGGAACGGGGCATGTGGCTTATTCGGTCCTTCCGGTAATCGCCGAGGTCGCTACGGAAACGAAGATCCGTCCCGAACGTCCGATGGCGATCGCCGTGATCGCTTCCCAGCAGGCTATTACGGCCAGTCCGATATCGGCGGCTACGGTAGCCATGCTTAGTATGTTATCCGGATATCATATTTCCTTGATGAATATCCTTATGATATCTGTTCCTTGTACCTTATTGGGGGTATTGGCGGGAGCGATCTATTCTTTAAGGGTTGGTAAAGAATTGGATCAAGATCCGGAATACTTAAAGCGGGTAGCGAACCATGAGTTCAGCACGAAGCATTACGAGGCGAAAGGCGTTGAAAACCAAATGAAAGCGGCCTTATCGGTCTCTATATTTGTTCTCGCTACGATAGCGATCGTTATTTTTGGTTCTATGGAGTCCCTACGTCCGGTCTTTACCGTCGGCACGGAAAAGGTCTCGATGCAGATGTCACATATTATTGAGGTATTAATGTTGACAGCCTCCGCTTTCATCTTATTATTTACAAAAACAGATGGTATCAAGGCCGCACAGGGTTCCGTTTTTTCCGCAGGCATGCAAGCGGTGGTAGCGATCTTCGGTATCGCTTGGATGGGAGATACATTTATCGCCGGCAATATGACTGAATTAAAGGGATCTATCGAGCATATAGTTACACAGATGCCTTGGTTATTCGGATTGGCCCTTTTCGTAATGTCCATTTTATTATTTAGCCAAGCGGCTACCATTCGTGCGTTATTGCCGCTAGGGATCGCATTGGGAATCTCACCCTATATGTTGATCGCTTTATTCCCCGCCGTAAACGGTTATTTCTTCATCCCAAACTACCCGACAGTCGTAGCCGCCATCAACTTCGATCGTACAGGCACGACCCGCATCGGTAAATACATCTTGAACCATTCTTTCATGATGCCGGGATTGATAGCGACTGGGGTTTCTGTAGGATTGGGGTTACTATTCATTCAATTCATATAATAAGAAAGCAAAAAATAGAGACGCAGCATACACGCTACGTCTCTACACCCCACACCATATATCATATTATATTACTTCAACAATTTTTCCTGAATCAACTGCTTTAACTCCAGTTTTCCCATCGTGCCGATCATCATCTCACGGGGGCCGTCTAGCGGGCAAAACATCAAAGTGGGAATCGTTCGGATATTAAAGGCTGTCTCGAGTGCCTCCTCTTGATCTACATCCACCTTATAAATATAAATCTTCCCATCAAATTCTTTGGCAAACTCATCCAATATAGGGCTTAAGCGTTTGCAATAACCGCACCAAGGAGCGTGAAAATCTATGAGGCAAGGACGACTTCCTATATATTTCCAATCTTTGGGATTCGCCTCAAAATCACCGACATTGGCGATAAAACCATCTTTCGTTAAATCGATCACTACCATACTTCTCTATATTTTGATTTATAATATAACAAAGATAAGTATGAATAGGTTGCGGTATTTTTTATACTTTCGCGGCATCGTTTTAACAACAGACAGAATGCTCACACTTGATAAAATTTATCAGGCATCATATGCCTTGAAGACAGTCATCAGACGCACTGATTTAATCAGCGCTCCCAATATCAATCCGGAATCCCATATTTTTCTAAAACCAGAGAACTTACAAGTAACCGGATCGTTTAAAGTGCGCGGCGCTTGTTTCAAGATCGCCCAGCTTACGGAAGAAGAGAAATCGCATGGCGTAGTGGCTTGCTCGGCGGGAAACCATGCCCAAGGTGTGGCATTAGCGGCTACCGCTCATGGTATCAAGTCCTTAATCTGCTTGCCCGATAACGCTCCTATCTCTAAAGTCGAGGCTACTAAATCTTATGGGGCAGATGTATGCCTTGTCGAAGGTGTTTACGATGACGCCTATAACAAGGCTTTACAATTGAAGGATGAGAAAGGATACACATTTATCCATCCGTTTGATGATGAGGATGTGATCGCCGGACAAGGGACCATCGGTTTGGAGTTATTGGAACAACTCCCGGAAGTAGAGGCCGTAATCATTCCGATCGGAGGGGGTGGGCTGATCTCCGGAGTCGCCTATGCCATCAAGAACTTGAACCCGAATATCAGAGTTTACGGAGTGCAAGCCAAAGGAGCGCCCAGCATGTTAAACTCTATCGAGCATGGGAAAATCGAACGCCTCGAAGGTGTCCGTACCATAGCCGACGGTATCGCCGTAAAAGAACCGGGAATACATACTTTCGATCTTTGCCAGCAATATGTGGACGAGATCGTATCCGTGACAGACGATGAGATTTCCACCGCTATCCTCGCGTTGATCGAGCAACATAAATTAATCGCCGAAGGGGCGGGTGCCGTAGCCGTGGCCGCCGCCATGTTTAATAAAGTACCCATCAAAGGGAAAAAAGTAATCTGTTTGATTTCCGGCGGAAATATCGACGTGAATATCCTTTCCCGGGTAATCGGACGTGGTTTGCAGAAATCCGGCCGCTCTTGTTCCATGACGATCGAATTGGTAGACAAACCCGGACAACTACAGCACGTATCTGAAATCATTGCCTCTACCGGCGCTAACGTAGTATCCGTATATCACGAGCGTGTCAGCCATACGGCTGATATCAATGGCTGTTATCTGCGGTTGGAGATGGAAACAAGGAATCAACAGCAGATTAATGAGATCCGGCAATTACTCACCGTTTCGGGATATAAGATAGTGGAAGGATAAACAATTCGCCCCTAAGCATACAACTGATTGGCAAACCATTACTGTGCCACTACTTTCCATAGGCGTGGCACAGCCGTGCCATCCTAGTGGCACACTTGTGCCATCCTTATGGCATAGCTGTGCCATCACGGTGGCACAAGCGTGCCCTAAGAATGGCACAAGCTAAATATTAATATATTGTCTTAATGTATTCACATACTCCTCCATCGCCAAGCGTCCTTTGTCTGTGATCCGGCAAACCGTTCGGGGCTTCTTCCCGGCAAACCCCTTCTCGATCTCGATATAACCAGCTTCATTAAGTTTGTCCAATTGGACGCTGAGATTTCCTGCGGTAGCGCTCGTCTTCTCCTTGATATAGACAAACTCCGCCTCCTCCACCGATAGTAAAATGGACATCACCGCTAGCCGGAGTTGGGAATGCAATAAAGGATCTAATTCTTTAAACATTGTTTTTTAGCTTTATTATTAAGAATATGCCCGGGAATAATCATCATTACCACAAATGAAAGGCCAAAATACAAATACCATAAAACCGTGACAGGATCATGATTTATCAAACTCATCAGCATGTGGATAACTAAAACGAAAGCAACCACCGGAGAGTAAATCATCCATTTCTCCCGCAAGATAATACCATTTATAGATACCCCTAATCCACAATATAATAACGATAAAGGAAGCATCAATATAAAATTGACGGATTGCCCATAAAGCGCACAAAATACCGCGATCAAGACGAACGTCAGTCCAAACATACAGCCAAACACTTGCCATACCTTGGAGATCGTCTTGTCCGTATAAGTCACCACGGCCGGCTCACAACCTCTTTGCTTATATGAAATAACTGGTCCGACAGCAAACATGAGCATCCATCCCCAAGACCAAATATAATTTTGAGTACACAATATCAAGGAGGATATCACGACCGATAAGAGGACGGTAAAATATCCCCAATAAAGTAACACATTGCCACTCCCTACTTTCATGTTTCGCTTACTGGAGTTAATCATCTGAGTGATAATATCCAGACTTTCTTTTTCTGATAATTTTCTATCTTCCATAATTGTATTTATTTTATGTTATTTTTCATTCAGGCGACTCCGTTCGGAACCGGAACCTATCTCAATCTTACTCTTCCTTACTTTCTTTCCGCTATTGAAATTCCATGTCAACGCAACCTTAAAGACCCTTCCAGTAAGTCCGTTTTCATAACGGGATGATGTTCGATAAACATCCAACGTACTGGCGTACTCATTGGCTTGGTTAAAGATATTATCGACTGAAACCGCCAACAATAGCTTATCATTCAAAAGTTTCTTCCTCGCCATTACTCCAACCGTATGCCGGGGGGCGACCTCGCTATTACCGGAATATAGCCGGCTCGTTCCACTATACCGGGCCTCCACCGTAAAACCTGCCGGCAACGTAAAGGTAGCGATCACATTGGCAAACCCTAAATAATGAGACGAGAAAGAAGACAATTCCGTCATCCGGATATCCTGCCGTACGCCTATGAAATTCCCTGTCAAGTTACACCAAGTAAAGGGTTGATACGGCAAGCTGACCGCTACAAACCAATGGTTTTCCCGATCGTGATTTTCATACGTGATATAGGATACATCGGGATTCGCCACATCTTGTTTACAGAACTCCCGGATCAAGTCGTGGTGCAAGTTTCCTCCTACAGTCACCGTATAACGATAATTATAAACCAACGTTACACTGAAACGATTGATATAAGTAGGACGCAGATAGGGATTCCCGATCTGGTAGCTATAGTCCGAACTCTGTATACGATTCGGATTCAAGGTATAGAACGGAGGACGTTCGATATTACGAGCATATTGCCCGACCAGCATCCACCTCTTGATGGGATCGAACGCATAGGTCACGCCCAAGTTCGGAAAAAGATCCAGATAATCCCGACTAAAATCCTCACTTCTATCCGACGTCTTGGAATATTCCGCACGTACCCCCGCAGCAAACGACCAGTTCTTGATCTCCGCAAAGAAAGAGGCGTAAGCTCCTACTATATTTTCATTATATCTCAAGGTATATCCATATTCCTCATTTGGAATCCAGCTACCACTAGAGGTTAACCCCTCGTACAAGGAATGATCATCCATCAACATATAGGTATATTTAGCCCCAATTTTCAAAGACATCTTTTTACGCAAGTTCTTTTGGAAAGAAATATCGGTTGTCGCCATATCATAATCCGCCGCCGCATGACTCCGGTAAACCGTGTCATAGCTCCAACTAGACTGTTCATAACAGATCGTATGGAAATTATCCCCGGTCGATCGCTTACTTACGTAATCGGCTATGACCTTAAATACCGAGCCTCTATCATCCATTTCGCGTAAGTAATTGACCGTAGCGGAAAACGTGTTATAATCATCCTTCTGTCGATAATTCCCCGTACTCTTCATAGGATAAGAGTTCTTTACTAAATCCGTTTGACTCCAAGATGTTCCATCCGAAGCTTGATTGATATATTCGATCTCAGCTCCGACACTATTCAGCGAATCGATCTCGAAAATAGCCCCGACACGTCCATTCCCATATTTGGAATCCGTATCATACAAAGATTGAGACACAAACTTATTCCCCACCGTTCCGTATTCCCTGTTGGAGTTGATCTCTCCTTTATCCCGGGGAGTAAAAGTACCCGATACCGCTCCATTCAAGCTCCATTTCCCGACACGTGCATTTACGGACGCCGATGGAATATACCCTTGTAAAGATGGAGACAATGACGTACCTAAAGATACATATCCTTGCATACCGTTATCCGGACGTCGCCGCAATGAGATCTTGATCACTCCACCCTTAGTTGAGGCCTCATACTCAACTCCCGCGATCGGTATTACCTCAATCCTTTTTATATCCTCCGATTTCAAAGACCGCAAATAAGCCAGTAGCTCCTCTCCCGTTAAACGAATCTCACGATCATCCACAAACACCTTCGCCCCTTGCGCCCCATTTATCGAGATAGTTTCATCCGAGAGCCAGACACCCGGTGCCTGTGATAATAATTCCGTACCATCCTTTCCGGCAGATGGCATGACCGACATGATAAAGCGGTCCGCCTTCCGCTCGATATTCTTCGCTTGAACAACGACTTCCCTCAGAACATGGTTCGATAGATCTAGAATCAAGGAATCCCGCCGTTTTATCGGCAAGATCAGCTCTTTCCGTAAAGGCTCGTATCCGAGGCATTGAACAACAAGCCTATACTTCCCAGCCTCCGCCTCCATGCTAAAATCGCCATCACTATTGGCCACGGCACCCCCTACCTGTTTTTCTCCCGATAAAAGCACAGCGGTCGCATATTCCACGGCATTTCCCTCCGCATCGGAAACATGGGCTTTATAAACCGTTTGTCCCGAGATCTTTTGGGCACTACCCCCGCCTATCGCCAAAATCCAGAGCCATAGTAGTAAAAACCGTACCATGGCTCTATTGATTTACCGGATAATACAGTTTTAATTTGAAAGTCGCTTCCTCATCCTTCACCTCGCAACTTTTCAACACATATCCTTCCGCAGGCCCTTTTCCTTCCAGCATATCCATTTGCCAATTCTCGTTCTCGTCATGGAATACGGACAGATCAAACTTTTCCCAATCCACGTTTTCCAGTCGGATCGTAACCTTTCCTTTCTCAGACTTCGCCATACCATAAACAGGCTTGGTATCTTTTCCAGACTGAGCCATAACTAGGATATTCCCTTGGTTACCGCGTATATTACCAACCTCTACGATAATAGTACGTGCCTCTACGCAACCACATACCAACATGAATAAAGATAATATGAATAGAACTCGTCTCATTTTAGTATCCTCCTCTTAATCATTATTACTGTTACTACAAACAAGTTTATTTTATAAACTATCCATGGATAAAAAAATGCAAAGAAGCTGCGCATCACTCTTTGCACATCGCAAATATAGACAAGTTTATTTTATAAACCAAATAAAATCATAAAATATTCCAATAAAAATTTGACTCTGCAAAACACAGCCAAAATCCCCCACTAACCCTCCTAGAAAACACGTACATGCTTTCAAAACAACTATCTTAAGTTTGAAACAAAGCAACTTTTTCGCTATATTGCGCACATTTAGAATATATATGAACAGGACCAACATACAAATAACTAAAGATATGAACGAACGAATAATTGCCATACAAGCAGATATTACGACATTGGATGTAGACGCCATCGTAAATGCCGCGAACAATAGCTTATTGGGAGGTGGCGGCGTAGACGGTGCCATCCATTGGGCCGCTGGTCCGGAACTCCTTGACGAATGCCGGACTTTACAAGGATGCCCGACCGGGGAGGCGAAGATAACGAAAGGTTATCGATTGAAAGCCCGTCATGTCATACACACCGTCGGTCCCATCTACCGGAACGGACAACACGGAGAGCCGGAGCTACTGGAAAATTGTTATCGAAACTCCTTGCGATTGGCGAAAGAGAACAGACTGAGAACAATCGCTTTCCCATCAATAAGCACCGGCGTATATGGCTATCCTATCGAGGAGGCGGCACAGATAGCGATCCGCACGATCGATACCTTCCTAAAAGAGAATCCGGAAATCCAGCAAGTCACGATGTGCTGTTTCTCCGGATACGACAAATCGGTTTATACGAAAGCGCTGGAACAAATTACAACTCACGAGCCGTAATGTGGAAACACCCTTGCTTGCGTTCGTGCTTGATATAGCAACGATCCGCCCTGCGCAAATCACGAAGCACGGAGGCAAGCACCATTTTCAAGCGGTCCTTATCAATATTTAAGGTATCTTTCTCATCTATCTTAGTATAGCGTACCCATGATACATCGAACGTAGTTCCGTATTGGTGGGCAGAGTTGAGAGAAGAGTTCGTATTCCTTTTTCTCAATTTCTTGACATCGGCAACCGTACGGGTTACACTGGTTACCTTTATTTTATAGATGGAAGCATTCAAGTTTTTCAATGAGTCTTGGAAGTTTTTCCCGATATCCTCCAGCAGATTAGCGGCTTCCGGCACCAAATACGGAATAGAGTGCGTCAACTCCTCTACCTCGTAATAGTCATTCGTCTTGATCTCCACCATATCCCGGGAGGCGTGCTCCGCTCCTTCCCTCGAAGAGACAGGCTCTATGCCGATCTTCTTCGCAACGGACAAATGAACGTCATTCAAATCATTAAAATCACGATTATAGCTTCCATTGTACCAAATCTTCTTCAATTCACCTCTTTTCTCCTTACAAGAAGAAAAAGCCGTCGCCGACACGATCACGGCCAGCAACAACATCACATTAAACACAGTCTTCATCTTCATTACCTTCGTTTTGCCAGACAAACATAAGGAAAAATCCGAAATTACCCCTTAACTCCAATTAGTTTTTCTCTAAATGGTAGACGGACGGCTGAAAGATGTGTTCCCGTGAAATAAAACTTCTCCCTTTGCTTCAATGGATAAAGAATATTACTAATTTTGTAACTTGATTCGAATAATAAAAAATAGCACATCTTTTTGAAGCGTAATTTAATAAAAGGAATAGCGGATGATTGAAAGAATTTATATTCTTGAAAGCGTAGACCCGGTAATTTTCTACGGTGTGAATAACTCTAATATGCAATTGATCAAGACATTGTTTCCGAAATTGCGTATCGTTGCCCGTGGAAATGTGATGAAAGTGATTGGAGATGAGGATGAGTCCGAGCTTTTTCTCAAGAAAATCCGTGAGGTGGAAAAATACTGTGAGGAGTTTAACTCGCTCTCCGAAGACGTGATTCTGGATATTATAAAAGGGAAAGGTCCCACGGTCGTGAAGCAGGAGAACCTGATCATCCACGGCATGAATGGCAAGCCGATTACCGCACGTACCGAGAATCAACAGTTATTGGTAAAGGCTTTCGAGAACAACGATCTGGTTTTCGCCACAGGACCCGCCGGTTCGGGCAAAACATTCGTCGCTATCGCCCTAGCCGTAAAAGCATTAAAGAATAAGGAAGTACGGAAGATCATCTTAAGCCGTCCCGCCGTGGAAGCCGGAGAAAAACTGGGTTTCTTGCCGGGTGAGATGAAAGATAAGCTAGATCCCTATCTGCAACCGCTTTACGATGCCTTGCAGGATATGATACCGGCAGCCAAGCTGAAGGAATATATGGAGAATAACGTGATACAGATCGCCCCGCTAGCGTTTATGCGCGGTCGTACCTTGAACGACGCCGTCATTATATTGGACGAGGCGCAAAACACGACGACGCATCAAATCAAGATGTTCTTGACCCGCTTGGGTATGAACGCCAAGATGATCGTCACCGGAGATGTCACGCAGATAGACCTTCCGCCTTCTACCACGTCCGGATTGATACAGGCCATGCAAATATTGAAGGGCGTAAACGGGATCGGTAAGATCGAGTTCACCAAGAAAGATATTGTCCGGCATAAACTTGTCCAACGAATCGTAGAGGCTTATGATAAGTTCGATGATAAACGGAAGAAAGAGATCAAAGAGGCAAAAGAGAAGAAAACGAATATAGACAACAACTAAAAGTAAGAGTCATGAAGAAGGCATTAGTTAAAACAGACTTCAATTTCCCGCGACAAAAGAGCGTATACCATGGGAAAGTACGCGACGTATACAACATCAATGACGAGGTATTGGTAATGGTCGCTACAGACCGTATTTCCGCTTTCGATGTTATCTTGCCGGAAGGTATTCCTTACAAGGGACAAATGTTAAACCAGATCGCCGCCAAGTTCCTTGACGCTACGACTGATATTTGTCCGAACTGGAAAATGGCTACTCCGGACCCGATGGTAACGGTTGGCGTTCAATGCCAAGGTTTCCCGGTTGAGATGATCGTACGCGGTTATCTGTGCGGAAGCGCATGGCGTGCTTATAAGAGTGGCGTACGTGAGATCTGCGGCGTGAAACTACCGGAGGGTATGCGTGAGAACCAACGTTTCCCCGAACCCATCATCACCCCGACTACAAAGGCTGAGATCGGAGAGCATGATCAAGATATCTCTAAAGAGGAGATTCTCGCTAAAGGTTTGGTCTCTAAAGAGGACTACGAGGTTCTTGAGAAATATACGATGGCCTTGTTTAAACGCGGTACCGAGATCGCTAAGGAACGTGGCTTGATCTTGGTTGACACGAAATATGAGTTCGGTCATCGTGACGGCAAGATCTATTTGATCGACGAGATCCATACTCCGGATTCCTCCCGTTATTTCTACTCAGAAGGATACGAGGATCGTTTCGCCAAAGGGGAACCGCAGAAGCAACTTTCCAAGGAGTTCGTCCGCGAATGGTTGATGGAAAATGGCTTCCAAGGTAAATCCGGACAGAAAGTTCCTGAAATGACACCGGAGATCGTAGAAGGAATCAGCAACCGATATATCGAATTGTTCGAGCATATCACAGGGGAGACTTTCGTAAAAGGCGAGACTGATAACTTGCTGAACCGCATCGAGAAAAACGTTACCGAATATTTACAGAATAAATAAGATACCGCACATGACACAGTATGGTTCAGAGACAATACTTCCTTATAACAAAGAGGAACAAAAGGGTACGCAAGTCAAACGTATGTTCGACTCGATAGCCGAAACGTATGATCAACTCAACCATACTCTCTCATTTGGTATCGACAAGATATGGCGCAGGAAAGGGATCGCTTTCCTGCGTCCTTTCTCTCCTAAAACGATACTGGATATCGCTACCGGTACCGGAGACTTGGCTATCTCCATGTACAAAAAGCTGCGACCCGACCATATCGTCGGTGCCGACATCTCGTTAGGCATGATGGAAGTGGGACGGAAAAAAGTAGCTGCCGCCGGTTATTCGGAGTATATATCCTTCGAGCAACAGGACTGTACGGCCTTGACCTACGAGGAAAACTCGTTCGATGCCGTAACCGCCGCTTTCGGGGTTCGTAATTTTGAGAACATAGAGCAAGGTATCTCAGAGATGTACCGGGTGCTGAAACCCGGTGGACATATCATGATCTTGGAACTTTCCACACCGGAACATTTTCCCATGAGACAACTCTACCAGATCTATTCAAAGACCGTCATCCCCTTTATCGGACGTCTACTCTCTAAAGAAAAAGTCGCGTATAATTATTTGCCGGCTTCCATCAAGGTAGTTCCTCAGGGAAAGGTCATGACGGATTTACTCACCCGCCAAGGCTTCAAGCAGGCCCGTGTACGGACCTTTACCTTCGGGATCTGTTCATTATATACAGGATCTAAAGAATAAACAATAAAAAGGTTATGCAGAAATATGGCTTACTGGGATATCCCCTCGGACATTCGTTTTCTAAAACGTATTTCAACCAGAAGTTTGAGGCGGAGAAGATCGACGCTGAGTACTTGAATTTCGAGATTCCCTCTATCAAGGAGATTAAGAACGTAATCAAAGAAAACCCTGAACTTAACGGTTTAAACGTGACCATTCCTTATAAGGAACAAGTAATCCCATATTTAGACGATTTGGATGACGATGCCCGTCAGATCGGAGCGGTAAATGTCATCAAGTTCACAAAAGGTCTTTTCGGCAAACTTAAACTGAAAGGATATAACTCGGATATTATCGGATTCAAGCAATCGATTGATCCTTTATTGAAAGAAACGCACCGGAAAGCGTTGATCCTTGGTACGGGAGGGGCGTCGAAGGCAGTCTTCCACGGACTGAAACAGCTAGGCGTTGGTGCCACGCTGGTTTCTCGCAAACCGAAAGAATTTTGTATCACGTACGATGAGATTACTCCGAAAACCATGGAGCAATATACGGTGATCGTAAACACGACTCCCTTAGGCATGTTCCCTAATATAGACTCATGTCCGGATATCCCGTACGATTTACTTACGCCGAATCATCTATTGTATGATTTACTTTACAATCCGGATGAGACCCTTTTCATGAAGAAAGGAAAAGAAAAAGGCGCCGTCGTGAAAAATGGTCTGGAAATGCTTCTATTACAGGCTTTCGCCGCTTGGGAGATCTGGCAGAAATAGATCGAACGATATCTTTCCAACCACATGATTTGATGAAGCTAGCTTCGTGAGCCAATGAAGTTAGCTTCGTTAGTCAATGAAGTTAACTTACTTCAACCAAGTCAATACATAGTCCGGTGTAACTTGATATGCCAACTCATATTCCCGGCATGCCTCGGTCCGGGTTTCTCGTCCCTTAAACGTCCCACTCGATAAATAAGGAAAAGGATTCACGTGAAGATGCTTTTGAAAGTCCACTCCTTCCTGCTCGATTATCTTGAACAAGGTTTCTTTGGCGCACCAATGGATTAATAGATGCTCGACCTCATGCTCCAGATCGATACCCGCCTCTTCCTCCGGATTCATAAAGCGACTTCGTATTTTCAAGATCCGGTCCGAACGATACTCGATATCGATCCCTGTCGGACGCTTATCCAAGATTACCGCCACATAATCTTTCGTATGAGATATACTTATATATAAAGGTACGCACGCGAGGAACGGGGCACCCGTAGAATGATAGTCAACCCTTACCTCCTCTCCTAAAAGCTCTTTTAAAAGCACCCGGCTGGCGAAACGTTCCTGCCTCCGCTTCTCTGCCGATACCCGCTCCAAAAAAGAAGAATAGTCCGCTTTATGCTCAAGCATCCCCAAAAGCTCATCAGAACTTTCTTCCATTTTCCAGACTCCATGCAGCGGCGAGAGTTGTTTATATAGCAAGGCCATATTATTCTTTCCAACTAAAAGTTTGTATAAGTTCTATGATATCTTCCCGGATATATTGGATAGCGGGAGCTAATGAATCCGCATTGGGTTTACAGTCAAAATACAAGGCTCCCCGGAAGAAATTCGATACACTATCTGTCAACAGGAATTGTATGGGAGAAGCCGATTCTCCATCCAGAAGAAACAGCGAGCCATAAACGTTTGCGGCAGGGTTGGAATACGCTTTCTCCGATATCCGACTCTCCGACTTTATTTGGCGGGCGACGAAAGAGCGGCTTTCCGTCTCCACCGTCACCAAGGACGCGGGAGTAATTGGCAAATAGCTGCAATAAAGCTTAGCCTCTAACTCCGGATACGAGATATTCAAGCCCGTAACACCCTTCTTTTGATCCGGCACCTCTATGACCGCAGTCTGAGAGACATCAAAATTAAAAGGCAGGTAACTGAGATCAAGCGGTTTATATTGTGCCTTCGAAGGTTCGATACGAACATAGCCCCGTGGCTTCGGCGTATATTCCACACACGAAATACAGCATATCCCTAAAAACAGAGAACCTCCTATGACAGCAGCTATCCATTTCATAAACATTTACTTCGTATCTTTCCCATTCTCATCATTCCCTGTACCTTCAGGGATACGGTTAAATTTAACCTTTAATATCCTCCTGTTATCCACTTCCAGCACTTGGAAACGATATTCCTTAAAATCTATAATCTCCCTACGGCGTGGAAAATCCCCTTTTATCTCCAACAAAAGACCGGCCAAAGTTTCCACTTCTTCCGTCAATTTACCAAAATCTGAGGGATCGGCATCGATAACCCGGAAGAAATCCGTCAATAATATCTTTGCCTCAAAGATCAAGCTACCGTCTGCTAAACGGATGAATTGTTGCTCATCCTCATCATACTCATCGGAGATCTCTCCGACAATTTCCTCTAGGATATCTTCCATCGTCACGATACCGGAGGTACCGCCAAACTCATCGACCACGATCGCCATATGAATTTTATTGGTACGGAACTCTTCCAGCAAATCATCGATCTTCTTGGTTTCCGGCACGAAATAGGCCGGTCGGATCAAACTCTGCCAACGGAATGTATCGGGCTTGTCAATATAGGGCAATAAGTCCTTGATATATAAGATACCTTTTATATTATCCTCAGTCTCGGAATATACCGGAATACGCGAATAGCCGGATTTGATAATAAAATCAACCACCTCACGGAAACTGATCTTGATCTCGATATCTTCCATATCCAGACGAGGAGTCATGATCTCATCAGCGGTCTTATTATAAAACTTGATAATCTCCGCCAGCATCTCCTTCTCCTCCGGGATCTCGGTAGAGGTTAGCTCTAACGCTTTAGAAAGCTCATCTACAGAGATATCATATTTCTTTTTCGCTAACGCTTTATTGATGACCGATGTGGAATTAACCAAGATTTTCGAGAATGGGCGGCAGAAGCGTTCCAAACCACTTAATACAGAGGCTGAAAAACGAACAAAACGCAAAGAATTCTTCTGTGCGTAAATCTTAGGCATGATCTCCCCAAAAAGTAAAAGCAAGAAAGTCAGTAGAATCGTCTCAAGCACAAAGCCTAGAAGAGGAGCGGCCGAGAAATTAATCCAAGCGTTAATCGCATAGGTACACAACATAACGACCGCCACATTTACGAAATTATTAGCGATCAATATAGATGCCAATAGATACTCCGAACGTTCAAGGAGACGTTTGATAACAGGATCTGCCGGGCGATTCTCTTCCCCGATCTCATTTAGGTCGCCCGGGGTTAGAGAAAAGAATGCCACTTCAGAGGCCGACACGAAGCCGGAAACAAACAGCAGTAAAAAAGCGAGGCTTAATGCGATCACAGGACCCGCTGTCAGCGCCTGCACCGTTACGTTTTCAAATAAGCCCGATAAATAATAGTCCGAGTCCAAGGGAAACAGTATTAGTTAAACAATATCAGAACGGGAGATCATCCGCGTCACTGGATTCTGAGAATGCGCTAGGCTGCGAGGCGGCTGGCTGTTGATAAGCGGTATTTGGCGCCGTAGTCGGTTGAGCCGATTGTCCTTGCCCCACATTGGGCTGCATACTACCGCCTTGTGCAGTCGTATTTCCACCATCGGCCGGACGGGAACCCGTACTGTAAAACTCGATACGATCCGCATGGATCTCCGTAACATATCGTTTCACGCCGCTTTGGTCATCATAATTACGAGTACGAATCTTGCCTTCCACATATACACCGGAACCTTTACGTACCCATTTTTCCACGAAAGGAACCAAATCCCGACGAACTACGATATTATGCCACTCCGTACGTTCCGGAACCACCGTTCCATTTGCCAACGTATACCCACGTTCCGAGGTTGCCAGCGGGAAATTAGCGACAGCGGCACCACTGTCAAAATAGCGAACGTCAGGATCTTTGCCTACGTTGCCGATCAATATAACCTTATTCAATGACATAATTCAAATTCTTAATAACCATACAAAGAAACACAAATTCAATCATTCTCACAAGTTTCCGTTTAATTTCTCTAAATAAATATGTATCAGCCGGGGAACGGCATACTTCTCAATATCCCGGCAAGGCAAAGAGAGATAATTCCCCAAGGATTCCGGAACCAGCTCTATCTCTATTTGATAGAAAGAAGCGTATAAAATTTGATGGGAGAGCGTATGCTTTACATTCGATAACCCTTGGGTGATACTCAATTTTCCAGCATCTCCCAATAGGTTACGGAAGGCTTGCGTCTCACACAAACCGGAAAAATCCATCGCATGATCCGTCTCGATCAAAGGAAATTCATACAAGCCGGTCCAGATATCCTTCCCCGCCCGTCTGTTCATCCAAGTTTGTCCTTTATATATAATGTATAGATAGTGGAAATAACGATCCCTTGTCTTCGTCTTATTTTGTTTCACCGGATAAGCTTGCACATTGCCGGAAGCGAACGCCATGCATTTATCTTTTAGCGGGCACACCCCGCAGTCCGGGTTTTGAGGAACACATTGCAAAGCACCCAATTCCATGATCGCCTGATTATGCGTCCCTGCGTTCTTAGGGTCCAAGATCATTCCGGCCAGTTCCGCGAATTGCTTTTTACCCTTCGTGGTGTCGATCGGCGTATCTACGGCAAACAAACGGGAAAGTACCCGGTACACATTTCCATCCACGACCGGACACGGTTGGTTCCAAGCAAAGGAGACGATCGCCGCCGCCGTATACTCCCCGATACCTTTCAAGGATAATACCTCTTTATAATTCTCCGGGAAAACCCCGTTAAACCGCTCCATGATAGATTTAGCCGCCGCATGTAAGTTACGAGCCCGGCTATAATACCCCAAGCCCTGCCAATATTTCAGCACCTCATCCTCTTCCGCCGCCGCTAGAGATGCCACATCCGGGAAACGTTCGGTGAAACGCAAAAAATACTCCAATCCCTGTACAACCCGGGTTTGTTGCAATATAATCTCCGATATCCAGATGATATAAGGGTCTCTCGTTTCCCTCCAAGGAAGCTCTCTTTTATAGGTTTCATACCACTCAACCAATATCCGGCTGATTTCTAACTCACTTTCATACTGTAACATAACTGCTCCCTTTCTCTCTTTTCAACATCATAACTATTTGATTACCGCAAACATACATATATATTACGAATCGAGAAGAATCTTTTTATTTAAAAATTGAAGCTCAATTCTTTTTCCACTTAAATAAAAAGCTATATATTTGCATTCCAAAAAATTAATAGGTCAAAATCAATTAATTAATTTATAGACATGACTAAAGCAGATATTGTTAGCGAGATTTCAAAAAGCACTGGTATCGACAAACAGACAGTGCTAGCAAGCGTTGAGTCCTTCATGGATATCGTAAAAAGTTCTTTAGCCCAAGGCGAAAACGTTTACTTGAGAGGTTTCGGAAGTTTCGTTATTAAGAAGAGAGCTCAAAAGACAGCTCGTAATATTTCAAAAAATACTACGATCATCATCCCGGAACACAACATTCCGTCATTCAAGCCGGCTAAGACTTTTATTGGTGAAGTTAAGTAATTAATTATTATACGTTTAATTTAAAATTTTAAAGCGATGCCTAGCGGAAAGAAAAGAAAAAGACATAAAATGTCTACGCACAAGCGCAAAAAGAGACTGAAGAAGAATAGACATAAGAAGAAATAAGTCTATCTAACGAACTCTAAAGAACAAACTTAATAAGTGACCTTTTAAGTTTGTTCTTTGCGTATTTTATAAGGTCTGATCTTAAAAACACATCTTAAGTGATTAGTGAATTAGTAGTTGATGTACAGCCCAAAGAGGTATCTATCGCCGTCTTGGAGGACAAGAGCCTTGTGGAGCTCCAAAAGGAGGCCCGCAACGTCTCGTTCGCCGTTGGTGATATCTATCTAGGTAAGGTTAAGAAACTGATGCCGGGCTTAAACGCTGCGTTCATTGATGTCGGTTACAAAAAGGATGCGTTTCTTCACTATTTGGACTTAGGTCCTAACTTCAACACCCAACAGAAATATTTAAAGCAATTGCTGAGCGATCCCAAAAAGGCGCCGGTACTGTCGAAAACTCAGATTCTACCGGAGATCGAAAAGAACGGGAGTATTAGCGACG
This sequence comes from Parabacteroides sp. AF19-14, assembly GCF_003635485.1. Lineage (NCBI taxonomy): Bacteria > Pseudomonadati > Bacteroidota > Bacteroidia > Bacteroidales > Tannerellaceae > Parabacteroides > Parabacteroides sp. AF19-14. The sequence continues at coordinate 207,953 of NZ_QTMJ01000003.1, read as the reverse complement.
TGCTGAAAGTAGGACAAGAGGTGTTGGTTCAAATTGCTAAAGAGCCTATCTCGACGAAAGGTCCCCGATTGACTTCCGAGCTTTCTTTTGCCGGAAGATATATCGTGCTGATACCGTTCGCCGATAAAGTATCTGTCTCCACCAAAATTAAATCAAGCGAGGAACGAGCCCGTTTGCGCCAGTTAATCCAAAGTATCAAACCGAAGAATTTCAGTGTTATCGTACGGACATCCTCGGAGGGCAAGCGTGTCGCGGAGCTTGATCATGAATTGAAGACATTGATGAAACGATGGGAAGATAATATCGTGAAGGTGCCTAAACTCAAAGCTCCGGCTATTATTTATGAGGAAACGGCACGTACCGTAGCTTTGCTTCGGGATATATTCAACCCCTCTTTCCAAAATATTTATGTAAATGACAAGGAGGTCTACAATAATGTCCGCGACTATGTAAGCTTGATCGCACCGGGACGGGAAGAAATCGTACAGTTATATACGGGAGAGCTTCCTATCTTCGACAACTTTGCGGTCACCAAGCAAATCAAGTCGCTATTCGGACGAACTGTCACTTACAAGAGTGGAGCTTACTTGATTATCGAGCACACGGAAGCTATGCACGTTATCGACGTGAACAGCGGGAACCGTTCCAAAGGCAGCGATGCCCAAGAGAAGACAGCTATCGACGTAAATATAGCCGCCGCCGATGAGATCGCCCGTCAGCTCCGCTTACGAGACATGGGAGGTATCATCGTCATAGACTTTATCGATATGGCAGAGGCTGCCAACCGGCAAAAGCTATTTGAACACATGACAAAGGCAATGGCAAATGACCGGGCTAAACACAATATCCTTCCTCTTAGTAAGTTTGGCTTGATGCAGATTACCCGTCAGCGGGTACGTCCGGCAATGGACGTGGATACGTCAGAAGACTGCCCATCCTGTTTCGGAACAGGAACGGTTAAGCCTTCCATCCTGTTTACCGACAGCCTGGAAGAAAAAATAGATTGCTTAGTAAACAAACATCACGTGAAGAAATTCACCCTGCATGTACATCCGTATGTCGCAGCGTATGTGAACAAGGGGTTGTTCCCCTTGAGCATGAAGTGGAAAATGAAGTACACACATGGTTTAAAAGTTATTCCCAATCAAAGTCTCGCCTTTCTTGAATACAAATTCTTTGATGCCGACAAGAATGAGCTTGACATGAAAGAAGAAAAGGAAATAATCAACAAATAACAAGAGAAGCCCCGGGCCTATTAAAGCGGTTCCGGGGCTTTCTGTATTCTGCCAAACCGTCAAAATGTCACGATTCATGACACGTATTATTTATTTTCAAACCCAAACTTCTTTGGCACGGCATTTGTTGAATACTATGTGAATCCTTTAAACAAGGAGGATGACGGACGATGAATAATAACAATTAAAATATTTACAATCATGGGAAAGATTATTGGAATCGACTTAGGAACAACCAACTCTTGTGTTGCCGTATTGGAAGGTAACGAACCGGTTGTTATCGCGAACAGCGAAGGTAAAAGAACAACACCTTCAATCGTAGCTTTCGTAGAAGGCGGCGAGCGTAAGGTAGGTGATCCCGCAAAACGTCAGGCTATCACCAATCCTGAAAAGACTATATTCTCTATCAAACGTTTCATGGGTGAAACTTATGACCAAGTACAAAAGGAAATCAATCGCGTTCCTTATAAAGTAGTGCGTGGTGATAACAACACTCCTCGTGTAGATATCGAAGGACGTTTGTATACTCCGCAGGAAATCTCAGCGATGATCCTGCAGAAAATGAAAAAGACAGCTGAGGATTATTTGGGACAGGAAGTAACGGAAGCCGTTATCACAGTACCTGCTTACTTTAGTGACGCTCAACGTCAGGCTACGAAAGAGGCTGGTGAGATCGCAGGTTTAACCGTACGCCGTATCGTAAACGAACCGACTGCCGCTTCTTTAGCTTATGGTTTGGATAAGACGAACAAAGACATGAAGATCGCCGTATTCGACTTAGGTGGTGGTACATTCGATATCTCCATCCTTGAGTTAGGTGACGGCGTATTCGAGGTAAAATCAACAAACGGTGATACTCACCTAGGTGGTGATGACTTCGACCACGTAATCATCGACTGGTTGGCTGAAGAATTCGAACGAGAGGAAGGCGTAGACTTACGTAAAGACCCGATGGCTTTACAACGTTTAAAAGAAGCTGCCGAGAAAGCGAAGATCGAGTTGTCAAGTACGACTAGCACGGAGATCAACTTGCCGTATATCATGCCGGTAAACGGTATTCCAAAGCACTTGGTTAAGACTTTGACTCGTGCTAAATTCGAACAATTGGCTGACGGTCTGATCCAAGCATGTATCGAACCGTGCCGTCAATCCTTGAAAGACGCAGGTTTATCAACTTCTGATATCGACGAAGTGATCTTGGTAGGTGGTTCTACTCGTATCCCGGCCGTACAGGCTATCGTTGAGAAATTCTTCGGTAAAGCTCCGTCTAAGGGCGTTAACCCGGATGAAGTAGTAGCCGTAGGTGCAGCGATCCAAGGTGGTGTATTGACAGGTGAGGTTAAGGACGTATTGTTGTTGGATGTTACTCCGCTGTCTTTAGGTATTGAGACAATGGGTGGTGTAATGACTAAATTGATCGAGTCTAACACGACCATCCCGACCAAGAAGTCCGAGACATTTACGACTGCTGTAGACAACCAGCCTTCTGTTGAGATCCACATCTTGCAAGGAGAGCGTTCTTTGGCTAAAGACAACAAGTCTATCGGCCGTTTCCACCTAGATGGAATACCTGCCGCACAACGTGGTGTCCCTCAGATCGAGGTTACATTCGATATCGACGCCAATGGTATCTTGAACGTATCCGCCAAGGATAAAGGAACCGGTAAAGTACAAAGTATCCGTATCGAGGCTTCCAGCGGTTTGAGCGATGATGAGGTTAAGCGTATGAAAGAAGAGGCTGCCGCAAACGCAGAGGCCGATAAGAAAGAGAAAGAGCGTATCGATAAATTGAATCAAGCGGATAGCATGATCTTCCAGACCGAGAAACAATTGAAAGATCTTGGTGACAAGCTTCCGGCAGACAAGAAAGCTCCGATCGAAGGTGCCTTGAACAAATTGAAAGAAGCTCATAAGGCTCAGGATATCGCAGGTATCGATGCTGCTATGGCAGAATTGAACAGCGTATTCCAAGCAGCTAGCCAAGAAATGTACAACGCTCAAGGTGGCGGCGCTCAAGGCGGCCCGCAAGCAGATCCTAACTTCGGTGGTCAACAAGCTGGCGGTAACGCAGGTAGCAGCAACAACAGCAAAGACGGTAACGTTACGGACGTTGACTTTGAGGAAGTAAAATAAAAAGAAGCGGTTTTAATCGCTCCTTTACTCCACATAAGATAGAAAAACGGCTATCGGGTCCTTCGGGATCTGATAGCCGTTTTTTATTTTAGCCCTATATATTCAATAAAAAAGCCATTGATATCCAATAATTATTAATAAGTTTGCACTCGCATAAAAACACTCATTTTAAATTACGATTAAGGGCAACGTACTAATTTTCGACTTATGCTAGCGAGATCTATACAGAAATATTACATATTTGTTCTACTTTTTCTGCTAGCCATTCTACAGTCCTCTTGTCAACAGTCGGGAAATAAATATCGTATATTAGTAGTGCATTCCTATGAAAGCGATTATGTAGCTTATAAAGACTGCGATCGGTTGATCCGGGAATCCCTCGAGAAAAAGGGGATTAGTCCGTCGATCCAAACATTCTATTTGAACTGCGAGCAATATGCGGTACCCGCCGAAGAAAAACGGATGTACCTGTATCTAGATTCGATCTCTACTTGGAAACCCGATCTGATTTTGGTCTACGAGGATCAAGCAACTTACACGTTAATGCAATGCCATCATCCGCTAATCTCTACAGTCCCCATTGTATTTGGCGGCGTAAATTTCCCCAATAAGGCACTATTAGCGCAATATTCGAATGTTTCCGGATTCTGGGACGAGCCCGACTACGTCACGAACATCCGCTTGATAGAACATCTGTTGGGCAAGTCTACGATTTATATGTTGCACGATAGTACGTATATAGATAGGCACATTAAGGCTACGTTACATGAGCAATGTGCTCAAGCAGACATTCGGGTCGATAATAATCGCATCATGTATATACCGGTAGAGATCGCTACTTTGGACAGGGTCAATCAAAGCTTAAAACGACCAGATAGTACGACCGTCAACGTCGTGCCCGTGCAAGGAGACAAGCTATCAGCTGTTTCTTGGTACATGAGTAAACACGTCCCTTACATCTACTATCTACAGGCCAAACGGGATTACCGGGTATTGAACACCAGCCGTTTTTCCAGTAAACCCTCTTTTACGGCGATCAACGAGGATCTAGGATATACGAATAAACTTGTAGGTGGCTATATCACCTCCTTGGAAACCCAAATAGAAGAATCTACCGATAGAGCCGCGGAAATATTAAAAGGCTCCCCTAGCGAATCATTCCCACAGATAACAAAGAGCAAGAAGAATTATGTATTTGATTTCAATGAAGTCAAATATTGGAATATTGATAAAAGGCTTCTTCCGAAGGATGCTATACTTTTGAACTTTCCTTTTAAGGACCAATATCCAAGATTATTCTGGAGCTTGATAATCGTAGTCAGCACGATGTGCTGCTTTGTCTTCGGTAGCTTCATCATCATGTATACCCAAGAATCCAAGGCAAAACGACAAGCGCAAAAAGCCCTATTACATGAAAAGGAATCATTAGCGGAAGCCTTGGAGAAAGCCAATGAGTCCGACCGGATGAAATCCGTATTCTTGGCTAACATGAGTCATGAGATACGTACCCCTCTAAATGCGATCATCGGCTTTTCAAGCCTAATCGCCGAACTGGATCTGACAGCGGAAGAGAAGGAGCAATACGCTAATATCATCACGACCAATAACGAGTTATTACTAAAGTTAGTCAATGACATATTGGATTTGGCAAGGATTGAATCCGGAGGTATCGTCTTTCATAAAGAATCCTGCAATTTAACGGATTTAGTGAAAACCCTTTATAAACAACATCTTTCCGATGTCCCCGAAGGTATCGAATTCAAGGAGAAATGCCCCGATACGCCGATCTGCTTATATTCGGATAAGGAGCGACTTTACCAAGCGCTCGAGAACATACTGAAAAATGCTATAAAATTTACTTCCGCAGGCTTTATAGAGATCGGTTACGAGTATTCCACCAATGCACAAGACGTCCGACTTTATGTGCAGGATACAGGCATCGGGATCTCTCCCGAGGACCAAGAAGCGATATTCGAGCGTTTCAAGAAGCTGGATGATTTCGTGCAAGGGACAGGTCTTGGACTATCGATCTGCCAAGCTATCGTAAAACAATTAAACGGGCGTATCTTGCTCCAGTCCGAAAAGAATAAGGGGTGCCGCATCTCCTTGGTTTTCGAATTATAAACCAACCTCAGAAGCCAAGAAAAATAGACATTTGTCTCTTTGATATCCAATTACTTTTTATACATTTGTACCTATTATATTGAAGCTATACACATGGCGAACACTTCTTATCGTTATCTTTTTTTATTGTTGCTTCCATTGTTTTTATTGGTCGCAAATTCTTGCGAACGCTCAACCACGGAAAAACGCATCTTGATAGTACAATCTTATGAGCCGGACTTTCAAGCCTATAAAGATGTAGAAGAGACTTTTAAAAATGGATTCCAAAAGGAAGGCATTCATGCCAGTATCTTCACGTTCTATCTTAATTGCGAAGCTTATCAATCGCCAGAAGAGAAACAAAGAATATATACGGAACTCAATACGTTATCTTTATGGAAGCCTGATATCATAATCGTAAACGATGATCAAGCGACCTATTCCTTATTGGCTTGCGAACATCCTTTATTAGATAGCGTACCTATCGTTTTTACCGGAGTCAACTACCCTAACATACCCTTAATTCAAAAGTATCCTAACGTATCCGGATTTTGGGATAAGCCGGACTATCGGAAAAACGTCGAACTTATTGAGCGAATCATGGGAAAATGCGTGATTGTACGTGTCTCTGATAGTACAGCTCTTGACAAAAAGATCCTGAAAGATATGGATGAGCAAATAAAAGGGCTATGCTCCAAGGCTAGACCCGATTACCTTAAATATCCCCAGTATTCATCCCCATCCGATAAAAAGAGATCCTCTTCTTTAGTGCGGTTCCCAAAAGTACCGTTCGATTCCCTCTATATACAAACCATTCAACCCCGTACCAGTTCCAACTTGATCTGGGGGTTAGGTACAAGTACTTACAACAAGGCCTACCTTGCTACCAAAAGAGATTATACCTCGATAGCCTTAGGTAGGTTCTGCTCATTTCCCAGCTTCTCGGCGATCAACGAATCCGTAGGATATGACGGAGACTTCATAGGGGGATATATGACCCCGGTAGAGAGTCAAACCCAAGAAGCCTTACGACGAGCTGCCAGCATACTCAAAGGCACACCGGCCAATAGCTTCCCACAAATAACGGAAAGCGCCAAAAACTATCTGTTCGATTACCCGACTTTAAATAAATGGGGGATCGATTGGAAAGAACTGCCTCAAAACAGCATCTTCTTGAACATGCCCTTTGTGGTTCGTTATCAAACATATATTATTCTATGCGGGATTCTTCTAACCCTATTTATCCTATGGACGCTTTTCTATCAAAGAGTACAATACCGTTGCGAAGCCTCTCACAAGAAACAGGCTCAAGAAAGTTTACGGAAAGAGAAAGAATTCCTCTCGTTGGCTTTAGAGAGCGGTGATATTTTCGCATTCCGATACAGCAACGGCGTATTCGAGTTCGACCATGATTTCTATAAGTCGTTGGATATGCCGATAAAGCCGATCACCTCCACGCAATTCCAAGAGTCTATCCACCCGGAAGACCGGGAAGATTTCATCCAACATAAACACCTGCTTGATACAGGATTCCCTTCCCGTAAGATCACCCGCCGCCGATATAATTTCAACGGCAAAGGGCATATATGGTGGGAATTCAGATATGCGCAAACGAAGAATGGACAAGACTCCACCCGCAATAATGTCGGAGTAAACGGGCTCTGCTTAAATATCCAACAAAGTAAGGAAGTAGAGGAAGATCTTATCAAAGCCCGTATAAGGGCCGAGGAAGCGGACCAAATGAAATCAGCGTTCCTCGCCAATATGAGCCATGAGATACGTACCCCGCTTAACGCCATCGTTGGATTTTCGGAACTGCTAACAAGCGATATGGAAATAAGCCCGAACGAGAGGGATGAGTTCATGCAAGTTATCAGTAAGAACAGCGACCTCTTATTGAAATTGATCAATGACATTCTCGATCTATCCCGCATCGAGTCCGGTAAGATGTCGTTTACCCTCACGAATTGTGACTTAAACGAATTACTATCCCATATCTACCGCACCCATCAATTGTTGATGCCCCAAGGCGTAGTGCTTAAAATACAACTGCCGGTCCTCCCGGCCATTATCCAAGCGGACCTACATCGATTAACCCAAGTGATTACCAACCTCATAAACAACGCCGCAAAATTCACGACGCAAGGATACATCTTGATTAAATACGATTATACGCAAGATAAACGTTGGATCCAGATCTCCGTTACCGATACGGGCAAAGGCATTCCCGCAGATAAGCAAGCCCAAGTATTCGAACGGTTCAACAAACTGGACGAGTTTGCGCAAGGGACAGGCCTCGGACTGGCGATCTGCCAAATTATCATCGAACACTTCGGAGGATATATCACCCTAGAATCCAAAGAAGGGGAAGGTAGCACATTCATCGTGACCCTCCCCTACACTCCCGGATTATCGGTATAAGATTATTTTTTCTTGAAACGCAAGAACGGCAATACAATAAATAAAGGTATGCAACAGATCATTACCCAGATAAAGAAATGTTGGTAACCGATCTGCTCCTGTATCCATCCCGATGCCATTCCCGGTAGCATCATACCTAACGCCATGAAACCGGTACTGATCGCATAATGCGAAGTCTTATATTCCCCTTCGGCGAAAAGCATCAGATACATCGTATAAGCCGTAAAGCCAAACCCGTAGCCGAATTGCTCGACAGCGACACAAGCGTTTACGACAACAATACTCTCCGGCATCGTATAGGCCATATACAAATAGACCAGATTCGGCAAGGAGATAGCCAATGCCATAGGCCATAACCAAGTCTTCAAGCCACTCCGGGATATAGCCAGGCCTCCTAAAACCCCTCCGAGCAATAAGGAGATCACTCCCACCGTACCATAAGCGAACCCGACCTCACCGGTACTGAGCGCCAGCCCGCCAACTTCCCGCCCATCCAGCAGGAAAGGAGAAGCCAACTTTACCAATTGGGATTCCCCCAAACGATACGTCAGCATAAAAAGCAAAGCCGGGACAATCCCTTTCTTGCTGAAAAAACTCACGAAAGTATTGCCAAACTCCACGAAGATGGTATGAGGGGTGATATTCGTACGTTGCGCATCACTCGCCGGACGGGGTAAGATATACTTATGCCACAAGGCCAAGGCGATAAAGGTACCGGCCAATACGAAAAACACCAGGCTCCAAGCAAAGGAAATCCGCCCGGTACTCTCCTCCAAAAGTCCCGCCAGCATAACCAGCAGACCTTGTCCGGTTAGCATCGCCACCCTGTAGAACGTATTTCGGATACCGATGAAGAACGCCTGTTGCTCCTCCGTCAAGCCCAGCATATAGAACCCATCCGCGGCGATATCGTGCGTAGCGGAACTAAACGCCATCAACCAAAAGAAAGCCAAGGTAAACCGCAGAAAGAAATCCCCGGGAAGGACGAACGCCACACCTGCCATTCCCCCACCAATCAATAGCTGCATGCTATAAATCCACCAACGCTTCGTTTTTATCAAGTCTACGAACGGGCTCCAGATGGGCTTGATCACCCAAGGAAAATAAAGCCAACTGGTAAACAAGGCGATATCCGTATTCGAGACGCCCAAACGTTTATACATGATCACAGAAAGCGTCATGACTACCACATAGGGCAAGCCTTCGGCAAAATAAAGAGACGGGATCCAAGCCCAAGGATTACGTTTTTCCATAATAAGAAGGAATTAAACGATCAGAAGTCAATACTAAATCCATCCGCATCCTTCCACGCCGGGAACTTAGCCCGGAACTCATCCAGCTCGCTCTTCTTCAAGGTACATGTCCGGGTGATTTCCTCTCGTTTTCCGGCATCCGCCAATTTCTTTCCTTTTGCGTTATAAATCATGGAATCCCCTCTGAAAAGAAAACCTTTCCCATCTACCCCCACACGGTTCACGCCACAGACATAAGCCATGTTCTCGATGGCACGTGCATGCAGCAATGCCTTCCACGCCTTCTTCCGGGCCTCGGGCCAATTGGCTACATAAATCAAAAGATCATATTCGTTATTCACGTTGCGGCTCCAAACCGGGAAACGTAGGTCATAACAAACCTGCAAACAAATATTCCAGCCTTTATAAGGCACGATCAGACGTTTGTCGCCCGCCGAGAAATGCTTGTCCTCCCCTGCCATACGGAACAAATGACGTTTATCGTAATAATACTCCTCTCCTTCCGGAGTGATGAAAAAAGCCCGGTTGTAGAACTTTCCGTTATCTTTCGCGATAAAACTTCCAGCCACGGCCAGTTTATATTTCTTAGCCCATTCCTTTATAGTCGGTACAGTCCGTCCATCCATCGTATCGGCTTGTTTCTCTACGTCCATGGAAAATCCCGTAGTAAACGTCTCCGGCAATACCGCTAAATCGGTTCTTCCACTAACACGGCGCAACAGTTCGCCATAATAACCCAAGTTCTCTTCACGGTCTTCCCAAATGATATGGGATTGTATCATACTGATACGTAAGTCTTCAGTCATAGAATAAAGATATTAAGGTAATAAAAAGACATATTGTGACAAGGAAACAGTTTCATGGTGAAGAAACAGTAGTTTCTTCATAGCAAAACTTTTGTTTCTCCTAGGGAAAACTTTTGTTTTCCTATAGCAAAACTCTTATTTCTTCACCATGAAACTCCTATACCTGTACGAAATTCTCAGGATGGCAGGCGGTAACTCCCCGATACATCTCTCGTATCGTATGGATATCTTTATCCACATCACCTGTCGGATAAAAAACACCTTTCGTGCCAACCTCTTTCTTTCCATAATCAAAATAAGCCACCACGATCGGCACGTTCGCTTTCAAAGCGATAAAATAGAATCCTTTTTTCCAGTCCTTGGCCCGCTTCCGGGTACCTTCCGGTGTGACGGCCAATTGAAACCGCTCACTGGTCTTGAAACGTTCCACCATCTGATCGGTCACCGACGTACGTTTACCACGATCCACCGGAACACCACCCAGCCAGTTAAACAGCAAATTAAAAGGAAAAAAAAACCACTCTTTCTTAATCAGGAAACCGGCGTTACACCCGATCGAGGTATAAAAAAGTTTCCCTACGATAAAATCCCAGTTACTGGTATGCGGAGCCACACATACGATACATTTCGGCAAATCCACGCCATCCACCGGGCCCAGCTTCCACCCCGCCATACGGAGTATCGCCTTACTAATTGCCTTCTTCATGCCTATTTGTCCTTGCTCAACTCTCCTATCTCGTCGGCGATAGCGTTAACCTCGTTTTGCAAGTCCTCTCTTAATTTGCGATAATAATTCCGTACGAGAGCCTTGTTATCCTTGCCGTCGGGGTGTCCGGCACGAACGATATAACTATCTTGCATATCTAGGATACGAGCCATCAAAGCATCCGCTTTCTCTTGATTTACTCCGGGTATATACAATTTGCAAACCAGCGCTTCCGTGAACAATTCACCAGCCACGTAGCTGATCTCTTTCTTTAAAATTCTTCTTTTAGCCATAATTATTTCATATTTAATTATCCACAAATATAGAACATATGTTATTAAATACCGAGGAAAGGCCAAGAAAAAACATAAAATGAATTATCTTTGCAGCGGTGAAATCATTGATTATAAACAAATCAAATATGAACGAAATGATAAAGACGCCAGAATTTCTCTTTGAAAGCAGCTGGGAAGTCTGTAATAAAGTGGGAGGTATTTATACCGTACTATCGACTAAAGCTCATACGCTTCAACAAATTTTTAACGACAAAGTAATATTCATCGGTCCGGATGTGTGGGCAAACACAACCGCTCCCGATTTTACGGAAGACGCATCTTTGTTTGAGGATTGGAGAAAGCACGCCGAGGCAGTGGATCACTTGAAAGTTAAGGTTGGTCGCTGGAACGTACCGGGTACCCCCCCTGTTATACTGGTAGATTTCAAGTCCTACTTCAGTGAACGAGACGCCTTTTTCTATTCTATGTGGGAAAATTTCCGAGTTGACTCCATCCACGCCTACGGCGATTACGATGAGTCTTGTATCTTTGCGTATGCGGTCGGTAAGGTAATAGAGAGTTTCTATCACTTCTACAAACTGGAAAACAAGAAAGTCGCCGCCTTATTCAACGAATGGATGCTGGCGATGGGAGCGCTTTATATTCAAAAGCAGATACCCGCCATCGCCACGCTTTTCACGACGCATGCCACATCGATCGGACGCTCTATCGCCGGCAACGACAAAGCGCTATACGCTTATATGGACGGCTATAACGGCGACCAGATGGCCGAGGAGCTAAACATGGAGGCCAAGCATTCCGTGGAGAAACAGGCCGCCCATTACGTGGATTGTTTCACGACCGTAAGCGATATCACGGCCCGCGAATGCAAACAGTTATTGGACAAGGAACCGGATATCGTTACCCCGAACGGCTTTGAGCCCAACTTCGTGCCCGAGGGCAAAGAATACGCCAAGAAACGGAAGGAAGCACGTCGTACATTAATTAATGTGGCGGAAAAGCTATTAGGCTGTACCATCGACCCGGACGCCCTGTTGGTTTCCACCAGCGGCCGTTACGAATACAGGAACAAAGGTATCGATGTCTTCATCGAGGCGATGAATCGTGTACGTACGTCCGGACGCCTGCAACGTGAGGTCGTAGCCTTTATCATGGTACCGGCTTGGGTACGCGCGGCCCGCGCGGATTTAAAAGAGGCGATCGAGCAGGACATAAAGACCACCGCTCCGCTTCAACTCCCCTTCATTACGCACTGGTTGCATAATATGCCGGAAGATAAGGTCTTGAATTATATCAACCACGCCGGCTTCACGAACGCGGCATCGGAGAAACTAAAGATCATATTCGTACCTTGTTATCTGGACGGCAGAGGCGGCATCTTCAATAAGGCTTATTACGACCTGCTAATCGGCATGGACGCCACCGTATATCCTTCTTACTACGAGCCGTGGGGATATACCCCGCTGGAGAGTATCGCTTTCGGTATCCCTACCATCACGACCAATCTGGCCGGTTTCGGTATGTGGGCGAAGAGGACAGTCTCCGGAAACAACCTTTGCGAGGGCGTAGAGGTTATAAACCGTACGGATTTCAATTATTTTGAAGTAGCGGACGCTATCATGAACTCCATCCTGGCGCTCAGCCAAAAGGATGCTACAGACATCGAGGATATCAGACAACGCTGTCTTGATCTCGCTCGAAAAGCGGAATGGAGCAAGTTTATCAATTATTATCTGACCGCGTTCGACATCGCCATGAAGCATGCCGAGGAAAGAAATAGTTAAATATTGCTCATAATTAATAAGATAATGCTATCTTTGCACTCGTTTTAGACAAACACTTTAAACTTCACGATAATGAAAATTAAGGCGAATAACGCAAACAGTCCTATTTGGAAGGACGTCTACTCACATTCCAAGCTTCCACAACAGCTGGAACCACTAGATGAAATCGCAACGAATCTATGGTGGGTATGGAATCATGAAGGCGCTAAACTATTTGGCAAGATCGACAAACAACTTTGGAAATCCACGGAAGGTAACCCAGTACAGTTATTGCAAAGCCTTTCACACAAACGTATGGAAGAGATCTTAGCAGACAAGGAGTTAATGGCTGAGATCAAAAAGGTATACGCGGATTTCAAAGCTTATATCAATGTAAAACCGGACAAGACACAACCTTCTGTAGCCTACTTCAGTATGGAGTATGGTTTGACCAATGTATTAAAGATTTACTCAGGTGGTCTGGGAGTATTGGCCGGCGATTACCTGAAAGAGGCCAGCGATAGCAATATCGATTTATGCGCCGTAGGTTTCTTGTATCGTTACGGATATTTCACACAGAGCTTATCCATGGACGGTCAGCAGATCGCGAACTACGAGCCGCAAAATTTCAACGCCCTGCCATTGACTCAGGTATTACAGTCGAACGGCGAACCGATGGTATTGGAAGTTCCTTACCCGGGCAGAACCGTTTACGCTCATATCTGGAAAGTTAGCGTAGGTCGTGTACCTTTGTATTTAATGGATACGGATATTCCTCAGAACAGCGAATGGGATCGTTCCATCACGCACCAATTATATGGTGGCGACTGGGAGAACCGTATGAAACAAGAGTATTTGTTGGGTATCGGCGGTATCATGATGTTGAACAAATTAGGCATCAAGAAACAAATCTATCACTGCAACGAGGGACACGCCGCTTTGATCAACGCCCAGCGTTTAGTGGATTATATCCAGAGCGATGGTCTTTCATTCAACCAAGCGTTGGAGGTGGTTCGTGCTTCCGCCCTTTATACGGTACACACTCCGGTTCCGGCAGGTCACGATTATTTCGACGAAGGTTTGTTCGGACGTTACATGGGTGAGTTCCCCGGCAAGTTAGGTATTAGCTGGCAAGACTTCATCGACATGGGACGTGAGAACCCGGGCTCTAACGAGAAATTCTCCATGAGCGTATTCGCCTTGAATACCTGCCAAGAGGCTAACGGCGTAAGCTGGTTGCACGGTAAGGTTTCCCAGCGTATGTTCGCCCCGGTTTGGAAAGGTTATTTCCCGGATGAGTTGCACGTTAGCTACGTAACCAACGGTGTGCACATGCCGACTTGGGCCGCTACGGAAATGAAGAAATTCTACGCCGATAAATTAGGCAAGAACTTGTTCAACGACCAATCTAACCGCAAGCAATGGGAAGGCATCCAGAATGTACCCGACGAGGAAATCTGGAATCTCCGCATGACCTTGAAGAACAAGTTGATCGATTATATCCGTGCTCAATATAAAGATAGCTGGTTGAAGAACCAAGGCGATCCTTCCAAGGTGGTTTCTATCCTTGAGAAGATCAACCCGAACGCCTTGCTGATCGGTTTCGGACGTCGTTTCGCTACTTACAAGCGTGCGCACCTGTTGTTCACCGACTTAGACCGTTTGGCTAAGATCGTTAACAATGAGAAGTTCCCGATCCAGTTCGTATTCACCGGTAAGGCTCACCCGGCAGATGGCGGTGGTCAAGGTTTGATCAAGCACATTGTCGAGATCTCTCGCCGTCCGGAGTTCTTAGGAAAGATCATCTTCTTGGAGAACTACGATATGCGTTTGGCTCGCCGTTTGATCTCTGGTGTAGACGTATGGTTGAACACTCCGACCCGTCCGTTAGAGGCTTCCGGTACTTCCGGTGAGAAAGCCGAGATGAACGGTGTATTGAACTTCTCCGTTCTTGACGGTTGGTGGTACGAGGGTTACGTAGAAGGCGCAGGTTGGGCATTGACCGACAAACGTACCTACGAGAACCAGCAATACCAAGACCAGTTGGATGCGGCTACGATCTACCATATCTTGGAGACTGAGATCATCCCGACTTACTACGCTAAGAACAGCAAAGGTTACTCTCCGGACTGGATCCAGTATATCAAGAACTCTATCGCCAAGATCGCCCCGGATTATACGATGAAACGTATGCTGGACGATTACGAGGATCGTTTCTACCATAAATTGGCAACTCGTTCCGCTCATATCTCCGCCAACAACTTCGAGATCGCTAAGCAAGTAGCCGCTTGGAAAGAAGAAGTAGCTCAACATTGGGATAGCTTCCAAGTAGAGTCTTTCACTTGCGATCAAGATCTGACGGTGACTGGCCCGGTTGTAGGAAAAGAATACAACTTCAACTTGGTAATCGACCGTCATGAGTTGCAAGGTATGTTAGGCGCTGAGATGGTTGTTACGAAGGAAGATCCGGAGAAACATAACTTAGAGTTGATCAACACCGCTCAATTCGAGTTGATGAAAGAAGAAGGCTCTAAATTATTCTTCAAGTTAACGACCACTCCTTCCGAGGCTGGTAACCATAAGGTAGGCTTCCGTGTATACCCTGTAAACAAGGAATTACCTCACCGCATGGACTTCGCTTATGTACGTTGGATTCAGTTATAATCGGCAACAAGCCAAATAAATAATCAAGAAAGAGGGTGCATAACGCACCCTCTTTTTTTATGCCATTACCTAAGCTATGCTTTACAGCGACTAAAACCCAATGGGCTACAAGTTGTAAAGCATAGGGTCTCATAAGTCTGTTTGAATGCCAGCCTATGAATCAAAAAAAGGAAGCCGCACGACAGGCAGCTTCCTTTTTCAGGATGATACGAATATTTTCAAGCTTAGAAAGCGTAGTCCAAACTTAATCCGAACACCTTGTTGGTGCGGCTATACACATTCTGCCCAGGAAGTCCCGTGCCGCAATAGTTATCCATCTTCTTGGTATAATCGTGGTAAGTTGTCCACATATATCCCACGTTCAAAGCCATTTTTTCGCTCAACATCACTTTAGCACCAAAGCCCAGCGAATAAGAATCGCAAGAGAAACTAACATCACTTTGGAAATTATCAGACAAACCATAATCTGTAATTTGAGCGCCACCGCTAATGGTCAATCTCTTGACAACATCCCACTCTATACCAAACAGATACTCATTCGTACCTCTTTCCAGTTCCTTCTGCTTTCCACCAGCCATTCCCGCCTTCTTGTCATCGAAGAAGTGATACTCAACAGAAGCCTTCAACATGGGCAAAAACCGATAAGAAGCTGCCACCGAAAGCATGGAAGGAATATCGTTCGGCGTATTTACACCATGCTTATAAGGGCCAACCAAATCTTCCGCACTGTCGGGATAATCCAACTTCTTGGTATTGTTTTCGATGTTCAAGTTCGTCTTAAACTCATATTTAGCTCCGAAATTGAATTTACCATATTTGACATCGACACCCAAAACCGGTGTCAACCCCCAACCTGTCTGGTCGCAATCCAAAGCCAGGTTCATTAAATCCGCTCCACCAAAATTCTGTTTTAATTTTGCATCCAGATACCCGTCATAGTTTCCTGAGAAATAGTTCATCCGGCCACCGGCAAAGGCAGAAAGCCAATCCGTGATCTTGTATGACAGGCCAAGTTGTAGGGAATAAATATACTGTTTTCCGTCCATCGCACTGTTAATAGTATACATATCCGGCGTGACGATAGGACTTTGACCGCCAGTCTTGATATATTTCGCTACACTTTCCTTGAAGATACCGGCCATAGCAGCCGATTCGAACATTGGCAGGCCATCGTCAAACGAAGCCTTACCACCTCCACCCGTAATGGCAAAGAAACCGGAGATCGTCCAATCACCTTTTTTGTAAGCCGCAAAAACACTCGGAATCACGGGAGCGGCTGCCTTTCCTTTGTAATACTTTTTATAGGGAACATCGCTCACTGTCGGCACCTTATTCACTGGGTCGAAACCATTATATGTACTGAAAGAGGCATCGATATCCCGGGTCTGGAAAGCACTTTGGATACTCACACCAACGCGGAAACCGTCTGTCGGCAAAAAAGAAAGACCCGCCGGGTTTGACAAAGCGCCGTCTATATCAATTGCAGCACCTCGCGAAAGTGACCTTAAAAAGGCTGCATGCTGATTCGTATTCGTCAAATATCCTCCAGCGAAAGAAACCAAAGGCATCATCATCAATGCCGCACCTAATACTACTTTTTTCTTCATGTTTTACTTTTCTTGATTACAAAACGGTCGCAAAGATAAATACTTTTTTCAAACACTGCACACTTTTAATAAAAATGTGCCGCACAAAACAACAAATACTGTGCAAACACATAAGACTAATTAACAATAGAAGAGCCGCAAAGGTAGTAACGTGAAATCATGTATTAGTTATAATCAGCAAGAATCATCCTAACCAGAAAAGAATATATACAGCAAGTACTAAAGAAGATATACTTACTTTACCCAAAAAGATATACTACAAGTGCCAAGTAAGTATAACTTCTATTTTTCCGAAATAAATCGTATATTTGTCTCTATAACTTAATTCTTTAAACCGTATAGATAAGATGAAAAGACTAGCATTACTCGCGGCTCTCTTACTGCCGCTATCCATGGCTTTCGCCCAACAGAACGTAGGATTCAAGACCGATAAGGTAGAACCTCTCGTGATCAACCCAGACAATAGCGTCACTTTCTATGTAGAAGCCCCAAAAGCGAAGTCCGTCTCCGTAAAAGGAGACTGGGAAGCCAGCGAGGGCAATGGCCAGATGACGAAAGGGAAAAACGGTACATGGAGCTATACGACTCCCCCACTGCCATCCGAAATGTACACCTATCGTTTAAATATAGATGGTATTTATAACATCGCCCCAAACAACCCATTCTCTTGCCGTGACGTAGGCACCTTGTTCAGCCTGTTCTATATCAACGGGGGAAATGGCGATTATTATCAAGTACGTGACGTACCTCATGGCAATGTTACAACCACTTGGTATCACTCGGACATCCTCGGGAGCGAACGAAGACTTAGCGTTTATACGCCTCCTTTTTACGATAAGAACATCCAGTCTTATCCCGTTCTGTACCTGTTACATGGCAGTGGCGGTGACGAGAACGCTTGGCTGGAGCTTGGCCGTACCACCCGTATCATGGATAACTTGATTGCCGAAGGCAAGATACAGCCAATGCTTGTCGTTATGCCAAACGGTAATCCCAGCAAGCAGGCCGCTCCCGGCGAAACGCCCGATAACCTGAATTACAAGCCAGCCATGAGCAACAGCTTCCCCGGTTATAAGGATGGCTCGTATGAGAAGAGTTTCACCGAGATCATTCATTTCATCGATAACCGTTACCGTACGATCCCGGATAAGCGACACCGGGCCATAGCCGGACTTTCGATGGGTGGTTTCCATACATTATATATATCATTGAATTATCCGGACTATTTTAACTATATAGGACTTTTCTCCGCCGGACTCAGCGCCAATGGTGTAGACCCGAATAGCCCGATGTACACGAATCTCGACGAGAAATTAGGAAACCTCAAGAGATCCGGTTATCAATTGTTCTGGATCGGTATCGGAAAGGACGATTTCCTGTATGACGCAAACCAGCAATTCCGCCAGCGAATGGATAGCCTAGGTATGAAATACCAGTACGTAGAATCCACCCGAGGGCATATCTGGGCCAATTGGCGGGCTTATCTCCTCCAATTCGCTCCTATGCTTTTCAAATAAAAGACATGAGCAGATGAATCTTAATATACCGCAATACGACTTCTATAAACACAAATACGGCGATGAGCTACTTATCGACGTCGTTCCCTTGAACACGATCAAGAAGTATCTCAAGGAACAACCCGTACATATATTGACGTATTACGATATAACATTGATCACTAGCGGGGAGGGAGAATTCCTTATCGATCATCAAGCGAACCGGGTAAAGCCTCAAGATATCATCTTTACCCGGCCCGGCGAAATACGTAAATGGGACGATAAAACGATACAAGACGGATTCGCTCTTATCTTTGAGGAAGAGTTCCTGCTCTCTTTTTTCAATGATCCGGCATTTCTCCGGAACCTCTCTTATTTCCATACGGAAAGACGGTCTTCCAAGCTCAGTCTCGACAAGAAAGCCTATGGCCGCATCTCCGAGTTGATCTCGGAGATCGATAAAGAGATCAAGGACTATCAGTCGAAAGACAAACACTTACTCCGGGCCTTGTTGTACGAGACATTAATGTTGCTCAACAGGCTATACGCTAGCTCGAACGCTTTACCTCCAGACACAAACGCCCGATCTAAAAGCATCTATGTAGACCGATTTATCGAGTTAGTAAACCATTCCTTCAAGCGAGATCATTCCATCCGGAGCTATGCCGATCAGCTTTGCATCACCCCGAACTACCTGAATGAGATCGTGAAAAACGCTACGGGCATCAACGCTAAACAATACATCCTAAACAAAATACTAATCGAGAGCAAACGGCTATTGACTTATACAGACTTGCCTATATCCGCCATAACGGAAGCTCTAGGTTACGAGGATCCATCCTATTTCATCCGTCTATTTCGTTCCCAAACAAACATGACCCCGCTAAACTATCGCAGGAATACAAAACCGTAAAAAGTACTATTTCCTCCTTTATACGTATTATACGAACTCCATTCGGTATGTCTAATTTTGCCTCTATCAATAAATAAAGCATCATGAGACAATACAAATCATGGATAGCGGCTCTCATATTAGGAAGCACGTTATCCGTTAACGCACAACAAAAGAATATGGAGAACAAAACATTAAACGAGAACATCCCGGAGATGATCATCTCCCTTGAAAAAGAGGCTCTAGCTTCGACCGACCCGATGGCATTCGTAGAGCTTTCAGACACCGACGTGATTTACTTCGATCCTTCCCTAGAGACGAAAATAGAGGGATTGGAACAACTGCGCACTTATTATAAAGGTATGCAACTTCCTCCGGCAGATCATTTCGACATGATACGCCCGATCGTACAAGTCACGCAAAACATAGCGGTACTCACGTTCAACCTTGATAGCTACTTATCCGACAAGGTAATAAAATGGAACTGCACCGAGGTTTACAGACGCAACCCCGACAACCAGTGGAAGATCATACAAACCCACTGGTCTTACGTGAAACCGATAGATTAAGGTTAAAACATTTGCCGCTTTCTGAACCAAAACGGTTCGCAAAATGTATTATATAGACTATTCACTAAACACAAATTATATGATACGGAATTTACTGAAAGCGGCAAATGCGCTTACATTTAGCACGATGTTCCTGTTACTCCTCGCCGGATGCAACAAGAACACGATTATTTTTGAGGATGGAACAACCCCAAACGGCTCTTCGGGAAACGAGGACCCGGGAAACAGTACGTTGGTGACCTTCAACGCCTCCGTGGAGGGCCGGAACCTATTACGTTCCATGTCTCCCATGAATAAAGGAATACAAAGCAGGGTTTATGTCTTTAACAGCAGCGCAGGAACCAAGGGAAGCCCCGAGGCGTCAGGTCTTTACATAACCTCATCTCCCGGGGTGTTAACAGGAAGTGACGGATATAAAATGTTTCTCTCCAATGGCACTTATAATTTCTACGCCGTATCCGACAATTTCTCCACGATCCCCCCTACATTCACGAGTGGCGTATCCGAACCCCTCTTCAACGGTATCGATTATCTTTGGTGGAGCGCCATACAACAGGATGTTAATAGCTCCCAAATCAATATACCGATTGTTTATGGGCATGTGGCTACCCAAGTCGTAGTAGAATTAACCGGCGGTGAAGGCATCACGATCAACCAACTGGTCTCCGCCATGATCACACCTCCCGAAACCGGGGCGACCATGGATCTGGGCACAGGTGTCATCACTCCTGCTACCGCCTTCGGAAAAGCGGATAAGATGGGCATAAACGGATTAACCGCCCAATATATCATGTTGCCGATAAGACATACGGCTCCCATGACTCTCACGCTGGAAATATCCGCCGACAATGAAAACAGTACCCGCACCTATACCACCCAGATCCCTCTTCCGGATGGCGAGTTGAAAGCGGGAAACTCTTATTTATTTAAAGCGGCAATCAACGGTAATTCGGTCACTTTGGCCAGTGTCAACGTAAAAGACTGGACAGATGTGGACGAGACAGGAAAGCCCCTTTATCCGACCCAGAATTAAAGTCCGGTTCCTATTTTCCGTATCAATGAATATTGGTATGGAAAATATGCCTATATTTACCCCGTCACCTCTAAAAACAATACGAATATGATTGAGATTCCCGAATCCGCCACCATTGGCAAACAGGCTAGCGAAACGCTAAAGGGTAAACGAATAGCGCATGTTATCGAGTCGAACAGTCCTCACCGTTTCACGTTCTATAATGGCGATCCGGCGGAATACTCCAATAGGCTGGTAGGACGAACGGTCCTAGGCGCCCAAGGCTATGGCGCATTCGTGGACATCCTTATGGACACGGATACCCACCTCTTAATCGGAGACGGAACCAATATGCGTTATTATACCTCCGCGGAAAAGGCCCCGAAGAAATATCAGCTTATGATCGTATTCGAGGATGACTCGTTCCTAGCTTTCACGGTTTCGATGTATGGTTCCATTTACGCTTTCAAAGGCGAGTTTGACAATCCCTATTACCAAGGTAGCATCCATAAACTATGTCCGTTGGACGAGAGATTCGATAAAGCCTATTTTATCAGTCTCATCCGGAATCTCAAGAAAGATATATCCGCGAAGGCGTTACTCGCCACCGAGCAACGTATTCCGGGCCTGGGCAACGGAGTCTGCCAAGATATCTTGTTCAATGCCCGGATCTCCCCGAAACGAAAAATATCGACTTTATCAGAAGAGGATACAGACCGCCTCTTCAACACCGTCAAATCCACGCTGAAAGAGATGACCCGCCAAGGAGGCCGGGATACGGAGAAGGATCTATACGGCGCCTTAGGTAATTACCGCACGATCCTATCGAAGAACACCTACCATGACCCTTGCCCCATCTGCGGCGAACGGATACAGAAAGAGGCTTACCTCGGAGGCAGCATTTACTATTGCCCGCATTGCCAGCCTAGTGCGGTAAATTAATAATAGATCCGCATAAGCAGGGATCGGAATACGTCCTATCGCAATGATACATAATATATTTATCTCCACCAGATAAAATATTACTCTATCAAACAAGCATCACCCAAATTAAATTCATACTTTTGTCTGATTGAATATTATATACTAATTAAGCAATGCAAACGACAGCGAAGAAATGTAACCATGGGGCTAATATACGCCGGTGGAGAGAATGGCGTAATGTAAATCAAGACGTTCTTGCGGAAGAAATAGGAGTATCGCAGGCGACCCTCTCTGGCTATGAGAAAAAAGAGACGCTGGAACAACAAATCTTGGATAAGATCGCCGCTGCTTTGAACATTCCGGTAGAAGCCATTACGGAAATGGAAGAAGGTAGCGC
Organism: Parabacteroides sp. AF19-14; assembly: GCF_003635485.1. Taxonomy (NCBI): domain Bacteria; kingdom Pseudomonadati; phylum Bacteroidota; class Bacteroidia; order Bacteroidales; family Tannerellaceae; genus Parabacteroides; species Parabacteroides sp. AF19-14. Next base: position 185,676 of record NZ_QTMJ01000003.1, on the reverse strand, counting down.
CATTAACATCATATCGAGCACTTTTAATGATAGCGCTATCGCTTCCATGATGTATTGCCAGCCCACTTTCAACCCTATCGATAAGGTTATCGAATTATACAATGAGAAGAACGCCCTATATGAGCGGATGCTAAAAGAGAAAGACAGCGTAATCGAATTGCTGCAGGAAATAGTAAAGGACAGGACTTAAGATTTGTATTCAGTAAACAGCTACAACGACAGGGGGGACTCAAAAGATAAGTAATACGCTCAAATTGACAATATGACAATATGTAATCTGAAGCCCCGGAGAATCGTTTTTTCCGGGAAAGGTACATGCTGTTACCAAATACGAGAAAAAATATCAGCAATCAATTGTATTATAACACTTTGCTTAAATACACCCTTTCATTCTAGCGAGATTAATTCATCCTATCTCATATTTATGCAGGAGAAAGGTGCTTTTCATACGGATGCATCGCCCATTTCTATAGGTCGCGTACCCAATTCCTACCGTATGTATCGCCAAACACATACGGTAGCGTGGCCTAACACAGGCTTTCGCGTTACCTAATCCCATTACTTTCGTCTCCCAACAGGGGTATTCATGTAAAAAAACAGGGCAAAATGGGCTATTTAACCATAAAACTCTCCCCATTTTTTCTGTTCGCAAAAAGGCTCTGCCATCATAATCCCATATTTTCAATCAAAACGTCAAGATTATCGCATTTTTACTTACAACATCATTCTCCACAAATATCACATAAGCCCAATAATATAACCTAGCCAATACCAAACGAAGGAAGCATTATCCTGCCGTTAAAATAGGCAGGCTGGCCATATCGGAAGAATATGCGGGCCAAAGGATAGGAAGGATATTATCCGTCTGATCAAGTTTATGTTCACCCATGGGAACCGTACCGGTTGCCGTTTTATTACAGTAGACGCCTACCACGACGCGGTCGGATTCTATCAAAAAAGTGGATTTGATTTTATTTCCGAAAAAGATCAGAATGATGCAACCCGTTCGATGTACTACGATTTGAAGCGCTTTTTAGACGAATAGATTTAATTTATATATTGCGAAACAAAGAAGAATGGCTTTATGCCTCATCGTATAAAACAAAAAAGTCCCGAAACCATATAAGCTTCGAGACTTTATTCTATTTGTAAAATGGCGGTCCGGACGGGACTCGAACCCGCGACCCCATGCGTGACAGGCATGTATTCTAACCAGCTGAACTACCGAACCATTTTGTAATCAATAAGAATTTCTAAAAAGAGGCGGTCCGGACGGGACTCGAACCCGCGACCCCATGCGTGACAGGCATGTATTCTAACCAGCTGAACTACCGAACCTCTTTTCTTTTATTGCTATCTCTCTCGATTGCGGTGCAAAGGTAAGTATTATTTTTAAACCTGCAATAGCTGGCGTAAAAAAAATAAACTTTTCGCTAAAATATTCTTCCCATAGGGCCACATCAGCGATCGTCCCTTTCTCCATTTCCCCTTTCCGATCACACCAGTTTATCACAAATACATTTCATTTGGGAACTTTTCATTCGCTATTCATAATTATGTAATGATAATTTGTTACTTTTGCGACTCAATATAAAAGCTTAACAACAATGGACGTTGCCATTATTAAATATAATGCCGGAAATATCTACTCGGTAGATTACGCTTTGAAGCGGTTGGGCGTTACCCCGATCATCACGGCTGATCCGGAATTATTAAATAAAGCGGATAAGGTTATCTTTCCCGGAGTAGGTGAAGCTTTCACGACCATGGAGTATTTAAGGGAGCATAAATTGGATCAGGTGATCTTGAACCTAAAGCAACCGGTACTCGGGATATGCCTCGGTATGCAATTGATGTGCATGCATTCGGAAGAGGGAAACGCAGATTGCTTGGGAATCTTCCCTACGGAAGTGAAACGTTTCATTCCGCGAAAGCATGAAGACAAGGTTCCTCACATGGGTTGGAATACTTTGACAAACGTTAAAAGCGGCCTATTCAATGAGCGATTGGAGAACAAATTTGTTTACTTCGTACATAGTTATTATGTACCTGTAAATGAATACACGGCTGCTACGACCGATTACATCCTTCCGTTCAGCGCCGCTTTACACAAAGACAACTTCTACGCAACGCAGTTCCATCCGGAAAAAAGTGGATCGGTAGGAGAGGTTATATTGAAAAACTTTTTAAAGATATGATTGAGCTTATTCCCGCTATAGATATAATAGATGGCAAATGCGTCCGGTTGACGCAAGGAGATTACGCTACCAAGAAGGTTTACAACGAAGATCCTCTGGAAGTGGCCAAGATGTTCGAGGGTAACGGCATCCGGCGTTTGCATGTGGTAGACTTGGACGGAGCCCGTGAGGGACGCATCATCAACTACCGCATCCTTGAGCGGATAGCGACCCGGACTTCCTTGATCATTGATTTCGGAGGGGGCTTGAAACAAGAGGATGATCTGGAGATCGCCTTCGAAAGCGGCGCCCAGATGGTAACCGGGGGCAGTATCGCCGTGAAGAACCCGGAAATGTTCACCTCTTGGATCGGCAAGTTCGGTAGCGAGAAAATCATATTAGGGGCCGATGCCAAGGAAAAGAAGATCGCTATCAGTGGTTGGGAGGAAACGACCAGCCAAGAATTGGTTCCTTTTATCAAAGGGTATTACGATAAAGGGATTACCAAGGTGATCTGCACAGATATCGCGCGGGACGGCATGCTTCAAGGCCCGGCTATCGAGCTATATAAAGAGATACAGGACGAGATCCCCTTCCTTTATATCATAGCGAGCGGTGGCGTAAGCTCGATCGAGGATATAGAGAAACTGTCTGAGGCTGGGATTCCCGCCGTCATTTTCGGCAAGGCCATTTATGAGGGGAAGATCCAGTTGAAAGATTTACTTCGTTTTACTTGAAATAATTAAATAGATATATGCTAGCCAAGAGAATTGTTCCCTGTCTGGATATAAAGGATGGAAAGACCGTAAAAGGCATCAACTTCGTGAACTTTCGCGACGCTGGAGATCCCGTGGAATTGGGTGCCCAGTACAGCCGTGAGGGGGCCGACGAATTAGTGTACTTGGATATTACCGCTTCACACGAGGGGCGAAAGACTTTCACCGAATTGGTAAAGCAGGTGGCGGCTCATATCAGCATCCCTTTTACCGTAGGTGGAGGAATCAATGAATTGAAGGACGTGGATCGTTTGCTTAGCGCTGGCGCCGATAAGGTCTCGATCAACTCGGCGGCTTTACGTAACCCGGCATTAATCGAGGAGATCGCCAAGAACTTCGGCAGTCAGGTATGCGTAGTCGCTATCGACGCTAATTTCGAGAACAACGACTGGCTATGCTATCTGAACGGAGGGCGTGTCCCGACGGATAAGTATTTGTTTCAATGGGCCTCGGAAGCGGAAAGTCGTGGCGCCGGCGAGATCCTTTTTACCAGTATGACTCATGATGGCGTAAAAGACGGATACGCGAATGACGCTCTGGCTACCTTAGCCGATACGCTGCATATCCCGGTAATCGCCTCCGGTGGAGCGGGAAAGATGGAACATTTCCGGGATACGTTCGCCAACGGGAAAGCGGACGCGGCTTTAGCGGCCAGCGTTTTCCATTTCGGCGAGATACGGATAGGCGACTTGAAGCAATACCTCAAGGACGAGGGGATCAATGTAAGGATATAACACATTATATATAAAGATGAAATTAGATTTCGAGAAAATGGGCGGATTAATTCCCGCTATCGTACAAGACAACAACACTAGTAAGGTATTAATGTTGGGCTTCATGAATCAAGAAGCTTATGATGAGACAGTAAGTACGGGTAAGGTTACATTCTTTAGCCGCACGAAAAACCGTTTGTGGATGAAGGGAGAGAGTAGCGGAAATACGTTGCAAGTGGTTAGCATCACGGCGGATTGCGACAACGATACATTATTGATCAAGGCGATTCCAGCCGGACCGGTTTGTCATACGGGAGCGGATACTTGTTTCGGCGAGAAGAACGTAGAGGATATCATGTTCTTGAAATACTTGCAGAACTTCATCGAGCGTCGCCGTCAAGAAATGCCGGAAGGTTCCTATACGACTACCTTATTCCAGAAAGGCGTGAATCGCATGGCCCAGAAAGTCGGCGAAGAAGCGGTAGAGACCGTTATCGAGGCGACCAACGGAACCGAAGACGGCTTCATCTATGAGGCATCCGACTTGGTTTACCACTTAATCGTATTATTGACAAGCAAGGGACTTCGTCTGGAAGACCTCGCCCGTGAATTAAAGAAAAGACATAAAGGTTGATAAATTCTATGGAAGAAGATATTCTACTCAAATTAGAGAACGTGGAGATATGCCGTGAGGAAAACAGGGTATTATACGACGCGTGCCTCACGCTTCGTAACGGAGAGTTCGTATATGTGATCGGGAAGGTAGGCTCCGGTAAAAGCAGCCTGCTCAAGTCCTTGTATTGCGAGATACCGATCTTGCGAGGCGAGGCACGTATCATGGATTACAACCTCACCAAGATGAAGCGGAAGGATATCCCTTATTTGCGTAGGAAACTAGGTATCGTCTTCCAAGATTTCCAATTGTTGACCGACCGTTCCGTCTCCAAGAATCTGGAATTCGTGCTGAAAGCCACCGGATGGAAAAAGAAAAGCGAGATCAAGGAACGGATAGACAACGTGCTCCGTCAGGTAGGCATGCAAGACAAAGGCTATAAAATGCCGCATGAGCTATCCGGCGGGGAACAACAACGTATCGTTATTGCCCGTGCCCTTCTGAACAACCCCAAGTTGATACTGGCGGATGAGCCGACCGGCAACTTGGACCCGGAGACGAGCGGACAAATCGTACAACTCTTACACGACATCTGCCAGCAGGGAACGGCGGTGATTATGACCACTCATAACTATACGATCGTGCATAATTATCCTGCCCGCATAGTAAAATGCGAGAATGCCTGTCTAAGTGATGTCAGAGAATAATTTTTTTGTAACTTTGCGGTCGCATTCGATTGAAAAAGAAAACAATTTAATATAGAACAAAAGAAGATGAAAGTTTTAAAGTTTGGCGGTACTTCTGTGGGATCTGCACAGAGAATGAAAGATGTAGCGAAACTGATCACGGGAGACCGTAAGATCGTTGTATTGTCAGCCATGTCGGGTACAACCAACTCGTTAGTCGAGATTTCCGACTACCTGTACAAAAAGAACCCAGACGGAGCGAATGAGATCATCAACAAGCTTGCCATGAAATATATGGGCCATGTTGAGGAACTATACAGCACCGAGGAATATAAACAGAAGGCCAAAGAACTGATAAAATCTCATTTCGAATATATCCGTACGTTCACGAAGGATCTGTTTACCTTGTTCGAGGAAAAGGTTGTCTTGGCACAAGGAGAGTTGATCTCTACGGGTATGATGAATCTTTATTTGAACGAATGCGGCGTGAAATCCGTATTGATCCCGGCTTTGGATTATATGCGTACGGATAAGAACGCGGAACCGGACCCTGTCTATATCAAAGAGAAATTGGTGAAATTACTCGCTGATAATAAGGACGCCGACCTATACATCACGCAAGGTTATATCTGTCGCAACGCTTACGGCGAGATCGATAACTTGCAACGGGGTGGTAGCGACTATAGCGCATCCTTAATCGGCGCGGCTATCGGTGCGGAAGAGATCCAGATCTGGACAGACATCGACGGTATGCACAATAACGACCCTCGTATCGTACAGGGAACGTCTCCAGTCCGTCAATTGCATTTCGAGGAAGCTGCCGAATTAGCTTATTTCGGAGCCAAGATACTTCACCCGACTTGTATATTGCCGGCTAAATTGAACAACATCCCGGTTCGTTTGTTAAATACGATGCAGCCGGACGCTCCGGGTACATTGATCTCTAACGCAATCGAGAAAGGTAAGATCAAGGCGGTTGCCGCCAAAGACAATATTACCTCTATCAAGATCAAGAGCGGACGTATGTTGCTAGCTACAGGTTTCTTGCGTAAGGTATTCGAGACTTTCGAGAACTACCAGACTCCGATCGATATGGTTACGACTTCCGAAGTGGGTGTCTCCGTTACGATCGATAACCGCAAGCATCTGGAAGAGATCGTTGACGATTTGAAGAAGTACGGAACCGTGACCGTAGACGAGGATATGGTTATCGTTTGTGTGGTTGGCGACCTAGAATGGGATAACATCGGCTTCGAGGCTCGTATCGTACAGGCCATGAAGGATGTCCCGGTTCGCATGATCTCCTACGGAGGAAGCAACTACAACGTCTCCTTGCTGATTAAGGCCTCGGACAAGCAGAGAGCGCTGCAAGCTCTAAGCGATCATTTATTTAACAACAAATAAAAACAAACGAGGGCGGCCTTTTACAGACTGCCCTTATTTATCTTTATATAATTTCGTATAATATGCTCAAAGGAACATTTCCTGTAGAAAAGTTCAAACAGCTTTCTACGCCTTTTTATTATTATGATGTCAAGCTATTGCAAGACACATTAGACGTAGTAAAAACCGAATCTGGGAAATATGGTTACCACGTGCATTATGCCGTGAAAGCGAATGCCAATCCCCGTATCCTTTCCATCATAGCGGCAAACGGCATTGGCGCAGACTGCGTAAGTGGCGGCGAGGTACAGGCAGCTTTAGATGCCGGTTTTCCTGCCGATAAGATTGTCTTTGCTGGTGTTGGCAAAGCGGATTGGGAGATCAACCTAGGACTGGACAATGATATTTTCTGCTTTAACGTAGAATCTGCCGTTGAGCTGGAAATCATTAATGAGCTGGCGGCCGCTAAAAATAAAGTAGCCTCTATCGCCCTTCGTATCAACCCGGAAGTGGATGCCCATACGCATGCCAAGATCACGACGGGTATGAAGGAAAATAAATTCGGTATCAACCTTAGCCAATTAGGAGGGGTACTGAATAAATTAAAGGAGATGAAGAATGTGAAGTTGATCGGTATCCATAGCCATATCGGTTCACAGATCACGGATATGTCTAGCTTCCGCAATTTGGTAATTCGTTTCAACGAGATACAGGAAGAACTGGAAGCTCACGGGGTTACGGTGGAGAACCTGAACTTCGGAGGTGGATTAGGTATCGATTACTATCACCCGAATCATTTATCGATCCCGGCTTTCGATAACTATTTCGCGGCCATTCATAAACTGCTTCAAGTACGTCCGGGTCAACAGGTACATTTTGAGCCGGGACGTTCGATCGTCGCTCAATGCGGAACATTAATCTCTAAGGTATTATATGTCAAGGAAGGAGAGACGAAGAAATTCGCTATCCTTGACGCAGGTTTCACGGAATTGATCCGCCCGGCGATGTACGACGCTTATCACCGTATCGAGAACATCAGCAGCGATGAGGCAGTAGAGACTTACGATGTAGTGGGCCCGATCTGTGAGTCATCGGATGTATTCGGTAAGGATGTAGAGTTGAATAAGGCTCATCGTGGCGACTTGATCGCCCTTCGTTCCGCCGGCGCTTATGGCGAGGTCATGGCCTCCCAATACAACTGCCGTCATTTACCGAAAGCCTATTATTCCGATACGATATAATAAAGAGGTAATAGCGCTTCGCTACTATACCAATATACCCATGCGAATACGTTTTAGGTATCGCATTGGTATATTGTCGTTTTAGCACATTGACATTTAATACATTGGTACATTATTATGTTTCTACTCAATACTACAGAGCTTTTCCTTTTGGGGATCTCTTTGATAGGGTTCGTTATCTTATCTCTTTATTATCTGATCGCTTATGCCCGCCCTTTACGTGCGTCAAAACGAACGGATGATACCTTAGAGGAAGGTAATAAACTCCCCGTATCCATCATCATATACGCTAAAAATGATTCTGAGAACCTCAAGAAACACCTTCCTGCGTTACTTACACAAGATTACCCTGAATATCAGGTAGTCGTTATCAACGATGGCTCGAGCGACGATACCGACGATACGCTAAAGTTCTTTCAAAATGAGTATAAACATTTGTATCATACTTACGTCCCCTCGGACGCTCGCTACCTAAGCCGCCGTAAACTGGCGTTTACCTTAGGTGTGAAAGCGGCCAAATACGATATTCTTCTATTCACGGAGGCGAATTGCCAACCGCTCAACGATCAATGGTTATCCGCCATGGTTGGTGGATACACACCCGAGACCAGTATTGTCTTGGGCTACTGCAAATACAGCAACTACAAGGGATTCTTTCATAAGTTGATCGCCTATGATAACTTGTTGACGGGTTTACGTTATCTATCTTCCGCCCTCTCCCATCACCCATATACCGGAAACGGACGAAATTTATCTTATCGGAAAGAGTTATTCTTCAAGCATAAAGGTTACTACCAATCCTTGAACTTGCATGCGGGAGACGATGACTTATTCATCAACGAAGCCTCGACCAAGGAGAATACGAAAGTAATTTATACCCCGGACAGCCTAACGGAAATGGATCAAATCGAACGTTTTGGAATCTGGAAAGAGATGAAGGTTTCCCGTGCTGCCACTCAACGGTATTACAAAGGAAGCGCCTTGACATTCTATCATCTCGAATCCACTTGTTTCTACCTTTTCCAAGCATCGGTTATCGCTACGGTAGTCATCGGATTACAGGGCAATTGGCTAATCTCCTTGATCGCCGTATTATTATATTTGATACGTTTTATAATCAAGGCAATCGTTTTCGGCAAATCGGCTCGAATGCTTCAACAAAGCCCTACTATCGGTTGGTTATTCCTGTTGGAGTTTATTCAACCTATGTTTAATGGCTACATACGTATTTACCGACTTTTCAGAAGCAGAAAAGATTATACGTTTCGATTAAAAAACTAGGTTTCGTACCGGTACATATGCGCCCAACCATCTGCCTTCAACTTTCTTTCTCTTTCCGTTGTTTCTTCTAAAAGAATGGATTACCTTTGACTCATTCCCATAAGTATGAACTAAAAGAACAGGAGCGATTATGGAAAATGTAAAAGAAGTCCCTTATGGTATTGCCAATTTCGTGGAAGTGGTAGAGCAGAACATGTATTATGTGGATAAGACCATGTACTTGCCCTTGCTGGAAAAACAACCTCGAAATCTTTTCTTTATCCGTCCTCGCCGCTTCGGAAAGAGCATTTTCTTAAGCATGCTACGGGCTTACTATGACATTACGCAAAAAGAAAAGTTCGATAAACGCTTCGGCAATTTGTGGATAGGCAACCATCCCACACCATTGCAAGGAAAGTTTCAGGTAGTTTATCTCGACTTCTCGCGTGCCAGTGGTGGTAGTGGTTCACTAGCTGAGAATTTCGACCGTTATTGTAGTATGGTGATGGACATATTCGGAAAAGCTTATGAACCGTATTACTATCCGGGTTATGCTGAGGAGATGAAAGCGCAACCAGACTTTGTTAGTAAACTGAATTATCTGGACTTGCATTCGGCTGAATATGGCGCCAAGCTCTATCTCATCATCGATGAATATGATAACTTCACCAACGTTGTCCTCAACGAGCAAGGCAACGAGGTATATCATGCCTTGACTCATGCCAGCGGATTCTATCGCGAGATATTCAAGAAATTCAAGGGCATGTTCGAACGCATTTTTATGACCGGCGTAAGTCCAGTCACATTGGACGATCTGACCAGCGGATTCAATATCGGCTGGAATATCAGTACCGACCACAGATTCAACATGATGCTGGGATTCAGCGAGACGGACGTGCGCATCATGTTCCAATATTATAAAGAAACCGGGCAACTCCCGGCAGATGCAGACATAGATGCGATGATCCAAGAGATGAAACCGTGGTACGACAATTATTGTTTCGCGGAAGAGAGTTTAGACCATGATCCAAAGATATTCAACTGCGACATGGTGCTTTACTATCTACGCAATTACATGACGCTGGGCAAATCACCCAAAGAGATGATCGACCCCAATACCCGCACGGACTATAATAAGATGAAAAGACTCATCCAACTGGACAAGCTAGACGGGAATCGCAAGGGTGTATTGCGTAAGATCACGGAGGAAGGGCAGATTGTCACAAACTTGATAACCACCTTCCCCGCGACCCAGATCGCTAACCCGGAAATCTTCCCCAGCCTGCTTTTTTATTACGGTATGCTGACCATCACAGCTAAACGAGGGAATTATCTGGTGCTAAGCATCCCTAACAATAACGTGCGCAAGCAGTACTACGAATTTTTGCTAGAGGAATATCAAGATAAGCGTCATATCAACTTGAACGACCTAGGCTTGATGTTCTATGATATGGCTTACGATGGCCATTGGCGCGAAAGCCTCGAATTTATAGCCAATGCTTATAAGGAGAACTCGTCCGTACGCAGCGCTATCGAGGGCGAGCGAAACATACAAGGCTTCTTCACCGCCTACCTAAGCGTGAACGCCTATTACCTAACCGCACCGGAAGTAGAGTTGAACCACGGTTATTGTGATCTGTTCCTTATGCCAGACCTGCTCCGGTATGAGGTGAAGCATAGCTATATCCTTGAATTGAAATATCTTTCTTCCAAGGACACGGAAGAGAAAGCTGAGACTCAATGGAAAGAGGCCGTGGAACAGATAAAGAAATATGCCGCAGCCCCCAAAGTACGGCAGTTGATACACGACACGAAGTTGCACTGCATCGTGATGCAAATCCGCAGTTATGAGCTAAAGCGAATGGAGGAAGTCCATTCTCTATAAGGTAACCGTACTCATTTAACGGAAACTTAATAAGTTAATCTAAAAAACATAGGATATGAAAAGCTATATAAATCAAAAAAGCAACTTTTACAAAGATGAAAAAGTGATAGAATTCATCAATTGGTTTGTACCCAAAATAGACTCTGGCTTTACACACCAATATATAAATCAAAGAAATAAAAAAGAATGGCAATGCAATTCCATTTACAATGCCTATGAAAACTACGCTTGGGATTTCAGAGTAAAATACTTAGAGGGAAAAACAATTAAAGGAAGCAGCTTTGAAGAAAGTTCTAATATTTTGGATAAACTATCTTGCCGCTTGAAAAAAAGCCTTGAAACAAAAGATGATATACTGTGTAAAGATACCTGCTTAAAGATATTGGAATGGGGAGGTGTTTTACGTGGAAATAAGGAAAAAATCGAAAAAATAGACGAAGAACAAGGACTAGTTCAGTATCTGGAATCCGTCAAAATGATATTGACTAGCGAGAAAATAGAAGTACCAGAGTCCGATGACCAAGTAGTATATATGAATTCCGGATTTACTAAGATTTATTCCTTGTATATAAATGATTTTGTCATTTATGACAGCCGTGTAGGAGCCGCATTAGGTCTTCTTGTCAAGAGATTTTGTGATGACAGGCATCTTGAAGATGTACCGAAAAACTTAAAGTTCGCTTATGCAAATGGGAGAGGCAAAGCTAATAGAAATCCAGATCCTGTAGAGGGACGATTCCCTCTACTAAGAAATACAGAACGTTATGGGAATCATCTGGAGAACAACCTTAGAGCAAATTGGCTGTTAAAAGAAATACTATCCCATTCATCCAATTTTTCAAACCTGTTACCTCCCGAAAAACAACTAAGAGCATTGGAAGCCGCTCTCTTTATGATAGGTTACCAAGTTTCTCTAAAAGAATATAAAAGCCAATGTAATGTATTATACGACCCTTCAATGATGCAATGTTGTGGTAATCCTATTCAGGTAGGAGAATATTCAACAATAACCGGCAACAAAACAGAACCATATATGTTCGCCAACCATAATATCAGTTTCGAAGAAGAACATCATTTAGATAAGAGTGCAAAATTAAAAGGATTAGTATCCAAGATAACAACTGTATTCGTTGAAAAATTCGCTAACAATGATACAGAGGAACAAAGACTTGATAATCCAAACAACGTATTCGTTCAATATGAAGTATCTTATATAGATGGATATGAACATGTGAATTATGGTATCTATAAAACAAGTGACGCAAGCTTTTATATCATCACATTAAAAAATGTGATAATAGAACAAGCAATAGATGAAATGGATTAATGAATGCACCTTATAGGGAGAAGAAAGATTACACATCTTCCATAGAAATAATTTTAGTGTGGTTACTTTAGTCATCTACAACGCCATAGCACTCTTCTTCTTCCGCTACCTTGGGAAGTTCCTCTTCCTCTAATAGTGGATAGGCCGGGGTAAACTTTGCTTGGTAAGTAGATTCCAAATACGTCTTTTCCAATAAACGGACGACATTTTCTAAAGTAGCTTGCCGTTCTTTGGGTTTAAGCTGGCATTCCCAAATCACCATCGTATTCCAGCCCATCGCTCGTAATTCCTCACGTACACGGGCATCCCGGGCTTTATTCCGGTTTAGTTTCTCGGTCCACCACTCTACCCGGGTACGGGGAGGACGAAATTCCGGGCAACCCTCGTGCCCATGCCAGAAACAGCCGTTCACGAAGATAGCGGTCTTATATTTACGCAATACGATATCAGGGGTACCGGGAAGGCGCTTTACATTCACACGAAAGCGAAAGCCACAATGGAACAGGTATTTACGGACTATAATCTCGGGCTTTGTATTCTTGCCCTTAATCATAGACATGATATAGCTACGCTTTTCTTTAGAGATAAGATCTGTCATATCAATCCGGCAAAACTAGAACGTATGCCAAAGATACGGCTTTTATTCAAAACGGATACTCTTGGCCGGATCAATCTTCGTAATCAAATAGGAAGGTCCTAACATCATCAACATGGAGGCGGCCAATGTCCCTATATTCAAAAGGAACAGTGAAAATAGACTCAGATCGATAGGCACGGCATCCAAATAATAAATAGATGGGTCTAATTGTATAATATGGAAATGAGATTGAAGCAAACAAAGAGAGATACCGATGATATTCCCCCACAACATTCCTTTGCCGATCAAGAAGAAAGAGACATACAAGAAGATCTTGCGAATACTGTTATTATTTTGTCCCAAGGCTTTTAGGATTCCGATCATATTGGTACGTTCCAAGATTATGATCAATAATCCGGAGATCATGGTAAACCCTGCGACAGAAAGCATCAGCGCCAAGATAACCACCACATTGATGTCTAGCACATCCAGCCAATTAAAGATCATCGGGTTCAATTCCTTGATGGAGCGGGCGTAGAACGTATTGCCATTTCGGTCTTGCCGTTCCGTCAGATCGAAATAAATATCCTCGGCCACTTGGTCCAAACGATCATAGTCGTCCACCTGCAACTCCAGTCCGCTTACTTGATCTTTATCCCAACCGTTCAAGCGGCGTATCTGCTTAATATCAGCGATTACGAACATCTTATCATAATCAAGGAAGCCCGTCTCATAAATCCCCGTGATCGTGAACTTACGGGCACGCACGTCATCTTGTACAAAATAAGTCAGGAAAGAATCCCCGACCTTTAGTCCTAGCAAATCTGATAAATACTTGGAAATAATAACATCCGTAGAGTTCTTATCCGGCTGGATCGTAAAGATCTCGCCCTCTTTTAAATTATCCTTGAAGAAAGTCCAGTCATAATCCGTATCCACCCCTTTCAAGACAATCCCTTGAAAATCTTGGTCAGTCTTCAAGATGCCTAGCTTCGTCGCAAATTTCTCGACATGGCGAATACCGGGGAATGCATCGAGCGCATTCAATAAAGTATCGCTAACCGCTATCGGCTGCGACTCATAGGAAGAATTACTATCGAAATTCGTGATCTGGATATGCGAACCGAAACCGATCACCTTGTTCCGGACCTCTTTCTTAAAGCCTATCACGATCGCCACCGAAAGAATCATCACCGCCAATCCCAAGGCGATCCCGATCATGGCAATACGAACAGCGGGAGGAGTAACCTCTCGATCCCCCTCCTTGCTGAAATGTATCTTTTTGGCGATAAATAGCTCTAAATTCATTTATAACATTCTTCCCGGATAAGCTTCCAGCGCCTTTGATAACACCGTCAAAGCTTTCGCCAAATCTTCCTTTTTCAAGACATAGGCCATACGAACCTCATTCTTACCAAGTCCCGGTGTCGTGTAAAAACCCGACGCCGGTGCCATCATGACCGTCTGACCCTCGTATTCAAACTCTTCCAGACACCAAGCGCAGAACTTATCGGCATCATCCACCGGAAGTTTAGCCACCGTATAGAAAGCGCCCATCGGTATGGGAGAATAAACGCCGGGAATACGGTTCAAGCCATCGATCAAGCATTTACGCCGTTCCACATACTCGTCGTAAGTCTCACGGGCATACTCCTCGGAAGCATCCAAAGAGGCCTCGGCCGCGATCTGTCCGATCAAAGGCGGGCTTAAACGAGCTTGGCAGAACTTCATGACGGCACTACGCACTTCGGCATTTTTCGTAATCAACGCACCGATACGGATACCGCATTCCGAATAGCGTTTTGAGACAGAATCGATCAATACCACGTTCTGCTCGATACCTTCCAGATGACAAGCCGAGATATACGGGGAACCGGTATAGATAAACTCCCGGTATACCTCATCCGAGAAAAGATAAAGATCATATTTCTTTACGATATCCCGGATTTGATTCATCTCACGACGCGTATACAAATAACCCGTAGGATTGTTCGGGTTACAGATCAGGATCGCTTTGGTACGCTCATTGATCAACTCCTCGAATTTCTCTACTTTCGGAAGAGAAAATCCTTCCTCTATCGTAGTCGTCACTGTCCGGATCACGGCTCCTGCCGAGATAGCGAATGCCATATAATTAGCATAAGCAGGTTCCGGTACGATAATCTCATCACCCGGATTCAAGCAACTCAAGAAGGCAAACAAAACAGCCTCCGAACCACCGGTAGTGATGATAATATCGTCAGCCGTAAGATTAATATCATACTTTTTATAATATCCAACCAACTTCTCGCGATAACTGCGATATCCCTGACTAGGGCTATATTCCAACACCGTACGATCGACATTACGGATCGCGTCGAGTGCCGCTCGCGGAGTGGGAAGGTCGGGCTGACCGATATTCAGGTGATACACATGAACTCCTCTCTGTTTGGCAGCATCGGCCAATGGAGCCAGCTTCCGGATCGGGGAAGCGGGCATTTCGACTCCTCTTTGTGAGATGTTGGGCATTACTATCTTATATTTATTCGTTTTGAGGGGCAAAGATAGTAAAATTATTAATCAAATACCCGGTCTTGGCGAATCTTTGCTAGCGTGCATCGTAGATACAAAAGCATTCGGATCGATCTCTTTTACCTCATCTTTCAAGCGGGGCATGTCCTTACGCTCGGCAATCGTAAAGATAATCTCGGTCTCATGTCCCTCGTACATGCCTTTACCATGGATAAATGTTCCTCTCATACCCATTTTATCGACAATCAAATCACGCATTTCCTTTGTCTTTCGGGAAACGATAAAGACAGCACGGTTCGGGTTCTCCGTCTGGAACATCTCCACGATCTTTCCATATACGAAAATAGTAAACCAAGAATACAAAGGTACCGCCCAATCCTTAAACACGATCAAGCCCAACAATACGACCGCGGAATCCAATACGATGATCATATTGCTAACCTTCAAGTTGGAGTCATTAGCGATCACACGTGCCAATACATCCGTACCGGCACTCGTACTTTGCGCCCGGAAAATACAAGTCACACCCAATCCTAAAATAGCTCCACCGTAAAAGGCGGCGATAAAGGCATCGTTCTCCACCAATGGATCGGTAAGGAAATAAGATAATGAGTCGGTAAATATAGAGATCAGCAAGAAAGTAACGATCGTCTTCGGGCCGGAAGACAATCCGATCTTTTTCATCGCCAAAATCATCAACGGGATATTGAAGCAAAGCGCCGTCGCACCCATCGGCAAACCATCCGGGAAGAACGGGAACAAATCTTTCGTCACATAGTGGATTACGATAGAGATACCATACACACCTCCCGGTACGATTTTGTAAGGCGCTAGGAAAAGCACGTAACTAAGTGCCTGCAAAAATGAACCTACCACGATTAAGGAGTAGTCCATTACATTTCTCTTCAAAGTAGCATTAGAAGGGACTAATAGTTGTTGTGTTGTCATGACTCGAATTAAGCGTTATTTGTAAAACGCCGCAAACTTACACAATCTTCTTCGATTTATACGCAAGCCTTAAAAAAAAGTATCCCCACTATTTACCTTCTGACAGGAAATAGTGGGGGACACACTCTTATATAGTATAAATTACTTACTTGCGTTATCCGCTAAGTACACTTCCGGGAACGTATTAACACCCAGTGTACGGTTGTTATTATTCGTGATGTTCAATAAAGTAACATACTTACGATATTGATCCGGGCTCAAAGCCTTCTTCATCAACTTCAAGTTACCGTAAACCGCCTGATACATCTTCTTGTCCTGCAATTTAGCGCTAGCTTTTACACTTGCGTTCTGCATCTCGATGAAATATTCGTTGATGTTAGCTACCTCGTCCAACTGACTCGGAGTCAATTGCAAATAGTTCGCTAACTTCTCTGTACTTACCACAAACGGTTCTCTACTCAAACTCGGTTTCTGAGCGAAGCTCATTGTCGCACACATCAATAAGGCTGCGACTGCCATTCCAAAACGTTTCATAATACCTAAAAACCTTAAATTGTTAAACCTAAACAAAAACCTTAAAAACACATAGCCCAATCACATTGGCTTAATTACTTCTCAGCCAAATAGCTGTCCAAAAGCGGATTAGAAACCTTATCTTCCTGATTAGCGCGAGTCACATTAATCAACGCTACATATTTACGATATTGATCTTTAGTCAATGCACGTTTCATCAGTTTCAAATTACACAACAATGCGTTGCGAGTTTCTTCCGGTCTTGCGTTATTGCAAAGCGCTTCCGCAGACAGGGGTTGACCTAATTGATTCTCGAAGTAAGTATTAATCTCTGACACCTCAGCGATCTGGTTTGCGTCAAGCTGCAAATATCTGCTTAGCTTATCGAAACTCATACTCTTTGAATCACTAACCTTTTGAGCGAAGCTCATTGTCGCTACCATCATTAAAGCGACTACCATCATACCTAAACGTCTCATAATACCTAAAATTTAAACCTAAACTAAGACCTTAACTAATAAATGCGGCGTTTCCGCATCTTCTATCTTTCTCTTTTTGTTACTGCAAATATAACAGTATGTTTTATAACATTGTTCTTCAATACGGTTAATTTTTGCAAACAATTGACGTTATTGATATATATCAAGGCATATAGCAATCATTTTGTAATACATATTACGATAAACACTATCTATTTCATCATAGACACCGTTTATAAACAAGCAAAAGCCTAGATATATTCTTATACAAGCCTAGCTGTATTCTTATACGATACCATATCTATTCTATAATCTCCGTCGTGGATTATACAAACCACAGCGTGATCTATAAAAACCACGACATGATCTATACAGACCACGACGTGGTTTATAGAATAGATACAGTCACAAGATACTTTTTATGCAATAGCTTGATACTTTACATCTATCCTTTACTTATTTATCGGCTAGATAAACATCGGGGAAGGAAAGCTCGCTCGTCATCCGGTTATTATTGTTCGTTACGTTGATCAAAGCCACGTATTTCCGATATTGATCGGTGCTTAACGCCTTTTTCATCAACTTTAAGTTGCCAAATACGGCTTGCCGCATCCGTTTATCCCGCATTTTATGACTTCCCCTCAAGCCCTCGCTTTGCTTTTCCCTAAAATAATCGTTGATCATCGCTACCTCATTAATCTGGCTGGGACGTAATTCCAGATAGCTTACCAATTGGCCCACATTGACTACAAACGGTTCTTTATGTAAGCTCGATCCCTGCGCGAAACTCATTGTCACACTTACCAACAAGGCTGACATAGCCATTACTAAACGTTTCATACTACCTATTCCTTTCATTTGTTAAACCTTAAAAAACTATTTCTCTGTGATCTTTGATACAAATATAGGGTGAGGTTTCCCGCTAGAAAAGGAAGAATCGACGAAGTACGCCGTAGGTTTAGACGAAACCGGGAATCAAGCGGATCAAGAAATCAGCTTATTCCTCTCGTACGAGGCTTTTACCAAGCGGATATAGACGAATAAGGAAAGAAGGCAACAAACCGCCCCGACTCCGTAGGCGGTAGCCAGATTGGCACGGGTAGCGATAAAGCCGGCGGATAACATCCCGATCCCCATCCCGAAATCGAAAGAGGTCAAGTAGGTAGAAGTGGCCGTACCGCGCATATGGTGCGGAGCGACATTCACGAAAAGACATTGAAAAGCCGGTACGCTCACGCCAAAACCGATACCGATCGCCAAGGCGCAAGCGAAAAAGACAAACGATGTATGTACGGTAGCGAACACGGAAAACGAGATCGCCAAAGAGACCAAGGATACGATGGACACGACATGGATCTTGCCATGGTCCACCAACCGTCCGGAAATCAAACGGGCCGTCCCTACACCGATCGCCATAAATATAAAGAAGTAGCCGGGGTCCGGCACCTCGATCTCTTTACCATATAATACCACGAACGAGAGCAACATCCCATAAGGTATAGCGACCAGCAAATAGGCCAAGGCCGCAGGAAGCGCTTTTACCAAGATAAAACGATCCAACGAGAAGGCCGGACGAGGCACTTTCTCCCGTTTCGGATAACGGATCAGCCCGACGGAGCCGATCCCGACCAATGCGATCACCAAAGCGACCCCTATGATCCAGAAGAAACCATGCCGATCGTACAGCCCGACCGCCACCAAAGGAGCCAAAGACATGGCGAGATTGATCGTCAATCCGTAAAAGCCCATGCCTTCTCCCCTTCGCTTGGAAGGGATTACGTCTATCGTAATCGTATTGCCGGAAACAGAGGTCAGTCCCATGAACCCGCCTTGGATGAAACGAACCGCCATGATCGTATAGACCGTCATCGCAAACCAATAACCGGCGAACAGACAGGCGAATATCGTGAAGGCGAATACATATAACGGTTTGCGGGAGAAACAATCTACCAGATATCCCGAGAACGGGCGCACGCACAGCAAGCCGATCGTATAGCTAGACAAGACCATCCCCACCTCAGACGTGCTGATGCCCAATTCCTCTACCAGATAGACCGGCATAGTAGGCATCAACATATAAAAGGCGAAATTCATCAAGAAGTAAGAGATACAACATTGGACGAAATTCCGGTTCCAAAGTACAGGTTTAGTCTCGCTCATTCCTCTTTATTACTTATGCCAGCTCGCTCAACTCCAGCCAGCGCATCGTTTTCTCGTCGATCTCTTCCATGACTTGGGTGATCCGTTGAGATTTAGCCATAAGCTCGTCCGTAGACAAAGTACCACTGCTCATAGCGGTCTCCAACTCCGCCTTCTCCGCCTCTAAAGCCGGTATCTCCTCCTCTAGGGCCTCGAACTCTTTCCGCTCCTTGAAAGTGAGTTTTTTCTTTTGCTCATTGACAGGACGAGACGGTTTCTCCGGAGCCGGGTTTTGTCTCGCTTGCAAAGCAGCCTCCGCCTCTTTTTCCAGTTGGTCTTGCACGTCTTTCCAATCCCGATACTGCGTATAGTTGCCGGGAAAATCCTTGATATCGGCGTTACCCCGGAAAACCAGCAGGTGATCTACCACCTTATCCATAAAGTAACGGTCGTGGGAAACGACGATAGCGCACCCCTTGAAGTTACGAAGGTATTCCTCCAATACGTTCAAGGTCACGATATCCAGATCATTGGTCGGCTCATCGAGCACCAAGAAGTTCGGGCTACGCATCAATACCGTACATAAATACAGGCGACGTTTCTCCCCACCGCTCAATTTATAAACGTAACTATGCTGTTTCTCCGGCGTGAACAGGAAATAGTTCAGGAACTGGGAGACACCCATCTTCTGTCCGTTACCCAAATCCACGTATTCGGCGATCGCCTGCACCACGTCGATCACTTTCATTTGCTCATCGAACTTCAAGCCATCTTGACTGTAATAACCGAAACGAACGGTCTCGCCGACATCGAAATGGCCGCTATCGGGAGCCACCTCCCCCATCAGCATCTTGATAAAGGTAGATTTGCCCGTACCGTTATTCCCGACAATACCCATCTTCTCGTAACGGGCAAAAATATAGTTGAAATCCTCCGTAATCTTCAAATCACCGAAACGTTTGCTTACATTCACCGCCTCGAAAATCTTCGAACCAATGTAAGAAGCCTTCACGTCCAAGTTCACCTTTCCGGTATCCCGTTGTTGCTTCGCTTTCTTTTCCAGCTCATAAAAGGCATCGATACGGTACTTCGCTTTCGTGCCCCGTGCCTGCGGCTGGCGGCGCATCCAATCCAGTTCCGTACGGAGAAGATTCTTCGCGCGCTCCACGTCGGCGTTCATCGCCTCGACACGCTCTTGGCGTTTCTCCAGATAATAACTATAATTACCTTTATACGAATAGATTTGCTTATTATCGATCTCGATGATCTCACTACAAACACGATCCAAGAAGTAACGGTCGTGCGTCACCATCAAGATACTGATATTGGCCCGGCTCAGATAATCTTCCAGCCATTCGGTCATCTCCAGATCCAAATGGTTCGTCGGCTCATCCAAGATAATCAATTCAGGGTCCGTGATCAAGACATTCGCCAAGGCTACCCGTTTCAACTGTCCTCCGGACAATTCCCCGATCTTCTGATTGAAGTTATGAATCTTCAACTGCCCGAGGATTTGTTTCGCCTTTTGCTCATAATCCCACGCCTTGAAGCTATCCATACGGGTAAGGATGTCCTCCAGATTCGAATGATCCTCTTTCGCCATCGCCTCCTCGTACTCAGCGATCAACCGGACAGTCTCGTTCTTCGAGTGGAAGCAAGCCTGTAGCACGGTCAGTTCTTCCGGATAAGAAGGTGATTGCTCCAAATACCCGACCCGCAGGTCTTTCCGGAAAACCACCTCACCCGAGTCGTAATCCTCCTTACCACCGATAATATTCAACAAGGTAGTCTTACCCGTCCCGTTTTTAGCGATCAACCCGATCTTCTGTCCTTGTGCGACTCCGAACGTTATATCCTCGAAAAGAACCAAATCACCGAAGCTCTTGGTCAGCTTATCTATCTGAAGGTAACTTATCATGTTTTCTTATTTAAATTCAAATCGGAAGGCAAACTTACACAAAATCCTCGAATTTTAAGCTTTTCTCCGTACCTTTGGTGGAAGAATAAGAAAAACACCATGAATGTTAGAATAGATGAAAGTTGGAGAAAACGTCTGCAAGAAGAATTTGACAAGCCTTATTTCGAGCAATTGGTGACATTTGTCAAAAACGAATATAAGCAAGCGCACGTACTTCCTCCCGGGTCCCAGATATTCCATATATTTAACGCATGCCCGTTTGAGAAGGTAAAAGTCGTTATCTTGGGACAAGACCCCTATCCAAATCCGGGGCAATACTACGGGGTCTGCTTCTCGGTACCCGATGGCGTGGCGATTCCCAGCTCCTTGATGAATATATTCAAAGAGATCTACGATGATCTTGGGAAACCGATCCCTTCCTCCGGGAATTTGGATCGTTGGGTAAGCCAAGGCGTATTTCCGATGAATTCCGTCCTCACGGTCCGTGCCCACCAAACAGGTTCGCACCGGAACAGGGGATGGGAAACATTCACGGACGCCGTTATCAAGAAATTAAGCGACGAACGGGAAAATCTAGTATTCATGTTATGGGGTAGTTACGCAAAAGCCAAGATTTCCCTTATCGATACGAGCCAGCATTTGGTCCTAACGACCGTACATCCATCTCCCCGCTCCGCCGAATATGGTTTCTTCGGTTGTAAGCATTTCAGTAAGGCTAATGATTTCTTACGGGGTAAAGGCATCCCGGAAATCGATTGGTAAGTATAAATCAACCTAAATCAATCGCATATGGATATTCAAACTTTCATCAACAATTATTACGAAGCATTTTCTCTAAAGGCGGAATTGCCGATCGCTTTCTGGTATTCCGATTCTCTACTTGGAGAATTAAAGCAGACACAAGGCTGTTTATTCAAGGCCCTTCCCGCTATTAGGCAAGGCGAGATTATCAGTATGAACGGAGATAGCGTTGGCTGCGGAGGTGGAAAGTTTTATACAGGATTCACCCCTATGCCAGAGCATGTCCCCAATTTTGTCTCTTTAAAAGAGAGATATAAGCAAACTCCGGAAATGGTAGTCGAGGGTATAAAAGGCATGAACGTACAAAGGTCCTCCCTCCCATACCTCCATTTCGCAAGGATCGATCGATTAACCTCGTTTGAAAAGGTAGAGGGGCTTTTGTTCCTCGCAACTCCGGATATCTTGTCAGGGTTAATTACTTGGACCTTTTTCGACAACAATAATCCGGATGCCGTCTCCACACCATTTGGTTCCGGTTGCAGCTCCACCATCACGCTCACTGTCAACGAAAATAGACAAGGAGGTCACCGCACGTTCCTTGGTTTCTTCGATCCCTCGGTCCGACCATATGTGGAAAGCAACTTATTAAGTCTCACGATCCCGATGTCACGTTTCAAGACGATGTATCAGACAATGCGTAACTCCTCCCTATACGATACACACGCATGGGCGAAAATAAAAACCAGAATCAATGAAGGCTGATTTTTATACGGAAGTTTATAACATCGTCAGAGAGATACCAGAAGGATGTGTGGTTACCTACGGGCAGCTAGCCAAGCTCGCCCGAAGGCCACAATGTTCCCGTATGGTAGGGCAGGCAATGTTCAACGTCCCGAAAGAACTGAACCTGCCTTGCCACCGGGTGGTAAACAGCCAAGGCAGATTAGCTCCCAACTGGGCGGAACAACGGGGATTATTGGAGAAAGAAGGCATTACCTTCAAGAAGAATGGCTGCGTTGACTTGAAGAAACATATTTGGGAGGATATATTACCGATTATCTAATCCGATAACAAAATGTAAAATCAGCAAGTTCTTAAAAGAACCATTCCCAATGCTATTTGCCAAGATCATTCTTTTCCAACCATTCGCCCAGCAGATCCGCTAGTTGGCCATTATTCAAATCCTGCATCAAGAAATGGGTATTACCATAAATACCGATCTTGGGCAACTCAACTAAGGTCGCGTTTCCCCCATGCCTATTTATGGCCTCCACGAATTTACGTCCCATTTGCAGACGTACACGCCAATTCTCGCCACCAAGATTCTCTGATGGAGTCTCCGGAATATAATCACCGAAATACATTACGATTGGAATCCGGGTAAGTCGCAAGAACTGTTCCATAGGAATAGCTACTCCAGTCGCCCCACCGGTAAGTCCGGCGATCGGATCGGGCACCTCCCCCTCGGGAAACACATAGCCACCCGGCTCATATGAAACGACAGCCTTGACATTCGGATTTTGTATAGCGGCCATCCATCCCGGGAAACCTCCCGCCGAATGTGTTACAAGGATATTGTCCCCTATTTTTTCCGTCAAGGCATTGATTGCCGGTACATCTTGTTTGTGATCACTGATATCGGGCGTCATCTCCCGGAAAAACTGCGATAGATAGGCTGAATCAGACGGAAACTGCACACCTTTGTTATATTCCGGCCAAATCCCGATACGCCAGATGTCAAACCAGAACATCTCATCGGCCAGCGGCTTGACCGTAGTCGTAGCAGATGTCCTTCCGGCACGGCCACGACCGGGAAGATCCATCACGTAACTGCTATATCCCCGGCGTAACATGAGAGTAGCGAAACCATCCCGCCCATCGGGTGTCATTTGCCAACATACCCCAGAGCCACCATAACCATGAACATAAACCAAAGGCAATTTTTTCGCATGGGCCGGAACTTGGAAATCCACGAAAGCATGATCCGCACGATAGCTCTGCCCGGTCTCGACTTGGGTAGCCCAACCGACAAACTTACTGTTGTCATACGTACCCGGACGCTGTATGGTTTGTCCTCCTACTGAGAAATGCCCTTGTTTAGCGATCACTAAATCCTGGGCATCTGCCATTCCAAACACGGGTATTAATAATGCTAATAATAAAATCTTCTTCATATTCTTCTGATTCATTTTTTATCCGTTAATTGTCCGAGCACATCACGTAATGGATCTGAACTCTTTTTACCTAGGTTTATCTCTACGATATTTAGCAAAGACGTAAGTTGCTCTGGCGTAATACCCAGATGCAAGCAAATTGACATATGGCCGTAAGCCATAGGTTCAACACCGCCAACGCCTGCCAATACAGACACGGTCGCCAATTCACGCTCCCTATATGTCAATAAGTCGCGCTCAAAAAGGTCCGCGAACAGATGTTCCTTGAGGAAACGTTCGATCGTCGGGGCAAATACCGCATATCCGGCTTTAGGGACAGAAGCAGACGTACCCGATATTTCCGCCAGAATATCCCGTCCCCGCTCATATCGACTCCCACCGGCCTCGATAGCAGAGGCTTCACGACCCTCTACATCTTTAATTCCCATGCTTTTTCTCTCTTCAATGACTTGCATAAATGTCTGTATGGCTCTTAAGCTGCGAGGAAATCCACAATAAGCATAGGCATGTATTAGTACTTCGTTTACTTCATTAACGGTCATACCGGATTCAAGTCCTTTCACAAGCGCCTGTCTCAGATGCGCCAAGTCTCCCTTGCCCGTGTACGCCGCGATAGAGACAATGGCTTGTTCCCTGGCTTCCAATACCCGGTTTGCTTCGGCATACACATTCTCCGCTTGGCTTGTCGCTTCTTGATATTCCTTCTCTCCCACCGGACTGAGCCACACCGCCTCATTCGTTTGAGGATTGCAACTTACGGCAACGTGAGCAAACCAGCTATCCGGAGCCGCCCCATGCCAGTGAATCACGTCAGGCGCAATTTCCACGATATCCCCCGGATACAATCTTCTGGCCGGTTTCCCCTTTTCCTGATAGTAGCCTATGCCTGCTGACGCGACAAGTATCTGCCCCCCTTTATGATAATGCCAGTTATTCCGGCAACGAGGCTCAAAAGTGACATTAGACATTGGGACATTCAGCTCCCTATTAACCGTAATCGGAGCGATATACGCCTGACCAATGAAGTTCTTCGCGGACGCTTCCGGCAACTTAGTACCCAAGGGGTACGGTTGTCTGAAATTATCCATATTTTGCGCCATGGTGAAAACCGGGAACAAACATAGGCAGAAAAGCCGGATTAGAAAGTTCTGTCTCATATTCATATGTATTTATCATTATTCTCCTACCGTACGAGTAAATGCTAAGGTAGCAAGTTTCCATTGTCCGTCTTCCTTCACGTACGTCTCAGTCACGATGAAAGGGAACCTGACCTCCCTACCACCAACTACCGAATTAAGATGAATACGGCTATATACGATTCCGGCGCAACCGGCGAATTTAACATCTACATCATGTATCTCCGCATGCTTGTAATGTATGTTTCCCGTACGGATCACATCAAGCTCCGGCTGCTTACCCCACGAACCACCCATATGTACAAACATAGAGTTCTCGTGGAAGAGGGCGTCGAGCTTATCCACATCTTTTTCTGACATCCATTTCCATTTCGCATTAGACAAATCTATCATCTCCTGCTGCTCCGGAGTAAATGTCTTTTTTGTTTCCTGCGCATAGGCACCCATTCCCATCGATACCAACAACAATGTCGCGATAAATAATGATCTCATAATTTTTTGCATGGCTTTATTAATTTGATTATACATTATATATAAATAGTTTTCCATCATCTATTTATACCTATTCCTCGTTGCGAAGTTACGACCAAAGGAGTTTTGAGACAATACAAAAAAGTCGGTGTCAACTACAAATTTTACCGAAAAGGAAAGGAGTGAAGCTAGCTTACAAGGTCACTCCCTATAATCTGAGGACTTTATACCTAAATTATGCTGCACATAACGGCTGAAATAAGAGGGAGAAGAGAAACCAAACAAATCGGAAATATAAACGAAAGATAATGACTTATCACGCAAAAGCCGTGATATATCCAATATCGTATAACGGTTAATCCAATAATTTGCTGCATAGCCACTCACCTTTTTCGTCACTTCCGATAAATACTTCGGCGTCACGCATAATTCCGAGGCATAGTAAGTAACATCCCTATGTTGGCGATAAACCCCATCTTCCAGCATTTGCAGGAACTTACTCATAATGGAGGCATATTGGGCCGAGATCTTCTCCTCCCCATAAATATGTGAGTGAAAATCGAAGAAATCCAGAATCATTGTCTGGATCACATTAATCATTATGTCACGATAAAAATTATGGTTTTCATTGTTAAACCTATACTCTATATTCTCGAAATCTTTCTTACAGATATCCTGTTGCTCGCGATCCAGACGCATCACAGGATTCAGGAACAAAGATAACTGGCCTTTCATTCCATAATTATTCTGGGGAGTACAAAGCTCAATGAATTGGGGAGTGACATAAATGACTTTAACCTTAAAATCCGCGGAGGGGGTGATCTTCTCAACCAGTTTTCCTTTACGCACAATCATACAATCTCCTTCATGTAACTCGAATGGATTTCCATTGAACTCGAATTTACATGCTCCACCCAAACACAAGGCATGAGACAGGTACTCTTTATAAATATCTGTCCCAAGTCCATTCAGACTATCAGAGATAATAACACTATCTTTGTCATATTTCATGATACCCCCATTTTAGATCGTACAAATTTAATCAAATTACAATTTCATCCCGAAGAAATCTTTCATTTTATTTACCGCTAGATTCACATATTCCGGGACAAAATAAGTTTTGATATGCTCCGCTCCTGGAATAAGATACATCTCTTTATCTTTTGTTCCGGTAGCCTTTTCAAAAGCTTCGTCAGACATATATTTTGTATCGGCATCACTTCCGGCGATCAATAGCAAAGGCTGGTCGATCAAGTCGATATGATCCGTAGCATCCCAAGTCATAAGATCCAATAAACTGCTCATGGTATAGCGAAATGTCGAATTCGGATGAGCATGGGTTTTAAAGTAATACTCATAACCATCACGATATAGGGCAAACGGGAGTTTCGCCGCCTCCTCATCGGAGATATTCATCTCACCCGTGTATAGAACTTTGCCTTTGGCCTCTTCATTTCTAGCCTCGGCCGCTTGGGTTAAACGTTGTTGTATGGTATTTATCTGGGAACCCTGAAAACCATTACGACGTACACGCCCCGAATTAAACATGCTGAGTGTAGCGACCGCCTTTATACGTTTATCACCCTGTGCAGCCCCAAGCGTGTAACCTCCACCGCCACAAATACCAAGCGCACCTATACGACTGGCATCTACACCCGGATATTGAGATATGAAATCCACCATACCATGAATATCTTCTATCCGGTTGGCCGGACGATCTGTATTCCGAGGCTCACCACCACTTGCTCCTTGATAACGCGCATCGGCAGCGATAGTTATATATCCAAGCTCTGCCAGCCGTTGCGCATAGAGACCCGCAACTTGTTCTTTCACGCCCCCATTAGGATGAGCAACAACAATAGCTACATACTCTTTTGAGGAATCATAATTCGCAGGAGTATAGATATTCGCCACTACCCCTATACCTCCAACCTCATACGAGACAGGATGTATATTTACTTTTCCAACCACATTTTCACTTACCGCATCGCGATATACCAATCCATACTGATTCTGATTTTGTGCGGAAGCACTTATTACCATGTTCATAATTAATAAAGCTACAATAATTTTACTCTTCATATTCTATTATTTTTTGACCGCTAAGATACATTTACCCAATCATACAGAATGAATACAGATTACGGATTGTATCACCATTTTTACAGAAAACCGAAATAATTGTATTTATATCCGCAATTGTTGTTACACCGGTGGAGATACTTCTTCCCAACTTTGCGCTCAGATAAAATATAAATAAATATGGAATACAGAGTTTTGGGATTAAGCGGACTTAGGGTCTCAACTATAGGATTGGGTTGCATGGGTATGAGCCATGCTTATGGCGCACCTGCCGACAGAAAAGAGATGACGGAATTATTTGCCCTCGCCGTTGATATGGGATATACCTTCTTCGATACGGCCGAAGTATATGGTACAAACACGAATCCTCATGACAATGAGGAGCTTTTAGGCGATGCCTTAAAGCCATTTCGTGATAAAATCGTGATCGCTACTAAGTTTGGACTCACTTTTGATAAGTCTAGCGAATGTGGCCCTTATCCCCTTATCCCGAATTCTAAACCGAAGTCGATTCGTTTAGCCGTGGAAGGCTCTTTAGCGAGACTTAAGACAGACCATCTTGACCTTTACTATCAGCATCGCATAGATCCCCAAGTAGAACCGGAAGAGGTAGCTGACACGATGGCCTACTTGATCAAGGAAGGCAAAGTATTACATTGGGGTATATCAGAGGCGGGCGAGGACTATATTCGCCGTGCGCATAAGGTCTGTCCTATAACCGCCATACAAAATCGTTATTCCATGATGGCACGTTGGCATGAAAACCTTTTCCCCTCTCTAGAGGAATTAGGCATTGGCTTCGTTGCTTTCTCGCCATTGGCAAACGGTTTACTTTCCGCTTGCTATGATGTCAAAAGCGTATTCAACCCTCAAAATGATTACCGGGCAACTATGCCGCAATTCAAAAAAGAAAGTTTCGAGAAGAACAAGCCTCTTCTAGATCTCATAAACCATCTGGCCGATGAGCATCATGCTACTCCCGCACAAATATCCCTAGCTTGGATGCTACAAAAAAAGCCGTGGATCGTTCCTATTCCCGGAACTCGTCATCTCTGCCGGCTAAAAGAGAATGCGGGGGCTGTGGATATAAAGATAAATCCCGCCGAGATCAATCAGATAGACACGGCTCTTGACCATATGGATATGAGCGAGGTATTCGGTGGGACAAAAATCAAATAATAGCCAAGCATATAATCCTCCG
Source organism: Parabacteroides sp. AF19-14 (assembly GCF_003635485.1). Lineage (NCBI taxonomy): Bacteria > Pseudomonadati > Bacteroidota > Bacteroidia > Bacteroidales > Tannerellaceae > Parabacteroides > Parabacteroides sp. AF19-14. The sequence continues at coordinate 156,725 of NZ_QTMJ01000003.1, read as the reverse complement.
CATGAAGGCATACGACTTTTAGTTGAAACCATTTTCTTAATATTTTGGTTATATAATAATATATATATAAGATGAAACATGTAATTTTGACTATCGTTTTGCTATTGGCAAGCGGTTTAGTAATCGCACAAACAAAAATGAGTGATCAACTATCTAAAACAACTAAAATGAATGCACAAAGTAAAATCTATTTCGCCGGAGGATGTTTCTGGGGAACAGAACATTTCATGAAACAAATCAATGGTGTTACTAGTACCCAAGTGGGTTATGCCAACGGTAAAACAAGCATCAAAAATCCAACCTACGAACAGGTATGTAACGACAATACCGGATTTGCCGAGACAGTAGAAGTAAGCTACGATCCTCAACAAGCCGATTTAAAACTATTGTTAGAACTATACTTCAAGACCATAGACCCTACAAGTCTCAATCGGCAAGGTAATGACAGAGGATCGCAATACCGTACCGGCATTTATTACACCAACGCCGCCGATCTGCCTATCATCAAAGAGGCTATAGAGACATTGGCTAAAAAGTACTCCAAGCCCATCGTTGTCGAGGTGGAGCCATTAGTTAATTTCTATCCGGCAGAAGAATATCATCAAGATTACTTAGGCAAACATCCGGACGGTTATTGCCATATAAGTCCGGAACTATTCGATTTCGCACGTAAAGCAAATAAGGAGAAAACGACCGGCAAGCCCCTTTCTGAAAAGAAATTCCAGAAACAGGATGATACGACACTACGCTCCAAACTGACGGCCGAGCAATATGCGGTAACACAAGAAAATGCCACGGAAAGAGCATTTAAAAATGAATATTGGAACGAAAAGCGTGAAGGTATTTACGTAGATATCACCACAGGAGAGCCTTTGTTCATATCGACTGATAAGTTCGACTCCGGTTGTGGGTGGCCTAGCTTCTCAAAACCGATAGATAAAGACCTTGTTATGGAAAATACCGATAATTCTCATGACATGAAACGGATAGAGGTGCGCAGTAAAACAGGAGACGCACATCTGGGACACGTATTTAATGATGGTCCGACAGATAAGGGCGGATTACGATACTGCATCAACAGCGCATCCCTGAGATTTATTCCCAAAGCAAAAATGAAAGAAGAAGGTTATGGCGATTATATGTATCTTTTGGAAAAGAAATAAAACAAATCATAGGATCTACTATTTGAATAAAATCGTATGTATCGAGAATTTACCCCATGCGCCCTTTTAGCACCCTTCATCGATAAGTTTTGGGTGTTTAAAGGTTATGCGGAAATAGGAACACGCTTTAAGATTTTAGCGGACGGCTGCACGGATTTCATCTTTTCCATCGGGAATATGACAATTCCCGCGGATGAGCATCAAATGATCATGCAGCCTTATCGTTCCTTTTTTGTCGGTCCCATGAGGTCTTATTCCAATCTTACCGCTACGACAGATTCCCTACATATGCTAGGAGTTCGTTTCCAACCCTGTGGGCTGGCAGCTTTCACGAATGAGCCTTTGGGACAGTTTGCCGATCTTCGCATCCAGTCTTCAGATATTAACCTTTTATTCGATAATTCCTTTGCCGAGATGCTTTGCGAACAGCCGGACGATTCCGTCCGTATCCGCATTATCGAAGGCTATCTTATACGCCTTCTCACCCAATCCATTCAAGTAGACAGACAAATTATATACGCCACCTCATTTATAAAACAGTCCTGCGGACAGCTACCCGTACAAAACTTGATCGACAAGATTTGCATTTGCCAGCGGCATTTCCAACGTAAGTTCAAGGATGCCACCGGATATACTCCCAAAGAATTCAGCCGGATCATAAAATTCCAATATGCCATAGAAGTACTGAGGAACGCCCCACACACGGACTTAAGCAGCATCGCCTTAGATTGCGGCTACTATGACCATTCCCACTTTATCAAAGAATTCAAGCGTTTAGCGGGAGACGTTCCCTCTTACTTCTTGACTTTACCAAATCCTGCGGATGAACCGCTTACTTATATTTGATTAAAAATAAAATCGCAAGAATCTATCACATAAAAAGTCGTTTTTTTACAACCAGAAAGAATAGTCATTCCGTATGTTTGCACTATTGAACTTTTACAAATAAGAATCTTATGAATTACACTTTTGAACTAAAAGAATTACAAGCTACACACATCGTGTATCTTCATCATCAAGGAGATATGAGCATGATCCCAAGCTCTATCAGAAAGCTTATGCAATGGGCCAGGCCAAAAGGACTTATAAACGGTCCAGCAAATAAACTTATATCAGTTTACCAACACGAAGGAAAGGAGTTAAGTGTGGATATCGGTTTAACAGTGCCTCAAGAGGTAGAGGGAGAAAATGAGATCTCAAAAGGATTATTATCCGGAGGACTTTATGCGATCGGGCATTTTGAGATAGGAACGGATGAAATACCCGCCGCATGGAGCTTGATGTACACGCTTACATCCAAACACCAATGCAAACCTTGTGCGGGCAAATCATTCGAGATCTATCAAAGCATCCCCCTCGATCAACATCCACAAGATAAATGTATGATCGATTTATGTATACCCGTCCAGATGATAGACCTCAAGCTAATCGAGGAAAAAGCAATTTCCATATTAACGGAATGTGATACCGCTATGCTCGCATCTGTTACGGAAGAGGGTTATCCCCGTCCGGTTCCTATGGGAAAAATAAAAGCGGATGGTATTTCCCAAATATGGTTCTCTACAGGCACGTTCTCTGATAAGACGATACAATTCCAACTCAACCCGAAAGCCGGAGTTTGCTTTATGAAAGGAGGAGACAGTATCGTGTTAACAGGTAAGGTCGAGATCGTTTCCGATATGGAAATCAAGAAAGCCCTTTGGTCTGACTGGATGTTCGCCCATTTCCCTGGAGGAGTAATAGATCCGAGCTATTGTATATTGAAATTCACTTCCGAAGAAGCGACTTATTGGATCGATAATGAATTTGTAAAAGCAAGTATATAAGTTATCACATCATACAATCGCATCTAAAATATTAAAAATCTTGATTGCCGCTAATTAGACAAGACGGCAATCAAGATTAATTCATTTATTCACTTCAGAAACCTCTCTAGCTCTTATTATTCTACCGCCACATAAATCTGAGTCAATAAATCCTCCGGCTTCGTATTACGAGGATCATTCAAGTAGATCTCGCCGCTAGGCACTTCTCGTAAGGAAAGACCCATCTCGGGGAGATATTTGCCGTAAAGCGTATCATACACAGCCCCTAATTGCTGATAAGTTCCCTTATAAAGAGCGACCATAAAACGCCCTTCCAATACCTTTTTCGTACCAATCTCCCCTTTAGGGCAAACCGAAGGAGCGACTTCCATACAAATATCGGTACGCAGCTTATCCGGTGAGGTCACTTTCGGATCATCATGGTACAAGCAGATCGGTGAAAAACTCAATGGCTGGATGTTTTTATTCTTGGCGAATTGGAGCAAGCGCATCCAAGTTCCCAGATAATCGATTTCTTTATACCCTCCGTTTAGACGAATGTAGGCTACTTGTTTGCCGGGTAAATCTTTTACCTCGACCTTCAATTCCATATCGGGCATTATTCTATTCGGTTCCATAATTACATAATCTTTATTGTTTCTATATTCATTTGGAGAAATCCCATAAAACTGGCGAAAAACCTTAGACAAAGAAGAAGGTACGTCATATCCTACCTTATAGGCGATCTCCTTGACAGGTATTTCTGTATAACGCAAAAGCCGAGCGGCCGTCTCGACCCGCATCCTAACGATAAACGTACCAACCGGTTCCCCTAAGAACTCTGCGAAGATCCGATGAAAATGCCAACGAGAGAATCCGGATATCTCCGCCAGCTTATTTAGATCGATATCCTCGCCTAAGTGATTATTTATGTATTCAACCAATACATTGATACGTTGTTGATACTCTGTCTTTGTCGTTGTCTTTATTCGCATGATTCTTAGGATTTCAAGGCAAAAGTAGAAGAATTATCCCGAACACACTTTTCCGATATTGCTAAAATGAACTATAAAGTAAAGATATCGTTTATTTAGCCCAAATCCGTTATCTTTACCATCTAAATTAAAATAGGAAACAATAACATGTTGAAAATAACAGCGCCTAGATTGGTAAAAAACTTACGGGAGGATGTGGACTGGATGGATTGTATATCCAGACAAAAGGATGATTTTACAGAATGTTCTTTCAATGGATTATGCGTCGAGGACGTATCTAAACAGAACCTATCCGTTAATTCCTGCTTATTCACCAATTGTGGTTTCATTGCTTGCAATTATCGTAAATCTCAGTTTAGCGATGTGGTATTTAAGAACTGTGACCTATCAAATATAAATTTATCCGGATGTGGCTTTTACCGGGTAGAGTTCATTGGGTGTAAACTTACCGGAACGAATTTCTCCGAATCAATCTTTAATCATACTACCATCCGGGATTGCAAAGGAGATTATGTAATCTTCTCCATGAGCAAACTCCGGAACGTATCTTTTAATCAATGCTTTTTACGAGGAGGCGGATTGGACAATTGCCAATTCACGAACGTAGAATTCGAACATTGTAATTTAGTAGAGGCCGAGTTTCACCGGACCTCTTTGAAAGGGATCGATCTTACTTCCTCCGAGATCGCCGGTATACGTATTGGCTCGATTCCCGGAGGAGAGTTGAAAGGTGCTACCGTAACCTCCTTACAAGCACTGGACATCGCTAGAATGTTAGGTATTACGATCAAGGATTAAAACTCCGGATGGCGTTTTAACCACACAACCGCATAGGAACAGGTAGCCAAAGGGCGCAACCCCTGTTCCTTTGCGTATTTATAAGCTGTTTCAACAAGAGTCGCCGCAATCCCACGCCCTTCCAAGTTTTTTGGGACAATGGTATGGATAATGTCCAAGGCATCTCCTCTTAAACGATATTCCACATAGGCTGTCAAGCCGTCTTCTACTACCTCGAAACGATGTTTCTCCGGATAGTGATTTACTGTATATTCCATTATTTATTCTTTTAAAGGTTCTATTTCCTTATTATTTGTATCAATCTCCTCCCGCTTATCCTTCTTTTTATCGAGACCGAAAAAGCGCTTTACCTTCGTGAAGAAACCTGCCACTTTCAAGGCCGCATCCTGTTCTTTTTTCGAGACTCCGACTGATTCCACCAAGGCTGGTCTTAGCATCTGCCATAGATAGTTAAACGTGGAATGATAGGGATCTCGCACAATTTCCATATCGACCTTACGCAATTTACTATCTTTTCGCTCCGGATGAGCCGGATTATTATCCCGTAGAACTAAGTTCGCCAATCTCGACAAGAAACCTTTTTGTGTGGTCTCTCCGTCTTTCTCTTTCAATAAAGCCACTTTCAATTTCCGGTACGGGAAGTCTAACCGTATCCGTCCTTTCTGGCTTGAGGCATCCATATGAAAGACCACATCCTGTGCCCAACCGCTCACTACTTCCGCCGGCGCCAGAGGTTTTACGATCTCATTCAAGGAAAGCAGGTCTAGGCTATCCAAACGGGCATCCAATAGAAAGCGGTCGTATAATGAATCTACCGGGAGTTGCCATGTAGCCGTAAAATGCCCCGATCCCATCAGGTTCCCGTCCGCATGCAATCTGATGAATTGCTCCGGATAGGAAACGATATTGGTCAAACCTGAAAATTGGCCATTCATATCGGTAAAATAAAGCTTACCGGGCTTATCACCTTTAACGGGTAATTCCTCATAAACCACGGAGAAATTGGCAACGGAAGCGGTATCTATCTTGAAACGGACCGGAGCCTTTTGTAAACCTTCATAAATCATCGGAACGATATGAGGCTCCACCGGGATCTTCCGGTTCTTTAAGTTTTGTAGTAAGACATCGTTTATCCAGAGTCCCCCCACACGTAATTCCTTGGTTGAGAAATATCCGGGAATATCCACGTCGTTCAATCTTACGTTCCCAACCTTCACGTCAAACCAATCTTGATGCTTAGGCTGTTTATAAGCGAATTCCATTTTAGAATAAGGCGAGACTAAATGTACGTGATCCAACCTCAAACCTAACTTTCTCAAATCCAGATTCCCGATCTTCAACCGGTAGAAGCCGTTATCCAACGGTATATCGATATCCTTCGTCTGTAGCTGAAGATCACCTAATTGAAACGTCTTCTTCTTCAAATCCACAAACACATTCTCCAAAGCCAATTGGATATCCTTTTGGCTCTCAGTCCGCAATATTGTCGTATCCGATCCCCAAGACATAGAAAAATCACCATCGGATAAATCAAATCGGTCAAACCCGATCTGATAGATGCTATTCTTGGGAATCCGGAATCCCGTCAAAGAAATCAATGGGGTTGAAAAACGTATCGAGTCCTTTTTAGCGGCCAGGGTCACATCCTGTAGACGGAAAGAGCCGTTTACGGTGGATAGCGAACCTTTTCTTATAGTCACACGCAGATCCTTTCCCGGTAAGTAGTTATCGAAATCCCGGAAACTAAGACCAAAATGATCATACTTGAAAAACAATTGCCCACTCCGGTTCGTTTGCTCATCCACCAAGAAATTCGTGGCAAAGAAATTGAGGCCGTTGAGTCGGTACCGAGTCGTATCATTTATCTCACGATCCTCCAATGTCACATTTGCGTTCCGAATCTGGATTTTACGGATGGAAAGATACCGAAGGAAAGGATTTAACAAACTTTCCACATCCACACGGCTATTTACAGATGCGCTTTTTCCTTTATCCGGAGATTCAACAGAAGGCGTTTTATAATAAACCAAGCGAGGCGACCGAATCATCAGTAAATCCGCACTAATACCTTTGTCGTACGCCAACCCGTCTATCCGGATCGTATCGATACTTCCCGACAAATAATCATTACGGGAGCGGACCGACAACGGACGTAGTCGCATGCTATCTATATGAAACGAGCCTAAGGCCGTATTCATCGCCAAACGCTTGATATCGAACCGATGATTACGAGCCCTCATGATCCCTTGTATATCATTCGCCTCAAACGCAATGGAACGAAAATAATTCAGTTCCTCGCCCGGAGCTACCAAGGAGTCGATCAGAAGACCTTCCGCATGGAAATTAAACTCAGGGATCGAGAAGTCCTCTATCTGCCCTTTCAAGGCTAAGGAATAGTGAAGTGCGGTTCGCTCTATTCGTATTTGATCCACGGATATACTATGTAGTACTGGAGAGATCACATCATATAACGATAAGGCTTGCACCAAAGAATCCGCATCGGCATTCGCCTGCTTCTTCTCCCGAGTTAAGTCATACACCTTAATATCCGAAGATTGTATCTCAAAATTACGGGCGGACAAATAGTTCAAGGCTTCTTCCCGTCTAAAGTGAATCCCTTGTATCTCTACGGTTTGCACTTTCCCTTCCAGATAATTCGTAGGTTTCCGATTGGTCTCCCCCCACAATAATTCTTGCGGAAGCAATTGGATTTTTTGGATATAGATAATGGAATCTTGGGTACTGAGGCATATACTATCCGTCTCCAACCTAAAATCATTATTTACCAACAAGGTTTGCGGCTGGTTCGTGACAAAATCGAAGTTATCGCAATACAACAGCTTCCCGCTCCGTGAAGAGGTAGAATCCAACATAAAACCATACGCATGGAAACTTACGTTATTCAACGTATAGATAATCGGCGAGACTTGGTTTTCCACATTATAAGAGATACTGGCATTTTCCAAGTTCAAGGTCTTTACGCTCAGGGCATCTATGTATGGAGAGATCACCTCGTACAAGGTCTTCGATTCGGCATGCTCTACCGTATCTGCCGCCAGTCCGGAAACTAACGGGTTTGATCCGGAAGAGCCGTATACACGAACCTCCGGCGAGCGGATCTCAAAGGTATTGAAATGGAGTTGCCGGTAATTCCATCGCCATACCAAATTAATTCCCTTAAAATCTATCACCTCAATCCGGGTACTTACATAGGTATCGGGCAAGCTATCCAAGGCGGCCCAATGTTCAAAAACCTTAGAGTCCGGCTCCAATGAAATACCCTCTAACCTTAGCTCTCCCTTGAAGAAGCTAATAGAAAGCTTATCGAAAGAAAGACGATAAAAACCATCCGTAGCATTCGCCGTACGCTCTATCAGTTCTCTTTTCAGGTACCGCTCCAAACGACCTGTCAGGAAAAGATTCAAAACTAGGAACAATACAGCCAGCGATAAAACAGCGATCACCGTATGTTTCAATATCTTCCTTATCCTAGAACTCATCCTTTCCTTTATTTTTGCGATATAAACTTCTTTTTATAAAAACAAAATAGACCCGTTTATGTTGCCTTTCATCTAATAAAAAAGCCCCGGAGTCTATTGACCCCGAGGCTTACGATCTATCGATTGTTACTTCATTTTACAAAAGGAGCCTTGATCAAATAGTCGGCACAATCCTTCACACCCGCAAATTGAGTACGTCCGTCCGGCATTTGCTCCAACTCTACAAAATAGTCTTTGATTCCGTTCGCGTACATTTGCTTGAATATCATCTCAAAGTTCATCATACCACTTTGGCCGAATACGGCACGATCCTTGATATGTAATACCTTGATACGATCCGGATGTTTCTGCATATACTCGACAGGATCGTTTTGTCCCATGACAGTCCAATAAACATCCATCTCGAAGTAAACCTTGCTCGGGTCCGTATCTTTCAGCATCAAGTCATAAATCTGGTCTCCGACTTTCATGAAAGCGGCGAAAGGATTTCCTTTCACCTTCTCCTGTTGCTCTTTCGTTGCGACACGATTGAACTCCATATTATGATTATGATAGCCAAAACCAGTGGCGATACCCTCCGCCTTGATAACATCCGAGGCCTGATTGAAAATATCGCAAACAAGTTTAGCCTCATCGTGCGTAGTAATCGTCGGCATCATCGGCTGGATCAAATATTTACAGCCTAGTTTCGCATGATCGGCAGCCGTAGCTTTCCAATACTCCATGATCTTTGGGGTAACCTCCTTCGAGTATTTGAAAATCATAGCCTTAAAAGGGTCAGAGATAGATGCGTCGACTGGATTCACGTGCGAGCTAATGATCTTCAAGCCTGCGTCTTCCGCCATTTTCTTGAAGTCCATCATAGGAACACCTCCGATAGCGCCTTTACCATAACCCGCCAACTCCAGCTTGGAGTATCCCATATCCTTCACCTTCCGAAGATTAGCGGCCACGTCGCCTTTATATAATTCTTGGGATAAAGAATAGATCTGCAAGCCAATCTCATTGCCGGCATGGACCTCATCCACAACTCCCAACGCAGCGTTCGCCGCATTTACGGAACCGGCTTTACCAGCCAGCAATCCACCAGCGGCAAAGAGAGAGATATTTTTTAAGAAATCCCGTCTGTTACTCATAACATCATTCTATTTAAATAGGCTTATTTACAGAAATAAGGCAATGAATACGGGTTGCGATATTGATACCAGTACAAACGGTGGGAAGCCGCCTCCTTATCATTACCGAAGCTTAATGTAGCCGGGTTCCATTTAACCGGACGGCCTAGCTCACGGGCAATATTCTGTAAACAGCAAAGCGTATTCGTACTGCAACCTACCTCAACCGGTGCGATCGGATTCTCACGTGAACGAACGCAGTCGATGAAGTTCTGCATATGCGGAGCGCTAGTCTCATAATTGCCAGCATCGTTACCCTTCTTTTTGCTGTCTTTCAGCTTCTTCATATATTCCTCATACATCTTCTTACGCTCTTCCGGAGTCATCATTCTCGGGCGCTTCTCGATCAAATTCTTCAAGTCGGCGGGGATCTTAGACTGATCAGAGCAGTTGATATAGCCACGAGCTACCTCGATCCAACCGTTATCACCAACAAACTTAATACCCTGCGCATCCGGATTATCCTCCAAATAAGGTTGTTCAGTCATTACGATACCATTCGCATAGCGCATGGTTGAATATTGCGTGCCATTGTATCCCTTAGGTGTAAACTCTACCGGACCAGAGCCATCCATACCGATAGCGGCTTGGGCAATATCGAACATATGAGCGCCCCAGTCAGCAGTATAGCCATTACCGGTCTCTTGATACCAACGCCATGCACCCCATAGTTTCTCGTTCTCTTCCGGATCCAGAGAAATAGGAGGACATAAATCGGGATGATAATGGATCTTCGGATCGTTCAACGGACCCATCCACTGATTGAAGTTCAAATTAGCGGGAACCGGCATTTCCGGCAAGCTCAGCGGCGTAGGAGGCTCACCTACACGTGCATATATTTTCTCTATATGACCGATGGCTCCATTCTGAACCATATCGATCGCAGCTTGGAACTCTCTGCTGGAACGTTGCTGGCTACCTACTTGAAGCACACGTTTATTATTACGTACGGCTTTTACCATAGCCAAACCTTCAGCGATCGTATAAGCCAACGGTTTCTGACAATATACGTCTTTTCCAGATTGACAAGAATGAATGGTAGCCAAGGCATGCCAGTGGTCCGGAGTAGCGACCTCGATAGCGTCGATATCCTTACGCTCCAGCAAATCCTCGTAAAACTCATATTGATCACAACGTTGGTTCATTCCCTTTGAGGCTTGCCATTCAGCGACACGTCTTCTGAAACGCTCTGTTTTCATCGTGTCCACGTCACAACATGCGGCAACCTGTACGCCCGGACATGCGGCAAATCCTTTAAAGTCTGATAATGCTTGCTGACCTAGGCCGATAAAACCTAAAACGACTCGATCGCTCGGGGCGATACGGACTCCATCAATGGCCCAACTGGGAAGAATTGTTAAACTAGCCAATCCTAGTGCGGAAAGACCCAAAAACTCTCTACGGCTTACGCCCTTCTTAGTGTTTTCTTTCATGGTAATTTTGTTAATAATATAAGATAAAATGTAACTTGGTCTGAGAATTATTGCCCCAAAGTTATAAAAAATAATTTATTTCCATAATAATCTTTTAATAAAAAAGGCTATCCTTGTCCGGGATAGCCTTATTTTGATTCATATCAATTCCTAAAACGCATATCCGAAGCCTACGTTCAGATAGATCGGATACATCCCGAAGGTAATCGTATCGAAATCCTTTTGGAAGATATCGTTCAATCCCCATGTCAAGTCAGCGTATACGATAAGGTGCTTAAACGCTTTCCATTCTGTACCGATCTGCGCTCCCCACTGAAACTTTCTTAAGTTATCCGAGAAATCATAGGAAGCACGGTTGTCGCCGGAAAACTCCACCTTCGTACCGGTAGGATTGATCTCACGCAGATATCCGTCGTATACGTAGCCGGAGAAATTCCGGTTTGTAGCGAACGAGACAAATGGTCCCGCCGAGAAACTCACCCGGTTATTCAATTGGTAAAGAGCCACGACCGGTATCGAGAAATAAGTGTTCTCCACTTTCGTCTGCACGCCGCCGGTCCAGTTTCCTTTCAGCTTCTCGCCACCGGAACCAATGATCTCCATGCTGTAATTCTTAACCGTCGCTTTTGTCTCCATACCTTTATTCTCCAGACGGAGACCGATCATCATACCCCATTCCTTGCTCTCGCCGAACCATTTCTTGATATCGCCCTCTATGGAGACACAAAGCGTAGGACGGTAACTATCTATCGCACGAATCTCACGAGGCAATGGCACCGGAGCGGTTCCGCCGATATTGATACCAGCCTTTACCGTATATTCCAATCCCCTTAGGGAAGACCAGATTATTCCTTGGTTTCTTTCCTGCTGCGCCTTCAACGTAACGACACCCGACAGGCACAGTATACCTATTAATACTATATATCTTTTCATATCCTCTGTTTTTTTAGTTCTCACCGGACTGGATTATCTCAACCTCATCGATCCAAAGCGTGCTACCTTCCGCTCCCTCGAAGACATCACCTTTCAAACTCGAAGAGAAGACTATGGATAACTGATAACCACCTTTCGCCAGCTTATCCTTATCGATCACCTTACCGGGCTTAGCCACGAACGGGATATAGAAACGCGTCCACTCATCCGTCTCTTTCTGATCGCTGATCCGGGCAACGGATATCAGGTTCGGGCTTGTCAGCCCGTTGAAACCATCCAAATATTTCACATTCTCATCCGTCTCATAGAAGATGGCGTAGATATCACATTGGTCTTTCTTACCTTTTACCTCCTCGCCATTCACTTTATACGACTCTCCCGCTTTATATTTATAATAACCACTCAAGTAAGTCGGCACATGATCGAAAGGACGTCCCAATCTCGTGCCTTTCCTTGCGTCCGGAATAGCATTCAGCAAATCAAACGTACCGATAAAAAGATTTCCCGCGGCGATAGGCATACCGAATCCGCTACCGAAACTACCCGTGCTGCGGGTCACCAACTTAGCGCATTTACCGACATATCCGTTATCGTCTTGCATGGTGGGATAATCCAACGGAGTCTTGGGTACACCCGTCAAGCCAAAACCGGCGTTACCACTCGCCCATGTCACGGAATCTCCATTCGACGTGAAATCATAGAATATCTGATAACGTTCATTCTTCGGCTCCATCGTTATATGCTCGAAATGATATTCCGTGCTCACACCAGAGACGATGCAACGTACCGTATAGGTCTTCGTCCAGTGGCCATCCTCGGAAGTAACCGTATAGGTTCTCGGGGTCGTAAAATCAAAAGCGGTGCCACTAGCAGGCTTGATAGTAGCGCCGGGAGTCAAGGTGAATACCGGGGCTAGGTTTGTAATATCGGCGTCACTTTTCACGGTCAGCGTCACGGACTCGTTGTCGATCTCCGGCTCGGCTTTCAATATATCGCCATCTACCGTACACGATAAGATATCCGCTTCCGCATTGGGCGCCTCCTCCCGGATACAAGAGACGGAGAGTAGCGTCAATAAAAAGCATAAAACAAAACTTTGTACCTTCATACTTCAAAATCTTTATAATTCATATTGAAAAAGGATCACACCTCCCTATTATTCATATAGGTCTCTTTCAAGTACCTATAACGGGGAACAAAGGTAATCTATTATGCGATACGTAGTATTCCTATATATTTTAATAACTTTTTTTACAATGCCCTTTTCTCACACCTACGGAAATGACGAGATTCCAAGAGAATGAGGTTTATATATTTGCGATTGTCATAAAATACTACTAATATCGCGTATACTTAAATCTGTATAGACCATATGACAACACGAAGAGATTTTCTCCGGCAGACCGCCTTGATCGGTGCCGGACTTTCCATCAGTCCTTTTTTCATTAAAGCTGGGAATGCCGGTGTGGGCGCAAACGATAAGATAGGCGTTGGGCTTATCGGATGTAACGGCATGGGATTCGAAGACTTGAAAGCTTTCCTTCGTAATCCGGAAGTAGAGTGTATCGCCTTGTCGGATATCGATGAGAACGTATTAAACAACCGGGCGGCAGAGACCGAGAAGATCACCGGGAAGAAAGTGAAGCATTTGTATAAAGACTGGCGTAAATTGATAGATAATAAGGATATCGATCTCGTAATCGTAGGAACTCCCGATCATTGGCACTGTCTGCAAATGGTATCCGCTTGCCAAGTGGGAAAAGACGTATATTGTGAGAAACCGCTGGGCAACAGCATCGAGGAATGTAATATAATGGTACGTGCGGCCCAGAAATACAATCGGGTTGTACAAGTGGGACAATGGCAACGAAGCGATCCGCATTGGCAAGATGCCATGGCGTTCGTACATGGAGGACAGCTAGGGAAGATCCGTACGGTACGTGTCTTCTCTTATCAGGGTTGGTGCCCTTCCATCCCCGTAAAGCCGGATGAGGCGGTTCCTGCAGGTGTTGATTATGATATGTGGCTAGGGCCGGCACCACGACGCCCATTCAACCGGAACCGTTTTCATTTCACGTTCCGTTGGTTCTGGGATTATGCGGGAGGTTTGATGACTGACTGGGGTGTTCACCTGTTAGACTACGCATTATATGGCATGAACGTTACCGCACCGGAATCCATCATGGCATCCGGAGGCAAGTTCGGTTATCCGGATGATGCTTGCGAGACCCCGGACTTATTGCAAACCATCTATACATTCAAGGACTTCACCGTTATGTGGGATCATGCGATCGGCATTGACGACGGGGCCTACGGACGGAATCATGGCCTAGGATTCGTTGGCGAGAACGGTACCTTGGTGATCGATCGTGGCGGCTGGGAGGTTATTCCGGAAAAGGTAAACGGACAGGCCCGCATGGAGGCTGTTCCCTTGAAGAAGTCATACGGAGAGGGTGGCTTGAATTTGCATGCGAAGAATCATTTGGAATGTATCAAGAGCCGGAACCGGAATTGCAATGCCAGCGTAGAGATCGGGGCGCATATCGCCAAGTTCTCCCAATTAGGGAATATAGCCTATCGCACGGGTAAGAAATTATCGTGGGATGGAAAGAGTTTCCATGATACGGAGGCGGATAAACTATTGTGCAAGGAATACAGGGCACCGTGGGAATTACCGAAAATATAAGGATCTAGTTGTAGGGACGGGGCACGCCCCGTCTCTACAACTGGGTATTTATTGATGTTCGGGGCGTAACAGGTCGTTCACCGTCTTCACGGGGTTGAATGTCTCGATAGGAACTTCTACGAATACCGTGTTCCAGTCGCTCATGGCACCGTTCCACAAGCCCGGCAATTCCAGCGCTTTCAATTCGCGACCATCCTTGCTCTTATAAGAGATGAAGCCCGTATTCTTATCCACGTAATCCGGCAAGTTATATTTCTCTCCCTTATAATTCTTAACGGCACAAACTAAATCTACTGGATTGAAGTGAGTACCTTGCTCAAACATCGCCTTCTTAGCCGGATCGCTCATATCGATCTGGGAGCTTTCAAGCACCTGCAAGGAAACCGTACCATCCGGATTCTCAGCCAAGAACGGACCACCGCCCGGTTCGCCGACATTCTTCACCATACCGCATACACGCAACGGGCGAAGCAGTTTGCTCTTGATATACAGGATTAACTCGGCGTCTTCCAGTAATTTCGTATCCGGGTTCTTGATACATAAGTCATCTTGCAAGAAATGGATCATCTCCTCTACCTCAGCATGGGTATATTTGCCGGTCTCGATCTGTTCCAGATATCTGAAGGCTTTCTCCTGCAATGTTACCAAGACACCGGCGATCACCTTCTTGTAGATAACCGTAGAGCATTTGAAGCTATCCGGAACCACGTTATCTATATTCTTGATAAATACCACGTCGGCATCTACATCATTCAAATTCTCGATCAAGGCTCCATGTCCACCCGGGCGGAACAATAACTTATCATTCTTATCGCGGAACGGCGTGTTATCCATAGCGGCCGCTACCGTATCGGTACTCGGTTTCTGGATACTGAAAGAGACATCGTATTTCACAGAGAACTTCTCCTCGTACTCGCCAGATTTATCGGCAACCAATTGCTCGAATAAAGCCTGATGCTCCGGAGATACCGTGAAATGGATATTCACCTCGCCGGCGTTATTCTTGGCGTACATGGCGCCTTCGGCCAGATGTTCCTCCATCGCCGTACGAACCGTATCGGCATATTTATGGAAAAGCAACAAGCCTTTCGGTAGCTGTCCGTAATTCAAGCCTTTCGGCTCCAATAAATTGGATACCACCTCCTTGTACTCGCCCAAGGCTACCAACGCAGGAATATCTTTCCCTGTATTCTCCACGCACTTCTTGTCCAAAGCCTTATAGAAAGCGAATTTCTCGATCTCGCTAAAGAATTTCTTCTCGAAAGCGTTCATCGGTTCCTTATAATCCGCAGAAAGGAACTCGTACAGATTCTTAAACATACGGCTAGCGGCGCCGGAGGCAGGTACGAATTTTACGATTTTCTTGTTTTTAGCCAGATAAGCGTCCCAAGCATCCATATAAGAAGCCTGTTCCTCTTTAGATATTACCATAATACCTTTTTCTACCGAAGCGGAGGCCGCTATCTCAAGGAAAGGGAAACCTTTTACGAAGCAAGCGAGTTGCTCTTCAATCTGTTTTTCGCTGATTCCTTTGGCTTTCAGCTGTTCTAAATCGTTTGCGTTTAACATAGTATAGTATTTAATGTGAATAATCTCATCAGTAACACCACAGGGCACTTATGCGCTATGTGTATCGCAAATGTATAAAATAACCGCAAGATACATGTTGAAATTCCATAGAAAAAAGTATTTTTACAGCATGTTTTGCGGTTTGTCCTCAACCGGGCAATAAAAATGATATAACTATGGATACAATTGGATTCTTTACGTCTGAGGAAAAGAAGCTGTTCTTCTCCAAATACAGGCTCCTGTTACGAAACCTTTACTCTTTCCTCGAGAGGGAAGATATCCGAAAGATGAAGGAGCTGATGAAGCGGGTTGTCGCCCTCGATTGCTACGGCAGGGATAAGAATGGTATCAACGGTTTATTGCGAAATATCGACACGGCCTTGATCGCCACCTTGGAGATTGGCTTGAAACGCACCTCGGTCATCGCCCTCCTATTATACCGCCCGGTATTGAAGAAGGCGATCACGATAGAGGAAGTGGAGCAGAAATTCGGGGCGGACGTGACCTTGATCATCCGTCGCCTCTTGAAGACCTCCGACTTGTATGCCCGGAACACCGCCGTCAACTCGGAGAATTTCCATCATTTGCTTTTCTCGTTTGCCGAGGACGTACGTGTGATCTTGCTTATGATCGCCGACCGCCTCTGCCTCATGCGTATGGGAAAACAGATGCAAGAGGATGATCGTATCCGGCTGGCTACCGAGGCCTCTTATTTGTACGCTCCCCTCGCCCACCGATTGGGTTTATATACGATCAAGAGCGAGCTGGAAGACCTTTCCTTGAAATATACGGACAGGAAACAGTATGACTTCATCAAGCGGAAGCTGAATGAGACGAAACGCTCCCGCGACGCTTATATCGCCGAGTTCATCGCCCCGATCAAGCGGAAGCTGGCAGCGGCAGGATTCAAGTTCGATATCAAGGGACGTACCAAATCCATACATTCCATTAATAACAAGCTGAAAAAGCAGCAGGTGGAGTTCGAGGGTATCTACGATCTTTTCGCTATCCGGATCGTATTGGATACGCCGCTGGAGAAGGAACGCTCGGAATGCTGGCAAGTCTACTCCATCGTCACCGATATGTACCAGCCCAACCCGAAGCGTATGAAGGACTGGATCTCTATTCCGAAGAGCAATGGTTACGAGAGCTTGCACATCACGGTTATGGGGCCGCAAAATAAATGGGTAGAGGTGCAGATCCGTACGAGGCGGATGGATGAGATCGCCGAGCGAGGCCTAGCGGCGCATTGGAAATACAAGGGCGTGAAAGCAGAGAGCGGGCTAGACGAGTTCTTGAATACCGTACGTGCCGCCTTGGAGGCCAAGGAGAATAATCCGCTCGACTTGATGCAGGATTTCAAGATGGATCTATATAAGGATGAGATCTACGTCTTCACGCCTACCGGCGAGCTTATCAAGCTGGCCAAGGGAGCGACGGTCCTCGATTTCGCCTTTGCCATCCACACGAAGCTAGGAAGCAAATGCGTGTCGGCGAAAGTGAACGGTAAGAACGTTCCGATCAAATACACCTTGAACAACGGCGATAGCGTATCCGTCATCACGTCGCCCGCCCAAAGCCCGAAGCGGGATTGGCTGAACTTCGTCGTCACCTCCAAGGCCCGTGTGAAGATCAAGCAGGCCTTGAAGGAGGAGACCGTGAAGGCCGTGGAATTCGCCAAGGAGATGTTGCAGCGCCGCTTCAAGAACCGGAAGATCGACATGGACGAGCCAACCATGATGCGCTATATCAAGAAGAAAGGATTCAAGACCGTCACGGACTTCTACATCGAGATCGCCGAGGAACGCCTCGATCCCAACCAAGTAATCGACGAATATCTGGAGGCTTTCCGCAAGGAGACGGAGACGAACGAGCGTACCGAGGTGCGTAGCGCGGAGGAATTCGTGACGATGACTCCGGTGGAGGAGATATCGACGAACAAGGATGTCTTGGTGATCGACAAGAACCTGACGGGTATCGAATATAAACTCGCCAAATGCTGCAACCCGATTTATGGCGACGAGGTTTTCGGTTTCGTCTCCACGCAGGGTATCAAGATCCACCGTATGGATTGCCCGAACGCCCAAGAGATGTTCAGCCGCTTCGGTTACCGGATCATCCGCGCGAAATGGAGCGGCAAGGGAGACAATGGCTATACGGTTACGTTGCGGGTGATCGGACGGGACGATATAGCGATCGTCACCAACATCACCTCCGTGATCGGAAAAGAATCGAACGTCACGCTTCGCTCCTTAAACATCAACTCGGTAGACGGATTATTCCAAGGTAACTTTACCGTATTGGTAAGAGATACGACCGCGTTAAACTTGCTGACGAAAAAGATCAAGGCGGTAAACGGCGTGAAAGCGGTAGAGCGATTAAATTCTTAGACAGTGTACTGTGCACGAAGTACCGTAGTACTCTGCACGAAGTACTACAGTACCCTCTAGGAAGTACCGCAGTACTTCGTACAGGGGACTGGGCCAACTGTAAGACTGTGCCTTGTGACTATACCCGGATCACAGAATCGGCTTCAGCCCCATCTTCTCCGCACGTTGTATAAGGAATTGACGAGCCGCCTCATACTCGTTCGGGATCACGCCGTCGAGGATGGCGTTCTTGATCGCCTCTTTCAGCACGCCGACAGGCTTGGAGGGAGCCAAGCCAAACGTCTCCATGATCTCCTCGCCGGATACCGGAGGCTGGAAGTTACGGACACGGTCTTTTTCCTCTATATCGGCCAGCTTCTCGCGCACCTTACGGAAATTGTTCAAGAAACGGCGAACCTTCTCCGGGTTCTTGCTCGTGATATCGGCCTCGCACAGTTTCATCAAATCGTCGATATCATCTCCCGCATCGAACAGCAGACGGCGGATCGCCGAATCCGTCACCTCATCGTCCGACAAGGCGATCGGACGCATATGCAGGCTTACCATCTTCTGCACGTACTTCATCTTCTCATTCATCGGGAGTTTCATCTTCCTGAAAATACCGGGGATCATCCGTTCGCCGATAAAATTATGATTATGGAACGTCCATCCCAAGCGAGGGTCGAAACGCTTCGTGGCAGGCTTGGCGATATCGTGGAAGAGGGCGCTCCAACGCAGCCATAGATTATCGGAAGTCTTGCTCAAACGATCCAGCACCATCAAGGTATGGGCGAAATTATCCTTATGCCCGATCCCCTCCTTGGTCTCCACGCCCTTCAAGGCGCAAAGCTCGGGGAAAATCAATGGCAACAGTCCGCATTTATCCAGCAAGTCGAAACCGATAGAGGGCTTTGGCGAGAGGACGATCTTGTTCAACTCATCCACGATACGCTCCTTGGAGATGATGGAGATACGCTCCCGGTTACGGATGATGGCGTCGAAGGTATCGGGATCGATAAAGAAACCTAATTGAGTGGCGAAACGAACCGCGCGCATCATCCGGAGCGGATCATCACTGAAAGTGATATCCGGGTCTAGAGGCGTACGGATCGTAAGCTCGTCCATATCCTCCAACCCGCCGAAGGGATCGACCAATTCTCCGTAACGCTCCTTATTCAGGCAAAGGGCTAAAGCGTTGATCGTGAAATCGCGGCGGTTCTGGTCATCCTCCAAAGTGCCATCTTCCACGACTGGCTTACGGCTGTCATGGCTGTAGGATTCTTTCCTTGCCCCCACGAATTCCAGCTCCAGATCGCCGGCTTTCACCTGCGCCGTCCCGAAATTCTTGAAGACAGAAAGATAAGCACCACGCCCGATCTTCTTGGCCACCCGTTTGGCCAACTCGATACCGCTGCCAACCGCTACCACATCTATATCCTTGGATGGGCGGTTCAAGAAAATATCCCGCACATATCCGCCTATTACATATACCTCAACACCTAGCTCTTCCGCCGCCTCCGATATCAAATGGAAAGGCTTCGCGGATATATGATTTACTATCTCTTCCTCGTTTATATACATATTTATGTATTCCAAATCCAATAAAGAGCGCAAAGATAATCAAATTTCATGTACTTTTGCGGTATCAAATACATTGAACGAGAAAGATATGAAAAAGTTAGCGATCTGTATAACGCTCATTGCCGCCATTTTAACGGGCTGTAACGGAGACGAGAAAGCGGCTCAGGCCCGTTTGGACAAGGCCCGGGCCATGTACGAGAATAACGAGTTTTTCGGGGCGAAGAACGAGATAGACAGTATCCGGGCACTCTATCCCAAGGAAGTAAAGGTACTGAAGCAGGGATTAACGCTTATGCGCCAAGTAGAAGTAAAGGAGGCGGAGCGAAACATCGCTTTCTGCGACAGCTTACTCCCGATCAAGCTGGAGGAAGTAGAGGGATTGAAGAAAGGCTTCGCTTTCGAGAAGGATTCCGTTTACGAGGAAATCGGCAATTATATCTGGAAACAGCAGACGATCGAGCGCAACGTGCAACGTTGTTACGTACGTTGCGGCGTGAACGAGGAGGGCGAGATGTATCTGGCCAGCGTATATTACGGCGGACGCCCCATCGAGCATACGGGAATCAAGCTGAGCCTGAAAGACGGCCAATTCGCCGAGACCGCTTCCATCCCGTACGACGGCGGACTGAATTACCGCTTCAAGGATATGGGAAGCACCACGGAGGTAGTGACCTACAAGGGGGAGCACTGCGTCGATGCCGTCAAGTTCATCTACGATAACGAGAAAGAGCGGATCAAGGTGGAATACACGGGAGGCAAGCCTTACATTATATATATGGCGGACGCCGACAAGAAAGCGATCGTCAACACCTTCAACCTCGCCACCGTATTAAGCGATATCAAGAGCATGAATACCTTGAAAGAGAAATCAGAGAAGAAGATCGCTTATCTAAAGAATAAACTGGAGGAGTAGAATCCCTCCATACAAATGGCCTACCTATAAACAAAGCACCGGGACCCCTACCATACAGTAGGAATCCCGGTGTTAGTATACAAACTGATATCCACTATCAGTTATTCATCATTTAACGACTACCTTCTGAGCGGTCTCGCCATCAACGGAAACTACCACGATACCTTTCGATGCCGGCATCACGAAGTTATCTGAAGAAGCGATAGCGGAAGCGGTGGTCTGACCTAAGATGTTAGACAATGTAACCGTCTTGCCTGCCGCGTTCAAGACCGTAACGCTAGCCTCGCCAGCGATTACCGTGAAGCTGGCAACCTCTTCCAATTGTTCGTTGGAAACCGGAGTCGGAGCATTCTCGATCGTGAACGGAACGCCAACATTAGACATTACCACAACATTGTTTACCACACCTACATAAGGAGTCTTCAACTCGCCCGCGGCCACGGTGCGATTCAGCTCTTTCTGGTTCTCCAATAAGTAACCACCATCCTGAGTTGTCTTGAAGGCAAACAAAGCGTTGTTATCCAAAGACGGAACGATATTCGCTTTATCGCTGAAGCCTACACGGTAGTAAGTAGCGCCATTGCTAACGAATGTCTCGTTAGAATCCCGCAAGGATACCATATAGTAGCGAGGAGAAACAGCTTTGGTAGTTGTCTCCGGCGTATAGATCGATGTCGTGATGAAATACAACGGTTTACCAGCGATCACGGTATCGGCTTCTTGAACCCACAAAGAGAAGTTGTCAGTCTCATAAGTTGACTTCAAGATATCTTGGCCTTCGTTCTTCACTTCGGCGAAGAAATTCAGCGGATTCATCGTCAAGAACTTGCCATTCGTACCGAAACGTTTGTGAGAATCGTCGATAGAAGCGTACTCCGGAGCCTCTACAGCGACAAAGTCGAAGTAGTTAACCTTATCGGAAAGGATCAGGTTCGCCGTATTCACGTTCATAAAGACATATTGAGTGGTAGCGCCTACCCTTGTAGCCATCTGGTATTTACCACCGGTCGTAGCCGTATTGAATACGAATTCCAACGGAGCGGTATAATCAGATAATTTCAACGGCCCACCATTCTCGCTGGCAACCAAATCATTGCTGAAACGTTCTTTCAACATATAAGTCGCATGATACAAGGTATCACCTAAAGCACGGGCACCTAAACCATCCGTTACATTCTGTACGGAATCTTGGCTAACCACGATACGAAGAGCGGCTGCGTTCGCTGCGTCACCGGATTTAATCATCAATACGGAATCAGAAGTAAACGCATACAGATCGTCTACACCCGGAGTACCGGAGATCAAGTTCAATACATAGCCATTATCGGCGAGTTCCTCCGCAGAGAAGTGACGAGTACCCAAGAATTTATCCTTTAAATCCACATTCGCTTGATATTCCACCGTAATAGAATCGGTGCTACCCCCAAATGTATAGGTATTGGCCATACCTTGAACGGCGAAGATCTCCTCGTTAGAGATAATAGTCGTATTCGTATTACGGTCTACAACCGAATACATTCCGTTGTTTTCCTTGATATACCATTGTCCCTTCGGTTGATAAATAGAAGGTTTGAAACCTGCCGCAGTTACCAATTTATCGGAAGCGGCACTCTTATCGTAAGCGACAGCGTATTGTCCGCCCTTATCGCCCTTGCTCGCGCTCTTCAAGAAGTATACGCCTGTACCTGTAGCGATCGTAGAAGGAGTTCCCTTCGTTACGGTAATAACAGGAGCGGCTCCTTGAGCAGGTTGAGTAGAACCCGACTGCAAGTCAGATACGGTCAAGGCTTTCGTCTCGATCACGCTGGCATATACGACACGTACGTTCGGAACGGAGCTCATCGGACTTGCGTTCACGGTCGGAGCGGCAGCGGCATACATAGCCAAAGCATCGTTCTTCAAGTTGATCGTGAAATAGAATTTCTGGAAATCAGCGTTACCCAGTGTATGCAAGCCACTAGCGTCATAGGTGGAGTCAGCCGTAAACTTAGCCCCATATACACCGGTAGCACCGGCTATCACATTCTTCAATGTATCGACACCTAAGTATTTTGCTTTACCATCACTAAATACTTGGTCACCTTGGATTTGCAAGGTCACATATTTAGCGTTCGCAATAGCGCCTGTAGCGGGAGCCGCCGTATTCTTCGCTATCAAGTTCTTACCCTCGAAGATATTTCCTTGATAATTTCCTCCAAACGTCAATTGAAAGACTTGGAAACCATCCCCCAGCTCACTTGCGCTCAAATACATAGCGTCGCTAGGAGCCTCTACGGTAAATTTCGTAGAAGAGGCAGAAGAACCTAAACTCAAGTCTGTCCCAGCTACATCCAACGCCAAGATTTGATTGTTTCCGTAATAAGCCTGAATAGCGCTACCACCGGCAGCGTCAGAGAATGTCCACTGATTCACGCCCGATGTGATAACAGGCTTTGCCGTAGATGAAGCCGCAAACGACAAAACGGCCTGTGTCTTCTTGTTCTTGAATTGATACACAGGACCAGCAGGAGTCGTGCCCGCATTCGTGATTTGCCACAAGGCAGAATCAATAGCGGCTTTGGTAGCGTCTGACGCCAAAGTTTTAACAATTACCGAGTCGGCTTTCTCACCACTTAAAGACAAAACGGAAGAACCTGTCTTTAAATAATAATAGTTACCGGCTTTCCACTGAGCCTCCGGAACGGTCGTACTCGACTGAGCATTAGCCGAGAATACGCCCGCAACCATCAGGGCCGCAGCAATAAGAGTACATTTTTTGTCCATAATCAAATAGATTTTATTTATTAATCACAGTCTAAACAGGGGGTGTTTAGAAAAGGTTTTGAGGGCGTATGAGATTAACAATCGATTTAGCGTCTTATAACAAAAATCGTCCTATTCTCACGAACAGGACGACTATACTACTAAAAATGTAAACAGTGTATTTATATAGTAATATCATGAAACTATATATTTTGGAGAAAAACCGCTCCACCTTCACAGGCAAAACGGCTGGAAATCTAATCTACTCAATAAATATCTTCACAGGCTTACTCAAAATAAGCATGTTCTTTTACGACATGACCTCTGTCATCGAAATAAACCTTATATATCTTACCATTTCTGGAAAGTAATACTACCTTATACTTCACAAACGTGCTATTGTTTGACACCTCAACTGATTTCACCATACATCCCTCATAGGAAGTATTTACCGCATCACGCAATACTTGGGGCATATCAGTTACCTCGATCGGATAAAATTTATCCTGTGCCACTGTTTCCTTAGCGCTACCGGCCATCCCGGCTTGCGCTTCTACATCAGGGGCAATAAATAAGCCACATAAAGCGACAATAACCCCGTAAACAATCTTTTTCATACCTTAAAAACCTAAATACCTAAACCTTTTTTCTCTTACATCATAAATTCGCAGTATAAGGTGCAATCTCCGTGCCAAAACTCACCCTAAAAAACGACAAGAGAATAATAAATTGTAAATCCGACAATTAACCAAAAGCGAAGAATCAATCATTCGGTTGCCAAAGTGTGGAACAAACCGTGGAATGTGGAAAATTTCCCCACGAAAGTGTGGAATCTCTACACACTACTATAAAAAACGAGGCCCACCCTTAATCTATATAAGGATGAGCCTTAAATCATTCTACTTAAATATAATCAAATAAAAATACTAAAGTAATAAAATAAAGTTCCGTAATATCGTATACACTCTGTGTCTAATCTCTAATTTGCGATTCACAAAGATAAATCTTTTTGTTCAACCATCTATAAAATAACCGCACATCTAACGAAACTCAAAGATTTTTGAACAAAGAGATTCCTTTTAAGGACAAGTCATAGATTATCACGAACTTCAATCCTTCGCTTGGTGTACGGTAAGTTGCGGGAATGGGAAACCGATACCTACCTCATTGAAGGTCGCGTAGATATTCTTGTTAATATCGAAATACACGCCCCAATAGTCGGAACTGTTTACCCAAACACGTACCACCACGTTTACGCTGCTGTCCGCCAAGGCTGTCAAGGCGATAAACGGAGCGGCCGGCTCGGACAAGATGCGGGAATCCTTCGCTAATACAGACTCTATCACTTGCTTTACTTTCTCATAATCGCTGCCGTATTCCACGCCAAAAGTCCAGTCTACACGGCGAGTCGTCTGGTTACTGAAATTAGTCACAACGCCACTGCTCAAAGAGCCGTTCGGTATATAAATGACCTTATTATCAACCGTACCTAATACGGTATGAAACATCTGGACTTCTTTCACGGTACCGCCAACGCCCTGCGCCTCAATATAATCACCCACCTTATAAGGCTTGAAAAGAAGGATGATCAATCCACCGGCAAAGTTTGACAGGTTACCGCTCAATGCCATACCGACAGCGACACCGGCGGAAGCCAATAAGGCGGCAAACGACGTAGTTTGAACGCCTAACGCCCCTACGACTGAAATAATCAATAAAATGGTTAAACTGACATTCACCAAACTGCCGACAAAAGTCTTGACAGAAGGATCGATATCCCGTTTGCTCAATATCTTCCGAACCAGTTTATTAAGTAAGTTTATAACCAATCGTCCCACCAAGAAGACAATAAGGGCTTTAATAATCGTAAAACCCAATTGGGAGCCATGCTCAACCAATGATCTGATAGCTTCCTCTAATTTAGAACTAGCTTCTACAGCTGCTAATAATACCATATCTCTTCTATTTTAATTAATCTATTAATTATATAACAATCTGATCTTCCAAAATATTATGAAATGTAGCAAAGGTATAAAGTTTTTTTAATCTGGTAAAACCATGAAATAATTACGTAGCTTTGCGATCAATCAAATAACACGTTAAATTCGACAGCATGAAAATCCTTGCGATACTCGCCGCCCTTTTCCTTTCAATAGGCTATGGCCACGCTCAGACATACGAGAAGTTTGTCGAGAAAAGTTTTGACTTCTTGGACAAGAACGACTTAGTCTCCGCCGAAGAGAGCCTACGAGCCGCCATGCGCCTCGAACCGGGCAACCCCAACAACTACGCCTTGCTCATGAATCTCGGGACGATACAGCGCAGACAAGGGAAACTGGAAGATGCCCTTCTCTCCTATACCGCCGCCCTAAGCCGCCATCCGAATAATGAGGCCATACTGGAAAATCGTGCCGGCTTATATACGGAAATGGGTGAGATCGAAAAAGCGACGAACGATTACAATGCCCTATTAATCTTGAACCCCCATCATCAAGAGGCGTTATATTGCAGGGCAATGCTTCATTTACAACATAAGAACTATCTTTTGGCCGAGCAGGATTTCGATAAGATACTGGAAGTAAACGAAAAATCCGTGAAAGGACGTCTGGGACACGCGATTCTCGAAAAGCTACGGGGGAATTACGATGAGAGCGAACGCATCTTTAATTACTTGATCAGCGAGATGCCCCGTGAATGGATCTTATACGAAGGCCGTGCCGATCTATACTTCATGATGGGCAAGAACGCCCGGGCTATGGCCGATATCAATCGTGTTTTCGTGGAAAGTACCCCGACAGCCGCTTTATATGTATTGCGAGGCAAAGTAAAACTCGCCCAATATGAGAAGGCATCGGCCGCCTTAGACTTCAAGAAAGCTGAGGATATGGGATATGATAAAACGACTATCGACGAGTTGATGAAGATGGCTCGTTAAGGTTGTTTTTATACGTATAGTAGCATCGGCTCACGCGAGTAGTGGTATTGGCCTACGCCACTACTCGCGTGAGCCGATGCCACTATACGTGTGAGCCTGCGCCACTACTGGTGCGAAATCGGCCTATTTATACTACTTTTCCGTGATATAATTGACAATCCAACTACCCACTTCTTTCGTTCCATATTTCGCTCCACCTTCCACTTGGATTTCCGGCGTACGGACATTCGCGTCGAGGGAAGCGTCTACGGCTTCACGGATCAAGGCTCCCTCTTCTTTGAGGTCGAAATACTCGAATAACATCGCTACTGAAAGAATTTGCGCCAAGGGGTTCGCGATATTCATCCCTTTCGCCTGCGGCCAAGAGCCATGAATCGGCTCGAAAACCGGTGTACTCTCTCCGGTAGAAGCGGAAGGCAGCAAGCCCATAGAGCCGCTGATGCAAGAACCCTCGTCCGTCAAGATATCACCAAACGTATTCTCGGTTACCATCACGTCGAAGAATTTCGGCTCTTGGATCATACGCATAGCGGCATTGTCCACATACATATAGTCTGTCGTTACTTCCGGATAGCTAGGAGCCATCTCCTGAGCGATCTGGCGCCATAGACGGGAAGAGGCAAGTACGTTCGCCTTGTCAACAACCGTCAGGTGCTTATTCCGTTTCATCGCATACTCGAAGCCCACTTTCAAGATACGCTCGATTTCCGGGCGGGTATACATATTCGTATCGTATGCCTTATCGTTGTCTTGATATTTCTCACCGAAATACATACCACCGGTCAACTCACGGATACATAAGAAATCCGCGCCATCCACCAATTCGGCACGCAACGGCGATTTATGCAATAAGCATTTGAAGGTCTGCACCGGACGGATATTAGCGAACAGGCCCAACTTCTTACGCATCGCCAAAAGACCTTGCTCCGGGCGTACTTTCGCTGTCGGATCATTATCAAACTTAGGATCACCTACGGCCGAGAAAAGAACAGCGTCGGCATCCTTACAAATCCGATAGGTCTCCTCCGGGAAAGGATCACCTACCTTATCGATCGCGTCAGCGCCACAAAGGGCATACTCATAGTGAACCTCATGTCCAAATTTCTCACAAACGGCACTCATTACTTCCACGCCTTGCACGGAAATCTCTGGTCCGATCCCGTCTCCGGGAAGTACTGCTATATTCAGTTTCATCGTAAATGTTTGTTATTATTCTCTGTTAAAATGTACATACTTAGGCTCCGTGGGGAAATACGTGTCATCATCCCACAGGGTACTTGTAATCATCAAGTCGGCGCTATAACGGTTACAAGCGATAGGTACGTTATGAACACGGCACTGGCGAAGCAACATCTGGATGTCGGCCTCGTGCGGTTGCGGATTCAAGTCGTCTATCAAAAAGACCGCCAAATCGATCTCTTTACGGACAACCATAGCGGCAATCTCAGCATCGCCTCCCATCGGACCGGAATGCATGCAAGCAATATCCGCGTTCACCCCTTTTTCCTCGAGAGCTTTACGAACCAAATTTCCGGTCGTACCCGTACAAACAATATGGTGGTGAGACAAGAACTCAGCGTTATGTACCGCCCATTCTACCATTTCCGCCTTACGATTGTCGTGCGCTACAAGCGCGATAGTCAACTTTTTCATACCCTTTACCTTTTTAATTATTAATCCTCTATCTTGTTCAGCATCTTCAATGTCGCCTTGATCGCCGCCTCGGTCTGATCAGCGTCCAGACCACGAGTCTTGAAATCGACCCCGGCATAATTCCAGCTGATAACCGTCTGCACGAACGCATCCGTACGTCCTCCCGGCGGGATGGATACCGAATAGTTCGTCAACATCGGGAACGGGCGGTTCAAACGGGAATAAATCCGGCGTAAGGCACGAACGAAAGCGTCGTATTGTCCATCACCGGAAGCCGATTCCTCGTAAGCCTCGCCATTGATCTCGATCTTCAAGGTAGCCACCGGTTTCAACCCTTGGGCCAAGGATAAGGAATAGTTCAAGATCCGGATTTTCTGATCCTCCAGCGCATTATCATGATGAAGCACATCGCTGATAATATAAGGAAGATCCTCCGGGGTAACCATTTCTTTCTTATCCCCTAACTCAATGATCCGTTCCGTAACCTTACGCATCGAGCCCTCATCCATGTCGATACCGAGCGCTTCCAGATTCTTGCGGATATTCGCTTTTCCGGAGGTCTTGCCCAAGGCGTACTCGCGAACCCGTCCGAAACGTTCAGGAAGCAAGTCGTTGCAATACAAGTTATTCTTGCTATCACCGTCTGCGTGAACACCGGCGCACTGCGTAAACACATGCTCTCCGATGATCGGCTTATTGGGCGGGATATGCACCCCGGAGTAGGTCTCAACCAAACGGCTAGCCTTGTTTATCTTTTCCTCCCTCAAGCTCGTCTCCTCTCCCAACTGGTCCTTGATAACGGCAAGTACGCTACTCAAAGGAGCGTTACCCGCACGCTCTCCCAAACCGTTCACGGTCGTATGGATTCCCTTGATACCCGCACGGATGGCGGAATATACATTCGCGACGGCAAGATCATAGTCGTTATGCGCATGGAAGTCAAACCGTAAATCCGGGTAACGGTCCACCATCATCTTGCAATACTCGTAGGTATTTCCGGGATTCAAGACTCCCAAGGTATCCGGAAGCATGAAACGGCGAATCGGAAGTCCTTTCAACGCATCGATTACCAAGAATACGTAATCCGGGGAATGCTTGATACCGTTCGACCAGTCCTCCAAATAGATATTCACGTCGATCTTCCGTTTCGCCGCTTCCAATACGACCGTACGAATATCGTCAACGTGTTGCTCGGGAGTCTTTCGAAGCTGTTCGGTGACATGCTTATAAGAGCCCTTGCAAAGCAAGTTCACGACACGGCAACCTGCGGATTCAATCCAGTCGAGAGAGACCGTACCATCCACGAAACCCAAGACCTCCAATTTGTCTAGGTTTCCGGAACGGGCGGCCCAAGCGGCTACACGCTTCACGGCCTCAAACTCTCCGTCCGACACACGGGCGGAGGCGATCTCCACCCGGTTCACGCCTAAGTCACTCAGCAGCACTTGCGCTATGCTGAGCTTCTCGTGAGCGGCGAAGGAGACGCCCGAAGTTTGCTCCCCATCTCTGAGGGTTGTATCCATTATTTCTATCATAATCAGCGTGCTGCCTCGAAGGCTTCTATCTTTGATTTATTTGCCAGTAAATAGTCGATATCGTCCAATCCGTTGATCAGGCAATCCTTTTTATAGGCGTTGATCTCGAAATGCTCGCTTTTGCCCGTAGCCTTGTTCGTGATCGTTTGCTCCGGTAGATTTACCTCGACCTCAGTTTTCGGGTCCTTGTAAATCGAATCGAACAATTCAGCGAGGAACTCTTCAGTCACAACAACCGGCAGCACGAAGTTGTTCAACTCGTTGTTTTTATGGATATCGGCGAAGAAACTGGAGACCACGACACGGAAACCGTAATCGGCGATCGCCCAAGCCGCATGCTCACGGCTGGAACCGGAACCAAAGTTCTTTCCCGCTACCAATATCTTTCCGCTATACGTAGGATCGTTCAAGACGAATGATTCGATCTTATTACCTTCCTTATCATATCGCCAATCCCGGAATAAGTTCTCGCCGAACCCTTCCTTGGTAGTCGCTTTCAGAAAGCGGGCTGGGATAATCTGGTCGGTATCCACGTTCTCTAAAGGAAGAGGCACGCAAGTGCTTGTGATTATATTGAATTTTGTTTTCATCTTATGCTACTTTATTAGATTAGTCTTTACATCAGTTCTCTCGGGTCCGTGATCTTACCTGTCACAGCGGCGGCGGCGGCCACAAGCGGCCCCGCCAAGATGGTGCGAGCACCCGGTCCTTGGCGGCCCTCGAAATTACGGTTGGAAGTGGAGACCGCATATTTACCCGCCGGAACCTTATCCTCATTCATCGCCAGACAAGCGGAACATCCCGGTTGACGAAGGACGAAGCCGGCCTCGGCCAAAACCTTGTCGATCCCCTCGGCACGAATCTCCCGTTCTACCTGCCAACTGCCGGGAACCAGCCAAACCGTTACATCATCCGCTTTCTTCTTTCCTTTCACCAAAGAGGCGAAAGCACGGAAATCCTCGATACGGCCATTCGTACAGCTACCTAAAAAGACATAATCCACTTTCTTACCCAACATAGACTCGCCTGCCTTGAAGCCCATATAATCCAAAGACTTCTTATAAGAGATACGGCCTGCCTCGGGCACGCTTTCTAAGGAGGGGATATCTTTGCTGATACTCATACCCATGCCCGGGTTCGTACCGTACGTAACCATCGGGTCGATATCCTCGGCGTGGAAAACGATCTCTTTATCGAACTTAGCGTCCGGATCACTATATAGCTGACGCCACTCGCTCACCTTCCGCTCCCATTCCTCGCCTCTCGGGGCAAACTCACGGTCTTTCAAATAATCGAAAGTAACATCATCCGGAGCGATCATACCGCCACGGGCACCCATCTCGATCGAAAGGTTACAGATCGTCAGACGTTCCTCCATGGTCGTATTACGAATCGCCTCGCCAGCGTACTCTACGAAATAGCCCGTAGCACCGCTGGTACTCATCTTACTAATAATGTATAAGGCAAAGTCCTTCGCCGTAACGCCCGGTTTGCGTACACCATCGATCGTGATACGCATCGTTTTCGGCTTACGCTGCATGATACATTGGGTAGCCAAGGTCATCTCCACCTCGCTCGTACCGATACCGAAGGCGATAGCGCCCATGGCACCGTGCGTAGAAGTATGGGAGTCGCCACAAACGATCGTCATACCCGGCTGCGTCAAGCCTGTCTCCGGACCTACCACATGGATGATACCATTCTTCGGATGTTGAAGACCGTAATACGTCAAGCCGAAATACTTCGCGTTCTCTTCCAAGGTATCCACTTGATTCTTGGATATAGGGTCCTCGATAGGCTTATCTTGGTTCAATGTCGGGATGTTGTGGTCCGGCATACAAGTGATTTGCGCGGGACGGAAGGGCTTCAATCCACGTGCACGTAATCCGGCGAAAGCCTGCGGGCTAGTCACCTCATGACAATACAGACGGTCGATATACAATTGTATGGTTCCGTCGGGCAACGTGTCCACCACGTGTTTGTCCCAGATTTTCTCAAATAATGTCTTGCTCATTGTCTTGTCTATTTTTAGTCTACTATAAACTTATTGATGGCGTCCACGAAAGCCTCCACGGAAGCGGCGATAATATCGGTATTCGCGGAGAACCCATAATAGGTAG
Organism: Parabacteroides sp. AF19-14; assembly: GCF_003635485.1. NCBI lineage: Bacteria > Pseudomonadati > Bacteroidota > Bacteroidia > Bacteroidales > Tannerellaceae > Parabacteroides > Parabacteroides sp. AF19-14. The sequence continues at coordinate 124,820 of NZ_QTMJ01000003.1, read as the reverse complement.
CCCCGTTATACTCTACCTGCATATGCACCTTGCCCGTATCATCGCTACCTTTATTAATGGCTTGAATCAAGAATTCCTGAATCGTCATGTCACTATTACTAATGGCTTTTTTCACCGCCTTGATGCCTGCGTCAACCGGACCGTTACCAGCCGCAGCCTCGTATTTTCTTACTCCCGACAAATTTAAACAAATACTTGCGACTGATTGTACTCCAACACCACTAGTTACCTGTAAATATTCCAATTTAATACGGTGTGTGGCCGTACGATCCTTTCCGACCAACATCAAAACATCATCATCATTAATATCTTTCTTACGATCGGCCAGTTTCAAGAACTCATCATACACCTTGTCCAATTTCTCCTGCTCCAGATCCACACCTAAAACATGCAGGCGATGCTTCAACGCCGCACGACCGCTACGAGCAGTCAATACGATCGCGTTATCATCGATACCCACATCCTTCGGATCGATGATCTCGTAGGTTTGGGCATTCTTCAAAACGCCATCTTGGTGGATACCGGAGGAGTGAGCGAACGCGTTACGTCCGACAATAGCCTTATTCGGTTGTACCGGCATATTCATCAAGCTAGAAACCATACGGCTCGTACTATAGATCTTATTCGTCGTGATATTGGTGATGATATCACGTTCTTTATGGCTCTTGAAAACCATGGCGACTTCTTCCAATGACGTGTTACCCGCACGCTCACCGATACCGTTTACGGTTACCTCCACCTGACGGGCTCCGTTCAACACGCCTTGTACGGTATTCGCAGTAGCCATGCCCAAGTCATTATGGCAATGAGTGGAAAGAATAGCGTTATGTACGCCATCCACATGTTCCATCAGATACTTAATCTTCGCCCCGTACTCATCCGGCAAGCAATATCCTGTCGTATCCGGGATATTCACTACGGTAGCCCCGGCCTTGATCACGGCCTCCACGACACGGGCCAGATATTCATTATCCGTACGCCCGGCATCCTCACAGTAGAATTCTACGTCCTCCACATACTTTTTAGCGTATTTCGTGGCGGCGATCGCACGCTCTATAATCTCCTCTCTCGTGGAGTTAAACTTGTATTTGATATGAGAATCAGAAGTACCGATACCCGTATGAATACGTCCTCGCTTAGCGAATTTCAACGCCTCGGCTGCCACGTCGATATCTTTCTCCACCGCACGGGTCAAGGCACAGATGGTCGGCCAAGTCACGGCCTTTGAGATCTCAACCACACTCTTAAAATCCCCGGGACTGGAGACAGGGAAACCAGCCTCGATCACATCAACACCTAGCTGTTCCAACGCCTTAGCTACTTGAATCTTTTCCACTGTATTCAACTGGCATCCCGGAACCTGTTCACCATCACGTAAGGTGGTGTCGAAAATAAATAATCTGTCTGACATAATCTTATATTCTTAATTTACTAATATCCTATACTAACTAAAAAAGCCTCTCTCACAAGGAAGTGAGAAAGGCTCTTTCATCTATCGTAATGCTCGCAAAGCATACAGTCTCACTTCCTATCCCGTTCCCAGAGTAGAATAATGTTTAGAGAAATAATGAGACTATTTTGCAAGTTGCGTGTCATTGTTCTTGTCTTTATTGTTTTTGTTTGAACGTTGCAAAGATACGGCCTTTTTTGATACCACCAAATATAATTCGAAGTTTTTTGCAGTATATTTCTTATAAAACGTAAGATAAACAATTGCATCTGTTACTAAATAACACTGCCCATCGTTAGGTCGTAACGATGGGCAGTATAAGCTGCTTACGATGCCCATCATAAAGACCTTATGATGGGCAGTGTTATGATACGATAAAAACGGCTCGCGCTAACGAACCACGACCTTCTTCACGAACGAGGCATCTGGAGCGGTACACTTCAAGAAATAGACACCGGCATGACCTACCGGAATCTCCATCTTGCCGCAAACCTTTCCTTCGAAAATAACGATACCGGCTACGTCAACCACCTTCAAGGCAACCTCCTGCGGCATATCCACGAAGATGGATTGGTTGGCCGTATACAGGCTCATACCCTCCTCGATGGACTCCACGCCGGTAGGCACGTCCGGGTTCTCCGGGTCTACGGGATCCACAGGAATGACCGGGGTTTCCGGATCGGTGGAGGAAGAGGTAGAGGAGACAACCTTCACCTCTATCTTGCTACTAACCGGCTTATAATTCGGATCGGTCGGCGTGAAGGCAATCTCTTGCATTCCCTTTTCGGTAATCTCCTTATCCGGATCGCTCCAAGCGAATGTTCCGGCTACGATACCGGCGTGACCGCCTTGTAAAACAGACTCGGATAGTTTTTGACCGGACAATATATCGGAAGCCGCAGGCCATGTAACCGTAGGTGTACCCAAAGTAATCTCATAAGTAAACACCTTCGTATAAGATTTATAAGTTTTATCTTCCGGACGATCAACACGTACATAATATGTACCCGGATTCTTCAATGGCACTTTATTAACCTCGGCATTACAATCTTCTTCATTCTGGTAGAAAGAGATCACGCAAGAAGTATCACTACCTTTTACCTCCACGGTTTGTGCCATGCCATTATATTCAGATGACTTAGCCAATGTACACGCTGGGTATTCATCTTTAGGAGCATATATAGGATAAATCTCGACATCTCCCGTTACTTGGTATACCCTTGGATTGTCACTATTTTTGTCTGACCACTCAACGAAGTGCTGACCTACAGGCGCAACAGCCTCCAATGTGATCGTTACCCCTGCTCGAATATCATTCAAATCACAAGGAAGACCACCATTCGTAATCCTCACACCCTCCGGTTGCGATCCATTACTCGAACGTAAAACAGGAGTGCTATTACCTAAAGAGAAGTTCACAACAGGATTCGTTGAATAATAGTAAATAGTCGTACCCTCGTAATTCTTAAGAGCATCACCTTTCGGTGTAATCTTGTATGTCGTTACATTATCCTTCGTCTCTGATATAATATTCACGAACTCAGTACCCGGTCGAGTGCCAGGATTCGCTCCATGCGATGTAGGAGCCTTCGTTATCGTCACTTTAGACTTTTTAATTTTCAAGCCTACACGTCCATCCGGCTTATTAGGATCCGGATAGATCTCTTCAAACGCCTCATACAAGCCATCCTCGGCACGCCTCAATACGACCGTATAATCGCCCGCATCAATAGCCGTCGAAGTTTCCTCACCGTCATTTATCTTATACTTGACATCGAACGAGAAGCCTGCGTAAGTCTGCGAGGCGAAAGGCGTGAAGGGGCGGGATACGCCACTGTAGTAGTATTCCTGATACGGCCAAAGGATATATTCCCTCTTGATCTTCACCCGATGGTCAAACACGGCCGTCACGGTCAAGGGGCCGGTTACGGTCAAGATATCACTCTGGGATATTTCCTTGCTGTTCGCCAAGATGGTAAGCAAGCTTGCGCCGGCTTGCCCTTCCGCTTTAGCTATGCGCACTCTCGTTCCATATGCCAGTTCTTCACCACTGCCTACTTCAGTCCAACTACCATCCTCACCCTCTTTACTCAAGGTGATCGTACCGGAGGCGGTCTGGCTCGGGTTGCTGCTTACGGCGGAGGTGGTCACAGCATATCCTTTCGCAACGAAAGAGGCATTTACCAACGTGATATCGCCGGTCACGGCGCATAGATTGTCGGTGCCGGGTCTTGTCACGCCGGACAGACCGACGTTACCCTCCAGCTTATACCCGGCATCCGGAAGGGAGATTACCCGAATCTTCGAGCCTACCGCTACGGTAGAGCCGGAAGTGATCAGCGTACCGTCTTCCTTATATAATAAGATAGAGCCGTGCTCCATGTTCTTCTTTTCGAGGGTGACAAGGGCCATGTTGACCGGTTTAGGCTCGAATACGGCTTTGATCGTCAAAGGCCCGGTCAGCGTTACCTTGTCGCCCTTGAGCGACTCCCCGTTTATCTGCAATGATTTCAGCTGGGTGTTCACGCTCGGGATTGCCGCAATCTGTAGGATCGAGCCTTGCTGCAATTCATCACCATTTGAGACCGGCTTCTGCCCATCCGCCGCCTGATCGTCCGGCGTGGTCACTTTAAGGTCGCCGCTGGCATCGCCGAATGTCTCGATAGATACCTTATGCAGGATCGGGGTAAAGTTGGCGCTATAGGTTCGATCCGCACCTACCGTAACCGTGAGCGTGTCTTTCTTGCCCAAGTCTACGCTCTCGCCCGCGATCGACCAGCTTGAAAGCTGATAGTTGGGTAGAGGGGTCGCTACCAAGGAGATCTTTTGACCCTTTACATACACGTTATCCTCAGCCTTGCCTAATACGTTTACGGCACCACCCGTTGTCTGTACAGCGGTGACCTTATAGGTCGTGTCTACCTTGACCGCCACGGACAACGCCGCCGTATTGTAATAAGAAGAGTTATCCGGATAGAACGTCACGGAGTACTCATGCGTACCTGCCGGCACCACGGTGTTTCCGTATGTCCAAGCGAAGGTACCGGCTACCAGATATCCCTCATCTGTAACGCTACCGCCGGACAGCAAGGAGGTTGAAAGCGATTGGCCCGCCTTGATGCTTGCGGCAGTCGGGGGAGTGATGTCGCCCTCGGCGATAGCCTTCTTGCTTGTCAGGCTCATGGTATAGATTTGCTCGAAAGCCTCGTATTCAGCGTCTTCCGGATAGGATACCTTGACAAAGAAGATGCCTTCTTGCTTCCGGTCTGATTCGCCTGCGACTTCTGTGCATTTCTCGTCCTTATAGTACCCGATCGTCAAGGTCTTGCCATCAGGAAGGGTCGCCGGGATGGTCTTACAGTCCAATACAGCGGCTTTCTCCGTATTGACCACCTGTTCCAAGCCCGATACGTTCACGACCAGTTTGGCCTTTTCCTTATGAGAGGTCAAGGTAGCGGTGAGATCCGTGACTGGCTGTCCCTTGGATGCCTTGTCGGACAAGAGACCGTTCTTCGCCGTGAACGTCCCTTCCACGAAAGAGACCGCCAGCTCTACCGGAATGCGTAGCACGGCACCCGGGGCCTTCATCTCGGTATTCCTCACGCTGTATACCACGCAGCGGAAGCTGCCATCGGCGCGCTTGCTCCACGTGAGCGCATGATCGTCCGCCAGCTCGCCGAGGATAGGCGTACCGCTCAGCAATACGCCCGCCGGCAAGGTGAAATCCACTTGGAATGAGGAGAAATCTACCGTATTATCGGATACCTTCAAGGTGAGCGTATCCTTGCTACCAGCGGCGTTCAGGTTCGTCTTCGCCAATTTCCACTGGGCGGCGGTAGCCGTTCCCGCCGATAACAGCAGGAAGAGGGCTACGAATAATTGTTTTATATGATTCATTTTCATAATTTACTTACAGATAAAGATGTTAGTATTACTTGCCTTCACACCATGGCCTGTCTTCGCCGTCAAGCGGTAGTAGTAAACGCCCGCCGGTAAAGGAAGGGCAACCGTATAGCGGTTCTCGCCTACCTCGCCGGGCAAACCGTTCAGTACCGCGGTCAACGCACCGTTCGCAGAGAATACATGGATCATAACCGTCTGGGCGGGTTCCTCCAGTTGATAAGAGAAGGTCGTGCTGCCACGGAACGGGTTCGGATAGTTGGAGACGGCCTCCAAGCGGCTGATCGCCTCGATCGGGGCGTTGGAGGTTACGATCGCATCGCCACCGGACCTCAAGCTGTTAGCCTTTGCGTCGGAGAAGGAGGCCCCTACCAAGGTAACGCCCGCCGGCAGACGCATGATACGGCTCTTGCCCGAAGGAATCGTACGGCCATCCAAGCTATAAGCGATCACACGCAAGGTATCCCCGTTCAAGCTGGAAGCCTGCATGAACTTGGCGGCGTCGCCCAATAACGGGATCTCGTCGATAGCTCCCACCAACTCCAGATAGATACCGGCTACCGGCACTTGGCTATTCATGGTCAGGAAGTTGTCAGCTTCGAGCTCCATTTGTACGGGAGCCTCAGCCTCGGAACGCAGCGCACTGGCCTTGGTAACCGGCTCATTGCGAATGATGTTGGCGATGCCGATCACGTCAGCGATCTCTACATTATTATTATAGTTCACGTCCGCCTCGGCGAAACCGAAGTTGGGGATCATGTTATCCTTGTCTTTCAAGATGTAGCTTACCGTAGCCGTCACGTCCTGCACGTTCACGGACTTATCGAGGTTCGCGTCGCCGTCGCAGGTGTAGATCCATGCTCCATATTGGACTGTCCAGCCCGGAAATAACGGATTGGTTACGAGACCAGCCACTTGATAGTTAGCGGGCAGATCGTCCGTGATCGTGAGACGATTCTCCGTATGCGCAATCGTATCGCTACCAACCGTCCAAACGAAGCGAGAGGCGGAAGTTCCCACGGTCTTTTGCGCGGAAAGATCGATAGTCTCTCCATAGGCCGCAAAACCGCCCACACGGGCCTCACCGACCGGCAACGTCACGAGACCATCGGCAGACTCCAATTGCCGCGGGTTCTCCACGCCGGTAAATTCCAAGAGCGATCCAGAGGCGCATAAAGCCTTCAACACAGGGAACTTGGCCAAGTCGATCCGCATAGTAGGCATCGGCACGCCATAGGAGATCAATCGAGCGGCGATCTCATCGTCCATCGCCTCAATCATCGTCCAGTTCAAGAATAGCTCTTTCAAGTTCTTGTTGTTAGACAGGTCGATAGCCGTTAGGCCAGTATTGGCCACATCCAGATACTCCAAGGCAGGATACATAGAGACGATCAAGGTAGAAAGCGGCGTATTGCCGGCAAGCATCAAGGAGCGCAATACGGTATTATTCTTCGGCAAGGTAAGTTTCTCCACCCGGTTGCCGTAAAGCGACAACTCTTGTAGCTTATCCAAGGCAGATAGGTCCACCTCCTTAGCGAAGTTATTGCCCATTTGATACATATATAAATGTGTCAAGCGGCGGGGGTTCTCATCGTTCCAGATCGCTTGTGCGTACTGTGAGTTCTCGTTCGTCTGCCATGCGCCACTGCTCCACCACTCGCTCAACGCCTTGTTGTTGGAAGCGTCTACGATACGTACCAAGGTAGCCACGTCGCTTTCGGCGAATACTTGGGGTACGGTGGTCTCCACATGGATGCGCGAGGTCTCGATCTGCCAGCCGGAGAAATAAGTGATCTCCGTGATCTCACAGAACTTCGGATTCATCAGTTTACAATAATAGTCTCCATATTTTTCCTCCTTGCTATCCAGCACGAATACACCCGGACGGTTTAGCACGGGCTTCAATGCCTCTTTCTCCTCTGTCCTATATTTGGCGTTTACCCACAAGAATACGGTCTCTATACCATCGATCACGGCCTCCGAGGAGAGGTCGATCGTATCGCCGTTCTCGAACCAATATTTATCTCCAGGATGGGAGGGAGAAGTAAGCTGGAAGACACTTCGTCCATCATAACTTACATTTTGCCGATAATTCTTCAAGCCCGTATATTTCAAGAGAGATTGCCCATGCCCTACCGTCATGTTTTTTAAGCTCGGATACTGGGCCAGATCGAAACTTTCCAGATACTCCGGCAATCCCAACGACTCCAGATTCTTTCCCTCTTGCGCAGAAGGAAGCTCATACTCCGTATTTTGCAAATATAGATGACGGATAAACGCCGGCAAGTTCTTTATCAGATCTGCGAACTGCTTCGTATGCGGCAAGGCCACATAAGTCAAGCTTGTAGCCTTATCGAAGCCTTGTACCTTTAAGTCTGGGCAATACTCGATCGTCAGCCTATTTAATCGCTTAAAGGAAGAGATATCCAACGAAGTCAAAGATAAATGCTCTAGGTAAAGCTCCGTCAACTTCGAGCAACCAGTCAAGTTCAGTCTCGCCAACTTCGTTTTTTGGTAAGATCCCTCGCCCGTGTATCGCGTGCCAAATCCGAAATATTGCAGTTCCGGACATTTAGATAGGTCAAGAGACTCCAGATTCTTACTATATACATGCAGGTGCTCCAGCTTCGTATTCTTCGATAGATCCAGCTTCTCTATATTCATGAAATTCTCACAATCGAAATACTTCAGCTCGGTGAAAGCGCTTAGGTCTAATTGAGAGATCGTATCCTTCGAGCTCCAATCAAACTCAATAGCTAGATGTGTCAACCGGCCGACCTCGTCCGTGCTCCAGTCCGTACGGATCACGTCTTGATACGAGTTCCAATTCTCGCGTTCCCAGCCCTTGCTATCCACGAACTCCTTTAATTGGGTGATATTCGGGTTATCGGCAGCCAACTTCTTCAATCCGGCGATGTCTGCAGGGGAGTAGTTGTCCGAGTTACGGGCTACCTTGATCTGGGGTGTCTCCATACACCAATTGCCGTAATTCGAATTGGTAATCGAACACATATAATATTCACCCGGCTTTCCGGTAAAGACGAAAGCACCTTCCTTGCCGGATACCGCCGGCATAGTCGCTTTCGTCCGTTTACCAGTAGCCCGATCAATAAGGTACCATTGATATACCGATTTCACGCCACCCGCCGTAGCGTAAGCGGATAGATCGATCTCCGTACCTGCTGCGGCGTAAGCATTGTTATTGTCTACTTGCGTACCAGCCTTGATTGTAGTAAAACCATAAACGTTCAAATTTTGAGGTAACGGAGTAGGCAACGTCACCGTAGCCCAAGTAAGCGAATTATTACCACTCAACCCCAAGTTCCGCAGTCTCGTCAATTTCGACAGATCCAATTTCTCAACTTGGGTACCATCCAAATCCAACTCTTCCAGTCCGGATAACGCCGATAAATCCAACTTGGAAACCGTACGGGTTCTATAGTCTTTGATAAAGAAGGATTTCACCCGGCTCGTGGATTCTTCATTCCATGTCACGCCCACGTTATAGCCATCACCCTGCGTCCTGTCTTTCAGGTACTCCTTGTTGGAGATGAAGTTCTGCAAGTCCGAGTTCAGCGGATTGGCCTCGGCGATCGCTTTCAAGGCGGCTATATCGTCCTGCGAGTTATTGGTTGGGAAAGCGAACGGTGCTTGGCTACCATACCCTACCCTATTGCCGTCCGCATCACAAATATCCACTTGAACCGTTCCGTTCCATTCCTCCGTGGCGTGAGCCATCAACGTGAATTGCGTAGCGGAGAAGGAAGGGATATCTAATACGTATATGGGCTCATTATATAGACCAGTCTCTTTACTTAGGTTCTGCCCGGAAAGGGTCAAGCCTTCAGAAGGGCCATTCAGATAAATCTTCATCTTAGCGTGTTGCCCCTGCAGGAAACCCGCCTTCGTCACGTTGATCGCAAAAGGGATATCCTCGTTCAAATCACCGGATGTACGCAACAACTCTCCCATAGTGGGAGCCTTATCACCCAGCATAAATCGTATCGTTTGCCAGGTGGAGACTAAAGCAGCCGTGCTCATGTCTCGCGAGCTGTACACTTTCACGGTATAGCCAGCCTCGCACTCCTTCGAGCTATTCATTTGCAGACGAAGCCCAACGCTATATCCATAGTCCGTCAACTTCTCGTCCGGTATCCAAAAGCCGCCATTGTCTAACGTTTGCGCCGGCTCAGAATCCTCAAAGCGGAACTCTACCCCGTCCGGATTCGCCGTGTTCGCCAGCTGTACACGTACAGCCATGCCCTTCGTGAAGTTCTCGATATTGAAATTCAAGCTCCAAGTAGCCATCGGATCCCACTTGTAGATAAAGCTATAAGCTACAGGATCCAGAGTATTGGAAAACCGTACCTCCCCTTCCGCCTGGCTCTGTCGAGCCCCGGGTGTCATTCCCGCCGGGCTCGCCGACCCGGCCATACCCCAAGCCAGTCCATGCCCCGGCCATGCGGCGCATAAACATAAGACCATCGCGATGAGCGACAACCTCATACTAATTCCTCGTAAAATTGTTTTCATAAGCAATAAATTTATAAATAGGTGTTTTGTATTCATAATACGTATCGGTATCTCTCACCATTCCCGACTTAGCGTGTCGTATTCGTAGGATGGCCTTTTTCCCATGCGCCGAGCGCAAACACGCCGGGCCGGTATGCGGAGGAAATCCTCCGCATACCGGCCCGGCGTATACATATAATAGATCTGGGTTAGCTTGCTTGCTTGCTTGCTTGCTTGCTTGCTTGCTTGCTTGCTAGACAATTATTCCGATTTACCAAGCGCATACTGATAAAAAAGGTTAACATCATATATCCATCACACATTATCATATGATTTTCATATACTCTTTTAATGTATAAGACGTAGTAAATATAAGAAATAAAAAAATATGTAATAAAGACCTGCACACCCCACACCCCAAAATTCATGCTTATTGTGCGTATATAGCGGATAAGCGATTAAAAATAGCGGTTATGTGACATAAATAAATTTGAATACCATTTTGAGGGGATGGAGACGGGGCACGCCCCGTCTCTACAACTGGGTAATGAGTTAATCCTATAGACCTACTTTTTTCCTTACCAAATATCTTATTACATGGAAATTATTCCATACATTTGCCACTGTACTAATAAATAACAGTTACGACTATGACAAAATTAAGCAACATCCCCGCCAAGGAAACTACGGCCAAGACCGCAAAGACACGTAAGACCAAGACCGGACCCGCAAAGCTCAAGTGGGATCCTACCAAGCCGATGCAATTCACCCAAGAAGAGATCTGGGAACATATCCATGAGATTGAGAAGGGGCCGTTCATGACCCTAGATGAAGGTTTTAAACGTTTTGAGGCATGGAAGCAAGACCTACTCAAAAGCAGGTTATAACCAGTAGTTTATTTTGGGAAAGTTACGATAATGTATATGTTCAAGGCCTTGACTTATTTGGATTCTACCAAGCGGAATTATACGCTAACAAGATAAAATCCATCTTATACGAGTTAGACCAAACCTATCCTTATTATCCCGAATGCCGACACCTAACCACGAAAAGCCACATGTACCGGAACATCATCCTAGATTCACACCTTATCATCTACCGCATCACCGAGGAACGCATCGAGGTGCTGGACATCGTCCATTCAGCATCCAGCATGCGAAAGATCAAGAAGACTAGGAATATCCACATCGAATAACACGAAGAAAGGCGAGCCACCCATAAGTGACCCGCCTTCTTTTTTACTCATTAAATATCTTATTACATGGAAATTATTCCATACATTTGCCACAGTACTAATTAATAACGATTACGACTATGACAAAATTAAGCAACATCCCCGCCAAGGAAACTACGGCCAAGACCGCAAAGACACGTAAGGCCAAGACCGAACCCGCAAAGCCCAAGTGGGATCCCACCAAGCCGGTGCAATTCACACAAGAGGAGATCTGGGAACATATCCATGAGATCGAGAAGGGGCCGTTCTATCCTATTGAAGAAGTACATCAAAGAATAAGATCATGGATGGACAACTATCAAGGAAAAAAGTAATCGGTTCTCCCATTTACGAGGAAAGCCTTGAGAGGATTTTCGTGGAAGGTATAGAACGATTCGGCATATTCCAAGCCCGGAAATATCTTGAGCACATATTGAATACAGTCGAGAAACTGGAAAACGACTATCCTTATTATCCCGAATGCCGACACCTAGCTACGAAAAGCCGCATGTACCGGAACATCATCCTGGATTCACACCTTATCATCTACCGCATCACCGAGGAGCGTATCGAAGTGCTAGACATCGTCCATTCCGCATCCAGCATGCGAAAGATCAAACAGGCTAGGAATATCCACATCGAATGATGCAGAGAAACAGAAAAAGGCGAGCCACCCGTAAGTGACCCGCCTCTTTTTGCTGATATATAAGGATTAAGATTGGATTAGTTATTCTCCGGACGAAGCTTACGTACAGTAACAGCTGTCTGCCACATCTCGCTCTCGCGCAATGCCTTCAATTCAGCCTCCAATTTCTCACGATAATCCGGCTTAGAGTTTGAGTCGATAGAGATCTGAGCCTCGTTACCGCATTTTACGTTTGCGTACAATTTCTCGACAACCGGCTTGATTGCGTCGTGGAACGGACCCATCCAGTCCAAAGCGCCACGCTGGGCGGTAGTAGAGCAGTTCGCGTACATCCAGTCCATACCATTCTTGGCGAATAAAGGCATCAAGGATTGAGTCAACTCCTCGACCGTCTCGTTGAAAGCCTCGGAAGGAGTGTGTCCATTCTCGCGCAATACCTCATACTGGGCCAACAACAAACCTTGGATAGCGCCCATCAAAGAACCACGCTCACCAGTCAAATCGGAAGTAGCCTCACGGATGAAAGTCGTCTCGAACAAGTAGCCGGAACCGATACCGATACCCAACGCCAACGTACGATCCATCGCCTTGCCAGTAGCGTCTTGATAGATAGCGAAAGAAGAGTTCAAGCCACGACCCTCAAGGAACATGGAACGCAAAGACGTACCAGACCCCTTCGGAGCGACCATGATCACGTCAATATCTGCGGGAGGAACAACGCCCGTACGATCGTTCCAAGTGATCGCGAAACCATGAGAGAAATACAGGGCCTTGCCAGCTGTCAAATAAGGCTTCATCGTAGGCCATACAGACATTACGGCAGCGTCGGACAACAAGCACATGATGATCGTGGCCTTGTCGCAAGCCTCCTCGATACCGAACAGAGTCTCACCCGGAACCCATCCGTCCTCAACCGCTTTATCGTAAGTCTTACCTTGGCGCTGGCCAACGATTACGTTGAAACCATTGTCACGAAGGTTCAATGACTGTCCCGGTCCCTGTACGCCATAGCCGATAACAGCGATTGTCTCATCTTTTAATATCTCTCTTGCCTTTTCCAACGGAAATTCCTCGCGGGTCATTACATTCTCTACAACACCGCCAAAATTCATTTGTGCCATTTTCTTTTTAACTATTAATGTTTAAAAACCTATTTATGTATCTCTTTTATTATCTCCAAGTAACCGCCGCACGACAGATCGCCTTTCCCTCATGGCAAATAGCCATGTCTTGCTTATCGGGAGCGGACTCCGCCTTATGAAGCGTAAGCGGCATACCTTGTTTACCCTCGGATTGGTAGGCGATCTCCAGACGGCCGATCTCACGGGTCTTGAACTGGTCGATATCGAACAAATCCAGCAGATGCTCGATATACTTCACGCTATTGAAGTGACCGTTGATATCCAAGTCACTGTATTTGATCGAATACGGGATTCCCTCCGCCTTATTCTCCGCCGGCATGATCTTGCCCGGCTTCTCGATCGGGCACGGACGCTCGTCGATATATTTGCCCAATGCCTCTATATCCAATAAGGTAGGACGGCGGGTCTCCACGTCGATAGCCGCCCAAATAGAACGGGCGAATCCAAAGGTTTTCCCATTCTCATCCGCCAGCTCAAAACAACGGCTGGTGAAGAGGCGTCCGACCTCATCGATCCAAGTGTATAGATTAATATTATCGAAGGCGGTAGGATATTCCTTCATCTCGATAGCCAGACGGGACAACACCCAAGCCGTATGACGCTCCGACATATCATTGAAACCGAACCCACGCTCTCCGGCATGGCTGGAAGCGGCGTGAATCAAATAATTACCAATCATAGGGAGCGTTACACGTCCCCTAAAATCCATCAAATACGGCTCCGCCACGAAATGAAATAATCCTACTTTCTCCATATCTTATTATTGTTGCTTTTCATGTAACTTTCGCTCCATATCGGCCAACATATCGCTCAAGCGCTCCACCTTGCTCTTCGTGATAGCCACACGTCCGGAGCGGATGAATTGCAGGACACCGATCGTCTCGCTCAACTCATTGAACAAGGCTTGTGTCTCGTCATAGTGGCCACTCTTCTCCAATACCACGCAGGTCTCGTTCATCTCCAAGATACGGGCGTTGTATTTACGGATCAATCCCTCCACGGTTCCCATCTTGATGAAAAGCTCGGTACTTAGCTTATAAAGAGCGATCTCTTGATAAACCAAATCCTCATCCGTATTATAATAAGCCTTCAAGATATCCACACGTTTATCGATCTGTTTCACCACCTTATCGATCATATCCTCATCGGCGAATGTCGTGATCGTAAACTTATGGATGCCCTTGATAGCGGACGGAGAGACGGACAGAGTCTCGATGTTCAGCTGTCGGCGTGTAAAGATAATCGTTATCTGGTTCAAAAGACCTACGATATTCTCTGAAAAGATAATAACGGTATATAATTTCTTTGTTGTCATAGCTTCATCTCCTCCTTATTTCTCGTCTCCCATAATCATGTTTGTCACGCTTCCCCCGGCAGGAACCATCGGATATACCATTCCGCAAGTCTCCACGTTAGCGACCAACACGTAAGCGCCGTCGTGGTTTAGCATCTCAGCGATAGCGTCGTCCAATTCCTCCCGCTTTTCAACGGCACGACCGGCGATACCATAGGCTTTAGCGATCGCCACGAAATCCGGATTCTCCATGATGGTGTTTGAATAACGCTCGTGGAAGAACAATTCTTGCCACTGACGTACCATACCTAAGAAGTTATTATTAAGAATGATAATCTTCACGTTCAGTTTTTCCTGCATGATGGTACCCAATTCTTGAATCGTCATCTGCATACCCCCATCACCGGTAAAGAAGCAGACCGTACGGTCCGGAGCCCCGAACTTTGCGCCCATAGCGGCCGGCAGACCAAATCCCATCGTACCTAAACCTCCGGAAGTCACCACGCTACGGGTTTGTTTATATTTGAAATAGCGGACGCCCATCATCTGGTTCTGCCCAACGTCGGTCACCAATACAGCGTCGTTACCGGTCGCCTCGGAAACCTTACGGACTACCTCGCCCATTTTCAGTTGGCCCTCGGTCGGATACAATTCCTTCTCGATTACCTTATCGTATTCCTCTTTCTCGTCCCGATCGAACTCGGCATTCCATTCCGGACGTTTACGTTCTTCCAGCAACGCCGTAATCATCGGTATCGTGTGCTTGGCATTACCCAGCACCTTTACGTCCACGGCAACATTCTTGCCGATTTCCGAGTTGTCGATATCCAGATGGATAATCTTGGCTTGCTTAGCGTATGTCTTTAAATCGCCAGTCACACGGTCGTCGAAACGCATACCGATAGCGATCAATACATCACACTCATTCGTTTTCCGGTTCGGCCCTACGTTTCCATGCATGCCGAGCATTCCCTTGTTCAATGGGAAATCGGTTGGCAACGCGGATAAGCCCAATACCGTAGATCCGGCAGGTATATCATTCTTTTGGAGAAACGCTTTCAATTCCTCTTCCGCACCGCCTAACAATACTCCCTGCCCGACCAGACAGAAGGGTTTCTTCGCCTCATTGATTAAATCGGCGGCGGCCTTGATACGATCCTTATTGATATCCGGCTCCGGTTGATAACTACGTACGTAATCGACCTTCTTATATTCATATTCCACCAACCCTACTTGCGCATCCTTCGCTAAATCCAGCACAACTGGACCCGGACGGCCTGTAGAAGCGATATAAAAAGCACGAGAAACAGCCCATGCGATCTCCTCCGGCTTGCGGATTTGATAAGCCCATTTCGTGATCGGTTGCGTGATGCCAATCACGTCGACTTCCTGAAAAGCATCGGTTCCCAACAACGGCGAGGGTACTTGACCGGCGATTACGACCATTGGCGTACTATCCATCAGCGCATCAGCGATACCCGTGATGGTATTCGTAGCGCCCGGGCCGGAAGTAACCAACGTCACTCCTACCTTGCCAGATACACGGGCATATCCTTGAGCCGCATGGGTAGCGCCTTGCTCGTGGCGCACCAATACATGCCTCAACTGGTCCCTATAATCATATAAACTGTCGTAAATAGGTATCGCCTGTCCGCCGGGATAACCGAAGATAGTATCTACTCCTTCAGCAATCAACGCTTTCAGCAAAGCTTCCGAACCGGTTATCTTTTGTTTCTCCATAAAAAATAACGTGTTTAATGTATATTATTGGCTTTAATCTTCAACAATCCTTACACCTCCCTTATCGGCGGAGCTAACCATCTTCCCGTACGCTCTCAACGCTTTCGAGACCTCACG
This sequence comes from Parabacteroides sp. AF19-14, assembly GCF_003635485.1. NCBI lineage: Bacteria > Pseudomonadati > Bacteroidota > Bacteroidia > Bacteroidales > Tannerellaceae > Parabacteroides > Parabacteroides sp. AF19-14. The sequence continues at coordinate 108,806 of NZ_QTMJ01000003.1, read as the reverse complement.
CTGACGCGTCGGCGGCGTAAAGGCTTTCTTTCCACGTGCCTCTTCCGCCTTACGGCGCTCGGCCAACTCCTCGTCGCTCAACCGCACGTTGATGGAACGTTCCGGGATATTGATCTCGATGATATCCCCGTCTCTCACCAGTCCGATAGCGCCACCGGAAGCGGCCTCGGGAGAGATATGCCCGATAGAAAGACCGGACGTACCGCCACTGAAACGACCATCCGTGATCAAGGCGCACTCCTTACCTAAGTGACGGCTCTTTATATAAGAGGTAGGATATAACATCTCTTGCATTCCCGGCCCCCCTTTCGGACCCTCATACGTGATGACGACCACATCGCCTGAAACGACCTTGCCTCCTAAAATGCCCTCGCAAGCGGCATCCTGTGAATCGAAGACTTTCGCCGGGCCGGAGAATTTCCAAATACTCTCATCCACACCGGCGGTTTTTACGACACATCCGTCCAAGGCGATATTCCCTCTCAAAACAGCCAAGCCGCCATCCTTGGAATAAGCGTGCTCCACGTCACGGATACAACCTTCGGCACGATCCGTATCTAATTCCTTATAATAAGATTCTTGGGAACCCATCTGGATACTGAACCGATGAGCGGGAGCGCTCTTGTATTTACGGATCGCCTCCTCCGTTACGTTCGGGGAAGTGACGGCGTATTTATCAACAGCCTCGGCCAAGGTCAGGCCGTCCGCACGTCTCGTGCTGCCATCCACAAGCCCGGCTTTCATCAACTCGTTCATGATACCGAGGATTCCACCGGCACGGTTTACGTCTTGTACATGATAAGTGTGCGTATTCGGGGCTACCTTACACAGGCAAGGAGTCTTGCGGGATAACATATCGATATCCTCCATATGAAAATCGGCGCCGGCTTCTTGTGCCACGGCCAATAAGTGAAGCACCGTATTGGTAGACCCCCCCATGGCGATATCCAGAGACATGGCGTTCAAGAAAGCCTGACGGGTAGCGATGTTGCGAGGTAACACGGAATCATCCCCATCACGATAGTATTTGTAAGCGTTCTCAACGATTTGCTTAGCCGCGTCACGGAAAAGTTGGATACGGTTCTTATGGGTAGCCACGATCGTCCCGTTACCCGGAAGCGCCAGACCGATCGCCTCGTTCAAGCAGTTCATAGAGTTAGCGGTAAACATACCGGAACAACAACCGCAACCCGGACACGCATGGCGTTCCACCTGCTCGATACGCTCATCGCTTACCGATGTATCGGCAGACTCAATCATCGCATCGATCAAATCAAGATGGCGGCCATCCAGCTCACCTGCCTCCATCGGGCCACCGGACACGAACACCGTCGGGATATTTAATCGCATGGAAGCCATAAGCATACCCGGCGTGATCTTATCGCAATTGCTGATGCAAACCATAGCGTCCGCCTTATGGGCATTTACCATATATTCCACGCTGTCCGCGATAATGTCGCGTGAAGGAAGCGAGTAAAGCATCCCATCGTGCCCCATAGCGATACCGTCGTCGATAGCGATCGTATTAAATTCAGCGGCGAAACAACCTTGTTTCTCGATCTCGGCCTTGACCAATTGCCCGATCTCATGCAAATGCGTATGCCCCGGCACGAACTGGGTAAATGAATTTACGATAGCGATAATAGGCTTGCCGAACTGTTCCTCTTTCATCCCGTTGGCACGCCATAGCGCACGGGCTCCGGCCATCCTACGACCTTCGGTGCTAAATGAGCTTCTTAACGGATTCTTCATCTCTTTCCTATTTTTTGTTCGTAGAGCGCTTTATCCACGCCTCTACCTTGATTTATTTATAATAAAAAAGCCTTTCCCTATATGGAGAAAGGCTTAAGAAATATCTCTACGACTTCACAACTTCTTACACACCTTTCTCCTTACCTACTAATGACTAGAAGGACCACCACGAGAATAATATGCAATACGTTGTTCATCATCTTTTCTTATTGTCTTTGTTTGTTTGACGCTGCAAATGTAGAACAATAATTGATATGCGCAAAGGATTTAAAAGAAAATTCTTCATTTTTCTTTCAATTCTCAAGCAAATACCATTTTAGGATTGCATTTTAACAGGAGCAAGAGTGTATTACTTAGGAATCGGAAGGTATAGAAGGGAAAAAACTTCGATTTCCAAACAGAAACAGTAAAAAGACAAATGTTATCTAAAACAGATCCCAGATAACATTTTTATCAGATAACACGACTTACGATAACACGTATCTCATAAGAAAATCCTATTCTAGCGATAAAAAAGATACATATAAACTCTAAATCACATATTTATTAACACTTGTAGACTATAAATAGCCTTGAAAAAATTCATAATAGTGTTCTAGAAAAAACATAAGAAAGTTTTCTGAAGAACATAAGGAAGAAATTTCATCTAGTATCGGACTAAATTTTGTTAACATTCGAATGAAAATCACCTAAAATCAAGACTAAATCCGGCATAACCCACGCTAGAAGCAGCTCAAGCAAAGACATTTTCAAAATGACTTTCAGACAGAGAAAGCCTTAAATACTCAACCGATAGACAGCTATTCAAACATCAATCATAAAAAAGACCAACAACACCTGCATTCAAACATCATTCTGATTTACACAACCATCAAATGCTTGCGCTTTTTCCGTGCGACCAAGCCCCCGCCCCATAATTCATCACCCACAGAGAGCAATAATAACACTTTGACATTTTGCCAGTTCACGGTTTGATAAGCCATTTAAGTAAACGATTCATTAAATATATCGCCGATTTCCTAATATACAGCATTTCATACTTTGATTTGGATAAACAATAAATATAATAATTTGTATCTTTGACCCCAATAGCAATTAAGAAACTGATCGTTAATAAAAATATGAAACACTACAACTTCGACGAAGTTATCGAACGGCATGGGACGAGTTGCGTGAAATTCGACCGTTTGAAAGAGATGTTCGGTGACGAGAATCTGATACCACTATGGGTGGCGGATATGGATTTCCGCACACCGGACTTTATTGTAGAGGCCCTGAAGAAACGTTGTGAGCACGAGATATTCGGCTATACATTCGGCTCCGACGAGTATTACGAGAGTATCATCAATTGGGTACACTACAAACATAACTGGAAAATACAACGGGAATGGATCAGCTATATCCCCGGAATCGTAAAGGGAATCGCTTTCGCTATCCAATGCTTTACGCAAAAAGGAGATAAGGTCATCATCCAGCCCCCTGTTTATCACCCGTTCCGCATCGTTCCGGAAAAAATGAAGCGTGAGGTCGTTTATAATCCGCTAAAGATGGTAGATGGTGTTTATGAGATGGATTTCGATCATCTTGAATCTATTATAGATGATAAATGCAAGGTATTGATCCTCTGCAACCCTCACAATCCGGGTGGGATCGTCTGGAAAAAGGAAACCTTGGTCCGCTTGGCCGAGATTTGCGCCAAGCACAATATTTTGGTTATCTCCGATGAGATTCATGCGGAAATGGCCTATCCTCAGTATACGCATTATCCATTTGCCTCCGTATCGGATACTGCCGCTTCTTGCAGCATAACTTTCATGGCACCGAGCAAGACGTTCAATATCGCCGGTATCGTGACTTCCTACGCAATCGTTCCCAATGATCGCATCCGGGAAGAATTTTATTCTTTCCTTGAGGCCGGAGAGTTTGGCGATGGCACGATCTTCGCTTATACGGCGACAACCGCCGCTTACACCTATGGCGCCGAATGGTTGCAACAAATGCGAATGTATATCATGGAGAATGTACGTTTCGTGGAAGAGTTCATGAAACTACATCTCCCCAAGATAAAAGTTTACCAGTCCCAAGCCTCCTTCCTCGTTTGGTTGGATTGCAGGGAACTGAAATTAAGTCAAGATGAACTCGTACACCTGTTCAAAGACAAAGCCGGACTAGCGCTGAACGACGGAAGTATCTTCGGCCCCGGGGGAGAAGGCCATATGCGTTTGAACATTGGCTGCCCCCGCTCTGTTTTAGATAAAGCGATGAACGCTCTTAAAAAGGCGGTGGATAAGAAATAAAATCGTATCTTTGCGAGCATTTCTATACATATTTAAAATACAAGACAAATGAAAATTACAGCAAACAAATACGTTGCGGTTACATACGACCTGAACGTTGGCGAAGGTGAAGAACGTGAGTTAATGGAAAAAGCGACGGTCGAGGCTCCTTTGAAATTCATCTACGGAACAGGCATGATGCTTCCGGCATTCGAGAAAGCCTTGAACGGGCTGGAAGTAGGTGGCACGTTCAACTTCTCCATCGAGCCAGCCGAGGCTTATGGCGAATATAACGAGGAGCACGTATTGGATCTTCCGAAGAATATCTTCGAGGTGGACGGTAAATTCGACGCCGAGATGATCAAGGAAGGTAATACCGTCCCAATGATGGATTCTAATGGCAACCGTATGAACGGCTCTGTATTGGAAGTGAAGGATGATATCGTGGTAATGGACTTCAACCATCCGTTGGCTGGCGAGACTTTGCATTTCAGCGGCGAGGTAATCGACGTACACGAACCGACAGCGGAAGAGATCGCAGCCTTCTCCGCTCCCGCAGGTGGATGCAGTTGCGGTTGCGACGATTGCGGTAGCGATTGTGGCGATAACCACGAGGGTGGTTGTGGTTGTGGTGGATGCCACTAAATAATGGGAAATTGAGAATTGAAAATTGAAAATTAGGAGAAGTGCCTAATCATCGGCTTTTGATTCTCAATTTTCAGTTTTCAATTTTCAATTAGACAAAGCGGTGAATACTTTTGGTAATATTTATAGATTAACATCGTTCGGCGAATCGCACGGCCCCGGTATCGGCGGCGTGATCGACGGATGCCCAGCCGGGATCGAATTAGATACGGCATTCATCCAGCAAGAGCTGAACCGTCGTAAACCGGGACAATCCCGTATCACGACCCCCCGTAAAGAGGATGATGAGGTACAGTTTCTTTCCGGTATCTACGAGGGAAAGACAACCGGCACGCCGATAGGTTTCATCATCTGGAACAAAAACCAACATTCCTCGGACTATGACAATATGAAAACGGTTTACCGTCCTTCCCATGCTGATTATACCTATCAAACGAAATATGGAATCCGTGATCCCCGTGGAGGTGGACGTTCGTCCGCCCGGGAAACGATCGCTCGTTGCGTGGCTGGAGCCATCGCTAAACTCGCCCTTAAGCAATACGGCATACAGATTCAAGCTTATACCTCGCAGGTCGGCCCGATCCAATTAGCGGGTAGTTACCAAGATTATGATCTAAGCTTGACGGAGGAGAGCGACGTACGTTGCCCGGACCCGAAGACCGCCTCAGAGATGGAAACCTTGATCGCCGAGGTCAAATCAAAAGGAGATACGATCGGCGGTGTTATTACCTGTGTGGCGAAAGGGGTTCCCGTCGGATTGGGAGAGCCTGTGTTCGGCAAGTTACATGCCGCGTTGGGACATGCGATGCTTACGATCAACGCCGTGAAGGGCTTCGAGTATGGAGACGGATTCAACGCCGCCTTCTTCCGCGGATCGGAAAGGAACGATCGCTTTTTCAATGATAACGGGCATATCAATACTCGTACCAATAATTCCGGCGGTATCCAAGGAGGGATCTCCAACGGACAAGATATTTATTTCCGGGTAGCCTTTAAATCGGTCGCTACGATCTTGATGGAACAAGAAACGGTTAACATGGAGGGAGAGGATACGATATTAAAGGCACGCGGACGTCATGATCCATGCGTATTGCCTCGTGCGGTACCTATCGTCGAGTCTATGACCGCCATGACTTTATTGGATTATTTATTGATCCAGAAGACACGGGAAAACTTTTAAGACTAATTCTATATGGCTTGGATTCTGTTAATTATAGCCGGATTATTCGAGATCGGCTGGCCGCTGGGCTTTAAATTAGCAAGTATGCATTCCAAATATTTTATTTGGTTTATAGGTTTATCGATCTTATCCATGGGCTTAAGCGGTTATTTCTTATATCTCGCCCAGAAAAGCATCCCGATCGGTACGGCTTATGTAATCTGGACCGGGATCGGGGCTATAGGGACTGTTCTTCTTGGAATCTTGTTTTTCCATGATTCCGCGAATATATTCAGATTATTGTTCTTATCCTTGATATTGATAGGGATCGTCGGCCTGAAATTAGTCCATTAATCCGGGAGAAAAACACCAGTATTCGCATAGCCTCACGGCAGTATCGGTGTGAACTTACGCCAGTATAGGCGTAGGGCTATGCGGATACCGGCGTTAAACGATGCGGTTATTCATGATGGTAAGGCTCGTTATTCAAGATCGTCATCGCCCGGTAAATCTGCTCGATAAAGATCAATCGGATCATCTGGTGGGAAAAAGTCATCTTGCTCAACGAGATCTTTTCCGATGCCGCCTTATACACGGCCTCACTAAAACCGTAAGGACCGCCCACCACAAATACCAAGCGTTTCGGGACCGTATGCATTTTCTTTTCCAGATAAGTAGAAAATTGCATGGAGGTGAACTCCTTCCCTTTCTCGTCCAGCAACACCAAATAATCGCCGGGCTGCAAAGCCTTTAAAATCAATTCGCCCTCTTTCTCCTTTTGCTGCGCCTCTGAGAGGTTCTTCACGTTCTTTATATCCGGTATGACTTCCATTTCAAAGGGTATATAATGCGTCAAGCGATTTTTATACTCATTGATAGCCTCCACAAAATAACCGGCATCCGTCTTACCAATCACAATCAGTCCAATCTTCATCTACTTACATTTACAGGTTTAGAAAGGCTAAGTTACAAGAAAAATACATACCTTTGCCACTAATTACTCAATAAAATAAAGAAAGCTTATGAAACGACTCTTACTTACATTCGCCTTGATATTCGCATTCGTATGTGCGCAGGCGGCGGATATTACCAGTATATCAAATGCTTTCAAGGCAGGAAATGCCTCCTCTCTATCCGGTGCTATGGATAAGGTGGTGGATGTAGCCTTGCCCGGTTCCTCTAAGAAATGTAACGGAAGTGAGGCCGTCTCTATGTTGTCCTCATTTTTCAGTTCGAATAAGCCTTCCGGATTCTCGGTCGTACATCATGCGGATAAAAAGGAAAGCGGTTTCCTTGTCGGAAAGCTTCCGACGTCTTCCGGTGAGTACCGTGTAAACATCACGTACCGTGCCGAAGGGAATACAGCGATTATACAATCAATCAGAATAGAATAAAAGATGGACAAACTTATTGACGACTTAATCAAATTAGCGTTTGCCGAGGATATTGGCGATGGTGATCATACCACCTTATGTTGCATCCCCGAGACAGCGATGGGGAAAAGCCAGCTGATCATCAAGGAAGATGGCGTATTGGCCGGCGTGGAAATGGCTAAACGTATCTTCCACGACTTCGATCCGGAACTGAAAATGACGGTCTTTATACAAGACGGAGCCGAAGTGAAAAAAGGGGATATAGCGTTCGTGGTGGAAGGTAAGATCCAATCCTTATTGCAGACCGAGCGGTTGATGCTGAACGTTATGCAACGCATGAGCGGTATCGCTACTACGACTCGTAAATACGCCAAGGCGTTAGAAGGCACCAAGACACACGTTCTAGATACTCGCAAGACAACTCCCGGTATGCGTATGATCGAGAAAGAGGCCGTACGTATCGGTGGCGGCATGAACCATCGCATCGGTTTGTTCGATATGATCTTATTGAAAGATAATCATGTGGATTTCGCCGGCGGCATCGAGCAAGCGATCACACGTGCGCAAAACTATCTGAAAGAGAAAGGAAAGAGCCTAAAGATCGAGATCGAGGTTCGTAACTTCGACGAGTTGGAACAAGCCATGAAAGTAGGCGGTATCGATCGTATCATGTTGGATAATTTCAATATCGAGAATACAAAAGAAGCGGTTCGCCGCATCAACGGACGTTTCGAGGTAGAGTCTTCCGGCGGTATCACGTTCGACACATTACGTGATTACGCGGAATGTGGCGTAGACTTCATCTCCGTAGGGGCTTTGACTCACTCCGTGAAGAGCTTGGATATGAGCTTCAAAGCCTGCTAAAACGAAAAACGATCATTCTATAAAAAAACAGCCTTGAGAAGATCAACTTCTTGAGGCTGTTTTTTCTATATCTACCCTATTATCTTGATTCACTATCATTTCTGATAGAACTATTATCATTTTTAAAACATTACCATTCCTTCCTTTCCCGTACTTTTAAGAACAAATTATTCAACCTAAAAATAGTATCATGAAAGAATTGAAAATGTTTATAGATGGCAGATTCATTGAGAATGAGTCTGGGAAATGGATCAAGGTATTGAATCCTTCTACCGAAGAGGTTATTTCACTGATGCCTGACGGGACGGTTGAAGATGCCAGAAAAGCAATCGATGCCGCAGAGAAAGCGCAGAATCAATGGGAAAGAACACCCTCTATAGAAAGGGCTGCTTATCTGACAAAGATAGCGACAGGCATCCGTAAGAGAGAGAAGGAACTGACCGACATCATCGTCCGTGAAGGAGGCAAAACCCAAGGACTCGCCAATGTTGAAGTTCTTTTTACCGCGGATTATATGGATTACATGGCAGGCTGGGCCCGTCGGTACGAAGGGGAAATCATTCCCAGTGACCGCCCTCATGAAAACATTTTCTTATTTAAGAGACCGATTGGAGTAACGACAGGTATCCTACCTTGGAATTTCCCATTCTTTCTAGTCGCTCGTAAAGCCGCTCCGGCCTTGATCACCGGAAATACGATCGTGATAAAACCTAGCCAGCTTACGCCAGAGAACGCATACGTATTCGCACAGATCGTGGAGGAGGCAGGTTTGCCTGCCGGTGTTTTCAATCTGGTAAATGGACGGGGTAGCGTGATTGGGCATGAACTCGCGGCGAATCCGAAAGTAGGTATGGTTAGTCTGACTGGAAGCGTGGGAGCCGGACAACAAACCATGGCAGCTGCCGCTCCTAATATCACGAAAGTTTCTCTGGAGTTAGGAGGTAAAGCCCCGGCTATCGTGATGAAGGACGCAGATATCGATCTTGCTGTTAAGTCTATTATTGCCTCTCGTGTGATCAATACCGGACAGGTATGTAATTGTGCCGAACGGGTTTATGTAGACAAAGCGATAAAAGAGACCTTCATGGAAAAACTAGTCGCCGGCATGAAGCAGGTAAAAGTAGGAAATCCCAATGAGGTCGCGGATCTGGATATGGGACCGCTTATTGAAGCCAGCGCATTGGAGTCTATGGAGAAAAAAGTAGAGAGAGCGATCCAACAAGGTGCTAGGCTACTGTGTGGTGGCCATAGGATCGGTACAAAAGGATATTTCTTCGAACCGACCGTTTTGGATTGTGTTACGCAGAAAATGGATATCATACAAGAAGAGACTTTTGGCCCCGTGCTGCCGGTTGTCGAATATTCGGACATCAACGACGCTATCGCATGGGCGAATGATTGCGAATATGGATTGACATCTTCCGTATATACACAAAACTTGGATAACGCATTCAAGGTAATGCGCTCCTTAAAATTCGGGGAGACTTATATTAACCGTGAGAATTTTGAGGCTATGCAAGGCTTCCATGCGGGATGGCGTAAATCCGGAATCGGTGGCGCGGATGGAAAACATGGACTTGAGGAGTATTTGCAAACTCAAGTGGTTTATCTTGAGACAAAGGAATAAAAAATAAGACTAAAGATCCCTTCTTGGGATCTTTAGCATATCTACTTAATCTAACGTCAAATTAAACTCATCCCTCAAACGGCCCAAGGTAGGATTTATCTTCATCAGCAACTCTAGCTTTTCCGTGGATGTATAAGCCAAATGCTTCTCATTTCCCTCTACGATCCGGACACGCATCTGGATACGGCTATTAGTAAGATGCTGGCGGAGAAATGGCAGGATATGGATCGCGTTATTGATCAATTCCTCTTGCTGCCCCGGGTTATGTACAGCTACCTCAAAATAATAATTCTCTTGCAAGGTAGGCTTGCAATTGATCATCGTATTCTTAAGATACACTTTCTTGTCAATCGTTGCGGCGTAATTATCCCATTCACGAACCAAGGAATCATTGTCAAAGGGAGTTACTACCTCCTTTACGTTCGTTGTCGCTTGTTGAACGGTTTGTTGCTTAGGCTTCTCCACTCCGATCTCCTTCATGGAGATTCCCATCGGACGAGCCGTTCTACGAACCGGATTAGGCGCTGTAGACGGAGGTGGCGCAGGAACCGAGCTCGGCATGTGCGTACTCATAACTTGTGGAGCACCGGCCGCTGCCGTAACTGAAGGAGCTTGAGGCGGCTGTTGAGGCTTCCCGCTATTCACCGCTTGAGAAGCTGGATTCGTCCCGGCGATCGGCTCAATCAGCGCTTTTTTTTTATCGTCGGCGGCTACCTGTGTTAATTGACAGAGCTGAATCAACGTCAATTCCAATAAAAGACGCTTATTGCGGCTGGCACGATAATTCAAATCGCACGTATTCGCTAGCTCTATCGCCTTGAACAGAAGTTGATCCGGACAATGTTTCGCCATCTCCTTATATCGTTCACGTATAGAAGCCCCCACCTCGAATAGCACCAAGGTGGACTCATCCCGGCATACCAATAAATCCCGGAAATGCCCGGCCAAACCGGTTATGATATTCTGCCCGTCGAATCCTTTGCCTAATATCTCGTTCAAGATCAATAAAGATGCCCGCACATTGCCAGATAAGATCGCATCCGTCAGACGAAAATAATACTCATAATCCAGCACGTTCAAGTTATCGATAACCGCTTGATACGTGATATTTCCATTCGTAAAACTTACCACTTGGTCAAAGATAGACAAAGCGTCGCGCATACCTCCATCCGCTTTCTGGGCGATCACGTTCAAGGCTTCCGGCTCCGCTGTTACCCCCTCTTGCGAAGAGACATATTGCAAATGCTCCACCATGTCGGCGATGGATATACGGGAGAAATCATAGATCTGACAACGGGAAAGGATCGTGGGAAGCACCTTGTGCTTCTCGGTCGTAGCCAAGATAAAGAGAGCATGATGCGGAGGTTCCTCCAATGTCTTCAAGAATGCGTTGAAAGCGGCGGTTGTCAACATATGGACCTCGTCAATAATGAAGACTTTGTATTTACCGATTGGAGGCGGGATACGCACTTGGTCGATCAAGGTACGGATATCGTCCACCGAGTTATTCGAGGCGGCATCCAGTTCATGAATATTGTAAGAACGCTGCTCATTGAAAGCCCGGCACGACTCGCACGCATTACAAGCCTCGCCATCCGCCGTCGGATTCAAGCAATTGATCGTCTTCGCAAAGATACGGGCACACGAGGTCTTTCCTACTCCACGAGGACCGCAAAACAGGTAAGCATGCGCTAATTTGTTACTTTGTATCGCGTTTTTCAGCGTAGTGGTAAGAGACTTCTGCCCTACTACACTCCGAAAAGTGGACGGGCGATATTTTCTTGCCGATACAATATAATTATCCATTCTCTGCTTTTTATTGATAAGACAAAGATAAACAAAATAATTCATTATCTTCGCGAAAACGATGTTCCGATGTCACGCATAAAAGAGTTTTACATAAAGTATCTATCGTGGATCAACGCTTATTGGTTGGTTACCATCGTGTTCCTTATCGTCACCTTTACGGTGGGCGATAGCAGCTTGTATAAACGCTATACGTACGACGAGAAAATACGCAGCTTGGAGAAAGAGATCAAACATTACCAAAAGGAGATCGAAATCAACAGCAAGAAATTAAACGACCTTCATACGGACAAGGAGGGACTGGAACGTTTCGCCCGTGAAGAGTATTTTATGAAAAGGTCGAACGAGGATGTTTTTATTATCAAGGACAAATAAATGAATCAACAAATCAGATCGATTATTTTCGGCGTAGCGGGATTACTCGTATTAGCCGGTGCCGTATTGTTTCTTACTCATTGGGCTGTCGCCCCTTATTTATTCGCTGTCGGTGCGGCGGGTATAGCCGTTTGCTATCTGACCCTTCCGGTTAAGGACTTGGACTTTCGTCGCCGTCGGCTCCACCGTTTCAACGTATTCGCCGGACTTCTAATGATCGTATCTTCCGGCTTTATGTTCAACAACCGTACCGAGTGGATCCTTTGCTTGAGCGTAGCCGCTATCTTACAAGTATATACCGCTTTCGTTACTCCTAAAGAGTAATTGGCCGCAAAACGCAGCGCTACTGATCCGACCGATGAATATATACTGACCAAGCCAACGCAGTATATATTACTTTGCAGATACAGTATATCTTCTATAAAATCCCCGGTAAGTACCGTTAAAAAAGGGTGTATCAAACGTTCCTTTGATACACCCTTTCTTTTATAAATTCTATTAATAGCTTACTTGGCCGGAGAGGAATAATTCTTATTCAAGTATTCCAGCAATTCGCCTGTGATATCATAGGAATCGCCAGCCAAAAGGATATTATCTCCTACCGTATTGCTGAATACCACTTGATAGCCCCTACCCAGATTGAAAGCCTTCAATTGAGAAACAACCGTATCGCGTAATTGCTCGTTCAACTTCTGCTGCTCTTGCATCAACTCTTGAGCCAATTGGTTATCTAAGTTCTGCAACTCTTGTTGCTTATTCAATAAACGTTGTTGCTCTTGCTCCGCCCTCTCACGGGTAAGGAAAGCGTTATTTTCTACCTTACGCTGGAAATCTTGCATCTCGCCTTGTAAACTACGGGCTTTCTGGGTGATGTTAGCACGGGAATTCTCTTGTTTCTTCAAGATGATCTCGTTCAGATCCTTGGAATAATTGTAATTAAGTAACAGGGAATCCACATTTACATAAGCGATCGGAAGTAAGGCCGTTGTGTCTCCCGCTGACGCGAATGTTCTTGTTACGCTTGATTCTTTCTTGCCGGAAAATTGCATAATATACAAGATTACGACAGCCACCGCTAGCACACCGTTAATAACGTAGTTAATGTTCTTCATAAAGTGCAATTTAAATCTTATTTTTTTATTCTTTTATTTCGTTCATGATGTCATAGAGTCCCTTTTGCTTCACCGCCATACGATCCATGGTCTTCGCACAAAATATACCTTTCTTACCCAACGCCCTGTTTCCTTCGATATGCGTATTCGGGAACCTTCCTCCCTTTTTCAACAGCACTTTTATCGATAGCAACACGACACTGATAACAAGAATTATGACCGTAAATAATAACGTTGTAAGCATTTTCTCTATATTTGTGGACGCAAATATAAGAGTTTAAGTGATTACTAAGTGTCTTTTTGGCATTTTATTCTACTTTTTTTCGAACTAAGCTCTTTCAGTTGCGGTTTTATTAACTTTAGAGTAACATCTATAATACATTGTAACATTATGAAGATTACTGATTTAAAGCCTACTATCGTATGGAAGTTCTTCCATCAAGTAACCCAAGTGCCTCGCCCCTCAAAAAAGGAAGGCAAAATGATTGAATTCCTAGAATCATTCGCGAAAGAGTACAAAATAGCTATCAAGAAAGATGAAGCCGGCAACCTTTTAATGTCAAAGCCTGCCACTCCGGGAATGGAGGATCGTCCGGTAGTCGTATTGCAGTCTCACATGGATATGGTTTGCGAGAAAAATAACGGTACGAAACACGATTTCGACAATGATCCGATCGAGACGATCGTCGACGGCGAATGGCTGCGTGCCAACGGCACTACTTTGGGAGCCGATAATGGTATCGGTGTAGCGGCCGAGTTGGCTTTGCTTGCCTCCGATGATATCCAACACGGTCCGATCGAATGTTTGTTCACAGTAGACGAAGAAACAGGTTTGACCGGAGCGAAAGCCTTGAAAGAAGGTTTCATGACCGGAGATATCTTGTTAAATCTCGATAGCGAGGACGAGGGAGAGATCTTTATGGGTTGCGCCGGAGGTAAAGACACACAAGCGACTTTCCATTACGAGCCAGTTCCCACGTCCGATAAGATGCAGTATTTCCGTATCGACGTGAAAGGGTTGAATGGCGGTCACTCCGGTGGCGAGATCCACAAAGGATTAGGCAATGCCAACAAGATCTTGGTTCGTTTCTTATTCTTATTGAAAAAGAAATATGATTTCGTTCTTTGCTCTATCGATGGAGGAAACTTACGTAACGCAATCGCTCGCGAGGCACACGCCGTGATCGGCTTGCATCCGGAAAATAAGGAGGATGTACGTATCTTGCTGAACCATTTCGCCGCCGACGTTGAAAATGAGTTGAAACATGTAGATCCGAACGTTCAGTTAGCGATGGAGTCCACGGATCGTCCGGAGTACCATATCGACAATGCCACCGCCGAGAAATTAATCTACGCCTTGCACGCTTGTCCGCACGGCGTAATCGGTATGAGCCACGATATAGAAGGCTTGGTAGAGACTTCTACCAACCTTGCTTCCATAAAGATGAAAGAAGGCAATACGATCTTGATCGGTACCAGCCAGCGTAGCTCTATCGAATCATGCAAGATCGCTATCGCCAATACGGTAGCCTCCACGTTCCTATTGGCTGGAGCAGATGTAAAACATGGCGACGGCTATCCGGGATGGGCCCCGAACCCCGACTCTAAGATCTTGAAGATCGCACAGGAGACTTACAAACGCCTATTCAACAAAGACGCCAAGATCATGGCCATCCACGCCGGATTAGAGTGCGGTTTGTTCTTGGAAAAATATCCGAAACTGGATATGATCTCTTTCGGGCCTACTTTGCGTGACGTACATTCACCCAACGAGCGTATCGAGATCGCTACGGTCGGTTTATGGTGGAGCCACCTTCTTGAATTATTAAAGAGCATCCCCGCAAAATAAACCAACGTTTTTTGCGTTATAAGAAGAGGAAAGACACGATAACCGTGTCTATCCTCTTTTTTTATGTTAATGTCTTGCAACTTTTTTATAATAATTTTGTTTATCTATTAAAACAAGAACACAAGATATTTACAGTTAACATTTACGAAAATGAAAAGATTAACGATAACGCTATTTATACTCGCGACGCTTCTGTTGAACATGCTTCCGGCATGCGACGGTTTGGATGATCATTATTCCACCAACCCGACTTACCGGCTAAGCTTCTCGACAGACACGCTCGCTTTTGACACGATCTTCAGTACGATCGGTTCTACCACCCGTCAATTTATGATCTACAATAAAAATAGTGAACCTCTGAGCATTGAGTCCATCATGCTGGCCAGTGGAGAGGCTACCGGCTTCCGCATGAATGTGGATGGACGCAAAGGTAGCTCATTTAATAATGTAGGGATACTCGCCAACGACAGCATGTATGTATTCGTGGAAGTAACGGTCGATCCGAATGGGGGTAATCAACCTCTGTTGATACAGGATTCCGTACTTTTCACCGTGAATGGCATCCGTCAATCCGTATTATTGGAAGCCTATGGGCAGGATGTTAATCTTTACAAAGGCGGTGTTACGATTACAAAAGATTCTATCCTCACGGCCAATCGTCCTTATTTGATCTACGATAGTTTGGTTATCGCTAAAGGGGTTTCATTGAATATTGAGAAGGGGGCTACTTTCTATATGCATGATAAAGCGAGCCTGATCGTTCACGGCTCCATGAACGCTTTAGGCACCTTGGATGAGCCTATCACTTTCCGAGGCGACCGTTTGGATTATATACTAAATGATATATTACCGTATGACCGGACTCCCGGACAATGGGGAGGCATTACCTTTAAGGCGGATAGCTACGGGAATGTCTGGGATAATGTAATCGTACGTAATGGTACCTCCGGTGTATATTGCGAGCCTTCCACCCCGGACCGGCCAAAGATCAAGATAAACAACTCACAGATCACGAATATGGGGAGCGATCTATTCTTCGCCATCAATTGTGATGTTATCGCTACAAATACGGAATTCAGCAATGCCGGAGGAAGTGTACTCACTTTAGTCGGTGGTAAATATTACTTCGCTCACTGTACGATGGCTAATTACATGAGTTTAACCAAAAGGGAAATGGCCAGCGAGACTGTTCCTTTGGATAGTAAATGCCTGTACTTGCTCAATAACGTAACAGTAGACGGAAATGGCCCGTATCCTATCACGCAAGCTTATTTTGACAATTGCACTATCGATGGAAGTTACGATGTCGAATTAAAAGCAGATGGCAGTACAGATTTCGATTATCGGTTCAATCACTGTGCGCTTAAAGCCAAAGAATCCTCCAGCGATCACTTCAAGGAGGTCTTGTTTATCAAAAAGACTCCTTCCTATCGGAAAGTAGGAGGCAAGCAAAATAAATACACCTATGATTTCCGGCCAGATTCCGTATCGACTACCGGAGTCGGAAAAGCAGATCCCGAGATAACGAAGAATTATCCGATCGATCGTTACGGTGTCAACCGGCTAACCAGTTCGAACGGCCCGACCATAGGAGCCTACGAGTTTGTTCAAGAAGAGACCGAAGATTCAAACGAATAAGAATACATTACATATTAACAATTAATCAAAGCTTTAACTATGAAGATTTTTATGTTTTTTCTTTTATTCTTTGCCTCCCCTCCGTTATTTGCCCAAGCTACGTTCAAGGTCATGACCTATAATGTGGAGAACTTTTTCGACACAAGGGATAATCCAACCAAGAATGACGATGAGTTTCTACCTTCCGGCAACCGGTACTGGACACAAAGCCGCTACTATCATAAGCTACAACAAATAGCAAAAGTAATAAGCGCTGCCGGGGAATGGAGCACACCGGCCTTAATAGCTCTTTGCGAAGTCGAGAATGACTCCGTCCTGTCTCATCTTACCCGTCGCACACCGCTCCGCTGGCAGGATTACCGATATATTATCACTCAAAGCCCCGATCCCAGAGGTATTAATGTCGCTCTTCTTTATCAACGAGATCAGTTCTTTTATTTACGACATGAATCCATTCCAATTCGTTTTTCCGGGAACAAACACAAATTAACCCGAGATATCCTACACGTATATGGAAAGATCATAACAGGCGATACCTTAGATGTTTTCGTGTGTCATTTCCCCTCCCGCTACGGAGGAGAAAAAGAAAGTGAAAAGGATCGTTTTGACGCGGCCCGCACTTTACGGGAATCTAGCGATTCCCTGTTACTGATACGAGAAAAGCCGCAGATACTCATTATGGGAGACTTCAATGATACCCCTCAAGACAGAAGTATTTCCGAGATATTCGCTGCCCAAGCCTTTCTTGAAAATACGCAGATCACAGATTCCACATCTTGTACCTATTATAATTTGTTCGCAAGCCCCCATATAACTCAATTCCCGGGTAGTCATAAATACCAAGGCGAATGGAGCCAACTCGATCAAATAATCGTAAACCGGGATCTCATCACGCAAGAGTCTTCCATGCATATCATTCCGGAAAGTATCCACATATTCGCTCCTGATTTTTTATTGACTAAGGATAAAACATGGCGAGGGGTACGTCCTTTTCGAACCTATTACGGCTTTAAATATGAGGGCGGTTTTAGTGACCACCTGCCATTAGTCATCGATTTCCAAATATGCCCGTAAAAACACGTACGTGTTTTCCATAGACACAAAAAACACTATCTTTGTATCACAAAATACGTAATACCTATGAATATTAGATCCATATATCTAGCCGGTCTATTCGCGATCATCGGCTCCCACATAATCAACACAAACGCCCAGCAACTTAGGAATCCTTTCGATTTCCCGATCTTACTGAGCGGAAATTTCGGTGAGTTAAGAAGTAATCATTTCCATTCCGGAATAGACTTCAAGACACAAGGGGTAGAAGGTAAACCCGTACATACGGTACAAGAAGGATACGTATCACGTATATCCGTAAGTCCATGGGGCTACGGTAACGGGCTTTACATCACACACCCGGATGGAACGACCACCGTATACGGCCATCTACAAAAATTCTCGAAGAAAATAGCGAATTATGTAAAAGAGCAACAATACGCACAAGAAAGTTTCAATGTAAATCTCTTCCTTACGCCGGATTTGCTTCCTGTCGAGAAAAATGAAGTCGTAGCGTTAAGCGGCAATACCGGAAGCTCTGGTGGACCTCATCTCCATTTTGAGGTACGAGACACCGAGACCGAGGAAGTCATGGACCCCTTGGATTATTTCTCGGATCGGATAACCGATACCCGTCCTCCTAAAATCCAAGGAATACAGATCGTCCCCATCGAAGGAAAAGGCGTAGTAAACGGCAAAAGCAAGAAGCTTGAGATAAAACCCGTCACGGCGAAAAACGGGAAACAGACAATCACTGGAAAAATCGAGGCATGGGGAGAAATAGGGCTCGCTGTAAAAGCCTATGATTATATGGATAATACGACTAACATTTATGGCGTACGAGAAATCACGCTCACGGCGGACAGCCAAGTGATTTTCCATAGTAATCTCGATAGGTTCGCATTTGACGAGACCCGTTATCTGAACACATTCACAGATTACGAAGAATGGAAAGATCATCGCTCTTTCTATATGCGTAGTTTCATCGAGCCGGGAAACCGTCTACGCTTCCTTGAAAGCGTAAACCGGGGAATCTTGCGTATAGATGAACCTCGTACCTATCATTTGACGTATACACTTGCTGACGCTTTCGGCAATGCCACCCGTTTATCCATCTGGATCGAGGGAAAGAAACAAGAGATCCCCCAGATCGATACGACTCATACAGAATTATTCCATTGGGGTGGCGAGAATAGGTTCGGCGCTAAAGGCATCCGTCTCGTCATGCCTAAAGGTAATCTATATAATGACCTCTACTTCCGCTATTCGGTGAAAGAAGATAGTACCTCATTATCAGCCACCCACATATTGCACGATAAGCCAATCCCTTTGCATGGAACGGCCCAGTTATCACTATTCTTGCAAAGCGATACGCTTGAGAATAAACAACAATATGGTGTGGTTCGCTTACAAAACGGACGTGCCTCTTGGATGGGCGGTACATACCGTAATGGCTGGATCGACGCAAATATCAAGGAATTGGGCAGTTATAAGATACAACAAGATACAAAGGCTCCGGTTATCACGCCGATCAACCAACAGACGTGGATCAACAAACAGAACTTCATATTCCGTTTGTCCGATAACTTAAGCGGGGTACAAACCTACCGGGGAGAAATAGACGGGCAGTTTGTCTTATTCGAGATGAATAATAAATCGGTTATTACCTATCGCTTCGATAAAGAAAGACTGCAAAGAGGTAAGCACGAACTTAAATTAATCGTAACGGATGCTTGCGGAAATGAGTCGATTTATACACATCCGTTCACGTGGTAGAACGATTTATCGCATTTTTTAGGCAAAATATAAGTCCTTTGATTGCTTTACTTTAAGAAATTCGTATATTTGTTTCTTGTATATTTATCGTATTGAGTAGATTGCTCAACAATAAACACAATAATATTATAAACATGGAAAACAACGACTTATTAGAAATGGTAAGAAGTAAGGCACAAGGATGGCTTACGAAAAGTTATGATGCGGAAACTCGTGCTCAAGTTCAAGCGTTACTTGACAACGAAGATCCTACTGAGTTAATCGAGTGTTTTTATAAAGACCTAGAATTCGGCACAGGCGGATTGCGGGGAATCATGGGAGTAGGTTCAAATCGTATGAATATATATACGGTTGGCGCGGCTACCCAAGGTTTATCCAACTATCTGAAAAAGGAATTCGCAGATCTTGAGCAGATAAAGGTTGTCATCGGTCACGATTGCCGTAACAACAGCCGTAAATTCGCTGAAATATCAGCCGATATCTTCTCCGCTAACGGAATCAAGGTTTATTTATTCGAAGACCTGCGTCCGACTCCGGAAATGTCATTCGCTATCCGTAAACTGGGATGCCAGAGCGGTATCATCTTGACGGCTTCTCACAATCCGAAAGAATACAACGGATACAAGGCTTATTGGGATGATGGCGCACAAATGATCGCCCCGCACGATAAGAATACGATCGCCGAGGTTAACAAGATCCGTAACGCTAGCGAGATTAAATTCAAAGGAAATAAAGAATTGATCGAGATCATCGGACAAGCGATCGATGATGAATATATCAAGGAATTAACAACGATTTCTTTGTCTCCGGAGGCTATTTCCCGTCATAAGGACATGAAGATCGTGTATACTCCAATTCACGGAACAGGTGTTAAATTGGTTCCTGCCGCTTTGAAAGCTTACGGATTCACGAACATTATCCATGTACCGGAACAAGATGTTGTTAGCGGTGATTTCCCGACGGTTATCTCTCCGAACCCGGAAGAGCCGGCTGCTTTAGCTATGGCTGTAGAGAAAGCAAAAGAGACTGACGCTGAATTGGTAATGGCTTCCGATCCGGACGCAGACCGTGTAGGTGCCGCCGTTAAGAATAACGAAGGCGAATGGGTACTTTTGAATGGTAACCAAACCGCTTTGATGTTCGTTTACTATTTAATCACCCGCTGGAAAGAGTTAGGTAAGATCAATGGTAAAGAATATATCGTAAAGACAATCGTTACGACAGAGACGATCAAGACGATCGCCGAGCGTAATGGCGTAGAAATGTACGATGTTTATACAGGCTTCAAATGGATCGCTAACGTTATGCGTGAGAACGAAGGCAAGAAAAACTATATTGGTGGTGGCGAGGAAAGCTACGGATTCCTTTGCGAGGATTTCGTTCGCGATAAAGACGCTGTTTCCGCTTGCGTTATCTTAGCCGAGATCGCAGCTTGGGCAAAAGATCAAGGTTTGAGTTTGTATCAATTGCTTCAGAAGATTTACGTGGAATACGGCTTCTCTAAGGAGAAAGGTATCTCTGTCGTGAAGAAAGGCAAGAGTGGAGCGGAAGAGATCGAGGCTATGATGAAAAAGTTCCGCGAGAACCCATTGACAGAGATCGCAGGCTCTAAGGTAACTTATTTCTACGATTACTCTACATTGAAAGGTAAGGACTATGCAGAGAACGAAACCGTTACATTAGATATGCCTACTACCTCTAATGTGCTTCAATACTTCACGGAAGATAATACGAAAGTATCTATCCGTCCTTCCGGAACAGAACCGAAGATCAAATTCTATTGCGAGGTTCACTCCAAGGTAAAGAGTATCGATGAATTGCCGGAGGCAGAGAAAGCGGCAGAAGAAAAGATCAATCAGATCAAGGCTTCTTTAGGGATCTAATCGAACTTAATTATTACATATAGAGGCAAGGGCGAGAATCGTTCTTGCCTCTTTTTATTCTATCAGATCAAATCAGACTTACTGAAACAAAACGGCAACAAGGCCGTCGCGCTCGGAACGAGATACGCTTCCTCTTTTCCACAAAGAAGGACTTTCATAGGTTTGTTATAACGTTGCTCGGTTTCCAACATCACTTGCCGGCAGGCACCACAAGGCGTGATAAGATCCACACGTTCCCCATCCTTCATAGCCGCGATCGCCAAAATCTGAACTGCCGCATCCGGATAACGTGCTCCCGCATAAAATAAGGTGGTCCGCTCCGCGCAAAGCCCAGACGGATAGGCTGCGTTTTCCTGATTATTTCCGGAAAGTATCTCCCCATTCTCCAATAGAACCGCCGCTCCCACATGAAACTTGGAATAAGGAGCATAAGCTTTTTTCGAGGCTTCAAAAGCGGCCTCGTACAATTGCCTATATATATTGTCCAATTCTCCTACCGCATAGACCTCTACCCGGGTCTCTAATTTCAATTCTTTCATTTTCTTGATTGTTTTAATGTTTTGAAAGAAACATAACTATAATTCTTATAGGCTATAAATATAAAAAGAATATATTAATTTCGCACCCACATCATAGAATATACCTTAATATAGAACAAAGACATATGCATTCAATGCTTCTTACATCCGATAAAGACCCGATGGGCGCCGCTATCATCGATTATCTCGCACATGGAAAAGCGAGCAAACTCCGTGTATTCTCCTCCATGTTCGATGAAGATGAGATTCCCGTGAATCAATTATTCCGGACTTTCCAAGAAATGCCCTCCTTGGAACAGAAAGCCCTTCAACTCAGTACAGGTAAAATATTGGATGTTGGTGCCGGAAGTGGATGCCACACCTTGGCTTTACAGGAAATGGGTAAAGAGGTTACCGCTATCGACATATCCCCTCTTTCCATAGAGGCCATGAACAAACGGGGCGTAAAAGACGCCCGCTTACAGAATTTTTTTGACAAGAGCTTAACCGGACCATTCGATACCATTCTTCTCTTAATGAACGGTTCCGGGATTATCGGTAAACTGGAAAATCTCCCGGCTTTCTTTCACCGCTTAAAAGAGGTTCTAGCCCGGGACGGACAGCTTTTACTTGACTCTAGCGACTTAAGTTATTTATTTGAAGATGAAGACGGGAATCTGGATATCGCCCCCGAGGATGATTATTTCGGAGAGATCGATTTCCGCATGCAATATAAAAGTATCAAAGGGGATTCATTTGATTGGTTATATATAGATTTCAACACGCTGAATCTATACGCAAGGCAAGCCGGCTTTAAAGCGGAAAAAATAGAAGATGGGGAGCATTACGATTATCTAGCCCGTATCTCCTATTTTTAACCCATCAATTCCCAGTAGATATGTATTTTCTTTTATATATTTGTCCGGTAAAATCGGATCGAAAAGAACAGTTATGCGTTTATCCCTTCATTTTTTAGGTATATTATTATTGTCCCTCGCCTGTTTAAGCGCAGGGGCAGAAAGCCAGCGGAAGCTGACTTCCTATCAAAAATACATCAGTAAATACAGTGATTTGGCGATTCAACACCAAAAGAAATATCGCATTCCGGCAAGTATCACCTTAGCGCAAGGATTACTGGAATCCGGAGCTGGGCAAAGCGACTTGGCCAGACGCTCCAACAATCACTTCGGTATCAAATGCCATTCGGACTGGCGAGGCGGCAGGGTCTATCACGACGACGACCTGCGGGGAGAGTGCTTCCGGAAATACAAACGAGTAGAGGATTCTTATGATGACCATTCCCGCTTCCTCGCCGAACGCTCCCGCTACGAACGCCTGTTCAAATTAAACATCAAGGATTACAAAGGCTGGGCCAAAGGACTACAAAAATGCGGTTACGCCACCGATCGTGCTTACGCGAATAAATTAATCAAGGTTATCGAAGATTATGAGTTATACCGCTTTGACTCCGGTAAGGGAACAAAGAAGACCTCTACCAAGAAGCAAAATCTTCCGGTGTTCAATTATCAAGTCTATCGTACCCACGGTTTGATCTATGTATACGCTAAGGATAACGACAGTTTCGACCAGATCGCCCGAAGCATGGGATTCAAGGCCAAGCAGTTGATGAAATTCAACGAGGTGCCCGAGGACTTCCCGTTGCAGGCGGGCGATATCGTATATCTGGAAAAGAAAAAGAAGAAAGCGGACAAGCCGAATTACGACCACGTGGTACAAGTCGGAGAGTCTATGCACAGTATCGCGCAGATGTACGGAATCCAGATCAAGAGTCTGTATAAAATGAATAAAAAAGACAAAGATTACATCCCGGAGGAAGGAGATGTCTTAAAACTTAGATAAGTAACATAAAAAAGTATTACCTTTGCGGTTCAAATAATATAGTACAATGAGTGATCAACGTTATAACCTGCGAGGCGTTTCCGCTTCAAAAGAAGATGTTCACAACGCGATAAAGAACATCGATAAGGGAATTTTTCCGAAAGCGTTCTGTAAGATCATCCCC
The DNA here is from genome assembly GCF_003635485.1 of Parabacteroides sp. AF19-14. Lineage (NCBI taxonomy): Bacteria > Pseudomonadati > Bacteroidota > Bacteroidia > Bacteroidales > Tannerellaceae > Parabacteroides > Parabacteroides sp. AF19-14. The sequence continues at coordinate 85,077 of NZ_QTMJ01000003.1, read as the reverse complement.
GATATCTTAGGCGGTGATCCTGAATATTGTAATATTATGCATGCGGATGGCGCCGGTACCAAATCGTCCTTGGCGTATATGTACTGGAAAGAGACCGGAGATCTTTCGGTGTGGAAAGGTATCGCCCAAGACGCTCTTATCATGAATATCGATGACCTGCTTTGTGTAGGTGCCGTAGACAATATCTTGGTCTCTTCTACAATTGGACGTAACAAGCTGTTGGTTCCGGGCGAGGTGATATCGGCGATCATCAATGGAACAGATGAGTTGCTGGCAGAGTTACGTGAGATGGGCGTTGGTTGCTATGCGACAGGTGGCGAGACCGCAGACGTTGGCGACTTAGTTCGTACCATCATCGTAGATAGTACGGTCACTTGCCGCATGAAACGTTCGGACGTAATCGACAATAAGAATATCCAAGGAGGAGACGTGATCGTAGGTCTGGCATCTTCCGGACAAGCCACTTACGAGAAAGAATACAATGGAGGTATGGGTAGCAATGGTTTGACCTCTGCCCGCCATGATGTCTTCTCCAAGTATTTAGCGCAGAAATATCCGGAAAGCTACGATGCCGCCGTTCCCGAAGAATTGGTTTACTCCGGAGGATTGAAACTTACGGATAAGATCGAGGAATTAGGGATAGACGCCGGAAAGATGGTGCTTTCGCCGACACGTACCTATGCGCCGGTAATTAAGGTATTGCTTGATAAACTACGCTCTCAAATCCATGGCATGGTACATTGTTCGGGAGGGGCTCAGACAAAAGTTATGCACTTCGTAGAGAACAAGCGTGTAACCAAGGACAATCTCTTCCCTATCCCACCGTTATTCCGCACGATTCAGGAGCAGAGCGGTACGGACTGGAGCGAGATGTACAAGGTATTCAATATGGGACACCGGATGGAGATCTACATCGCTCCCGAGCATGCGGAAGAAGTAATCAGCATCTCAAAAAGCTTTGGTATTGATGCGCAAATCGTGGGTTTCGTAGAGGAAGCTGATAAAAATGAATTGATTATCGAAAGCGAGAAAGGTCGCTTTACCTATTAATAAAGATAAATGGCCGAAAATAGTTTACTTGGTAAATTAGACGGATTAGTGAGCCGTTTCGAGGAAGTCGGTACGCTTATTACCGACCCGGCGGTGATCGCCGACATGAAACGGTTCGTAAAACTGAACAAAGAGTACCGTGATTTGGAGAAAATCGTGGGAGCTCGTTCGGAATACGTGAAAGTATTGAACGGGATCGAGGAAGCGAAAGCCTTGCTTGAGTCCGAGCAAGATCCGGAAATGCGGGAAATGGCCCGTGAGGAGCTGGATACCTGCAACGAACGTATTCCCGCTTTGGAAGAAGAGATAAAATTATTGCTCGTTCCCGCTGATCCGCAAGACGACAAGAACGCGATCGTTGAGATACGGGGAGGAACGGGAGGTGACGAAGCCGCCCTTTTCGCCGGTGATCTATATCGTATGTACGTGAAGTATTGCGAACTGAAGGGATGGAAAATAAGCGTGTCTAGCTTTAGCGAAGGCTCGTCCGGTGGTTTTAAGGAAATCATCTTCACGGTATCGGGCGAGAAAGTATACGGAACGTTGAAGTATGAGTCCGGTGTACACCGTGTACAGCGTGTACCGGCTACGGAGACGCAAGGACGTGTACATACCTCCGCCGCTACAGTCGCCGTATTGCCTGAGGCGGATGAATTTGATGTTGAGATTAATGAAGGGGAGATTAAATGGGATACCTTCCGCTCCGGTGGGGCTGGTGGTCAGAACGTAAACAAGGTGGAATCAGGTGTCCGTCTGCGTTATGTCTGGAAGAACCCCATTACAGGTGTGAGTGAGGAAATCTTGATCGAATGTACGGAGACACGAGACCAACCGAAGAACAAAGAAAGGGCGCTTACCCGTCTTCGTTCGTTTATTTATGACAAGGAACACCAGAAATACTTGGACGATATCGCCAGCAAGCGTAAGACCATGGTATCTACCGGTGACCGCTCCGCGAAGATCCGTACGTACAATTACCCGCAAGGGCGTATCACGGATCACCGTATCAATTACACGATCTATAATCTTTCAGCCTTTATGGACGGCGAAATTCAAGATTGCTTGGATCACCTGATCGTAGCGGAGAACGCTGAGCGATTGAAAGAGTCTGAATTGTAAACACATCCAATCATTTCATACTGAAAAGAAAATGAACAAACAACAGCTATTCGAGAATATTAAAAAGAAACAATCCTTCCTTTGTGTCGGATTAGATACAGATATAAAAAAGATCCCGCAACATCTATTGTCGGAAGAAGATCCTATTTTCGCGTTCAATAAAGCGATCATCGACGCTACCGCCGATTATTGTGTCGCTTACAAGCCGAATCTGGCTTTTTACGAGAGCCTTGGTACAAAGGGCATGATGGCTTTTGAGAAGACTGTGGCTTACTTACGGGAGAATTATCCCGATCAATTTATCATCGCCGACGCGAAACGTGGCGATATCGGAAATACCTCCGAGATGTATGCCCGTTCTTTCTTCGATCATATCAAGGTAGATGCCGTAACGGTCGCTCCCTATATGGGCGAGGATAGCGTAAAACCATTCTTGATCTACCCGGAGGCTTGGGTAATCTTATTGGCCTTGACCTCCAATAAAGGCTCACATGATTTTCAAATGACGGAAGACGCGAATGGTGAACGTCTTTTCGAGAAAGTATTAAAGAAATCGCAAGAGTGGGCAACCGACGAGCAAATGATGTATGTAGTGGGCGCTACCCAAGGCAAGATGTTCCTTGATATTCGTAAACAGGCTCCGAATCATTTCTTGTTAGTCCCGGGCGTGGGCGCTCAAGGCGGAAGCTTGGCGGAAGTAGCTCAATACGGGATGAATGACCAATGCGGTCTTTTGGTAAATTCTTCCCGTGCGATTATTTACGCGGATAAGACGGAGGCTTTCGCCAACGTAGCCCGCGAGGCGGCACATGCCGTACAGAAAGAAATGGCCGGTTATCTACATGATAAGGGAATTATTCCCTGCAAAGCATAGGCTATATAAAGAATTTTCACCATTTTTGCAAACTAACTGTCTATAAACAGCGGACAGTCAACGAAGATACATATATAATTGAATAAGTAATGGAGTTTTCAGCCCAACAAATTGCCGGCTTCCTGAACGGAACGATCGAAGGAGATCCGAACGTTAAAGTCAGCAACTTCTCTAAAATAGAAGAAGGAAAGCCAGGTACATTGACCTTTTTGGCGAATCTTAAATATGCGCATCATATTTATAATACCGAGGCAAGCATTGTTTTGGTGAATAATGATTTCAAACCGGAACAACCGATAAGAGCCACACTTGTAAAAGTAGAGAACGCTTATGCGGCGCTCGCGATGTTATTAAATTTGGTAGAGCAATCGAAGAGCAAAAAGAAGGGGGTTGATTCTACCGCTTTTATCGCCGCTTCCGCGACCGTGAGCGACGATTGTTATGTCGGTAACTTCGCCTACATCGGAGAAGGCGTAAAAATGGGTAAGAACTGTATGGTATACCCGCACGCTTATATCGGTGATCACGTGACGGTAGGAGATAATTGCGTATTCTATCCGCATGCCACCGTTTACGAGAATTGTACAATCGGCAATAATTGTATCCTTCATGCCGGTAGCGTAGTTGGAGCCGACGGTTTCGGATTCGCTCCCGAAGGTGAGACTTACAAGAAAATCCCGCAATTAGGCAACGTTATTATCGAGGATGATGTAGAGATCGGAGCCAATACGACAATTGACCGTGCGGTGATGGATTCTACGATCATTCGCCGAGGCGTTAAGCTGGACAATCTCGTACAAATCGCTCATAACGTGGAGGTAGGCGAGAATACCGTGATGGCGGCGCAAGTCGGCATCGCCGGTTCCGTAAAAGTAGGAAAGCATTGTATGTTTGGCGGACAAGTTGGTCTGGCCGGACATATCCATGTGGCGGACCACGTCGTATTCGGAGCTCAGGCTGGCGTTATCAGTGACGTGAAGGAAGCGACGACATTACTCGGGGCGCCGGCGATCAACGCTAAGAACTTCATGCGTTCCAGTGCGATCTTCAACCGTCTTCCGGATATATACCGCTCGCTGGGGCAAATGCAACGGGAAATCGAACAACTCAAGAAAGAAATTAATAAACAATAAAGACCTATGCAAAAACAGAAAACGCTTGCGGCAAGTTTCTCCTTGAAAGGAAAAGGGTTGCATACCGGATTAGATATAGAGATTACGTTTAATCCCGCACCCGAGAACCATGGATACAAGATCAAACGTGTCGATATGGAAGGCCAACCGACGATTGATGCCTTGGCCGAGAACGTGGTTAATACACAACGGGGTACGGTGCTTAGCAAGAATGGCGTTCAAGTAAGTACGATCGAGCATGCGATGGCGGCTTTATACGCTTATGAGATCGATAACTGCTTGATCGAGGTAAACGCACCCGAGTTTCCGATCCTAGACGGAAGTTCTCGCTTCTTCTCCGAGGAAATCCAAAAGACAGGGGTCGTTGAGCAAAACGCTCCGAAGGATTATTATATCGTAAAGCACAAGATCGAGGTAAAAGATGAGGAAACCGGTTCTTCGTTGATCATCCTTCCGGATGATAAGTTCAGCGTGAACGTATTGATCTCATTCGATTCGCCCGTGCTTTCCAACCAATTCGCCACGTTAAACGATCTCAGCGAATTCCCGACAGAATTGGCGGCTTCACGTACGTTCGTATTCGTACGCGAAGTGGAGATGTTGCTCAACCACAACTTGATCAAGGGTGGCGATTTAGACAATGCGATCGTTATCTACGACCAGAAGATACCGCAAGAATCTTTGGACAAATTGGCAGATATGCTGAACATCCCTCACAAGAATGTGCAGGAATTAGGCTATATCAATAACAAGCCGCTTGTATTCGATAACGAACCGGCACGTCATAAATTGATCGACGTGATCGGAGATATCGCCTTGATCGGTAAGCCGATCCGCGGACGTGTGATCGCTACCCGTCCGGGACATAAGATCAATAACCAGTTAGCTCGTATGATCCGCAAGGATATCAAGATGAACGAGGTGCAAGCCCCGGTATACGATCCGAACCGTGAGCCGGTGATGGATATCAACCGTATCCGTGAATTATTGCCGCACCGCTATCCGTTCTTATTGGTTGACAAGATTATCGAGGTTGGCGGGAACTATATCGTAGGCGTAAAGAACATCACGACCAACGAACCGTTCTTCCAAGGGCATTTCCCTCAGGAGCCGGTCATGCCGGGAGTTCTACAGGTTGAGGCTATGGCACAAACAGGTGGTTTGCTAGTCTTGAATTCCGTAGATGAGCCAGAGCGTTATTCTACCTACTTCATGAAAATAGATGGCGTGAAATTCCGCCAAAAAGTCGTTCCGGGCGATACGTTGATCTTACGTCTGGAATTATTGGCACCGATTCGCCGCGGGATCTCTACCATGAAAGGGTATGTATTCGTTGGTGATAAATTGGTTAGTGAAGCCGAGTTCATGGCTCAGATTGTAAAAAACAAATAATAAGATAAAGTACGATAATGAATATATCTCCTCTAGCAGTCGTTCATCCAGAGGCCCAGATCGGCCAGAATGTAACTATCGATCCGTTTGCCGTGATTGAGAAAGATGTCGTAATCGGTGATAATTGCCATATATATTCTCACGCCGTTATCTTGGATGGCGCACGGATTGGTAAAAATTGCAATATTTTCCCGGGAGCGGTCGTTGCCGGTATCCCTCAAGACATGAAATTCGCGGGGGAAACCACGACGGCGGAAATCGGAGATAACACGACGCTTCGCGAATGCGTGACGATCAACCGGGGTACCGCTTCCAAAGGCAAGACCGTGGTAGGTCGCAATTGCTTAATCATGGCTTATTCGCACGTGGCCCATGATTGCGTCTTAAAAGACCATATTATCATCGGTAACGCTTCGCAAATCGCCGGGGAGGTAGAGATTGATGATTTCGCTATCGTAAGCGGAGGTTCCTTGGTGCATCAGTTCACCCGTATATCCAAGCACGTGATGGTACAAGGCGGTTCTCGTATCGGAAAAGATATCCCTCCTTATACCTTGATCGGCCGTGATCCGATCGTTTATTGCGGTATCAATATCGTAGGTTTACGTCGCCGGGGATTCACGAATCAGCAGGTATTCTTGATTCAAGACATCTATCGCACGCTGTATACCCGAGGCTTGAATAATACGGAGGCGCTGAAAGCGATCGAGACCGAGTACGAGCCTAGCGAGGAACGGGATTTGATCCTCAATTTCATCAAGTCTTCCAGCCGGGGTATCGTAAGAGGTTCGATCGACGAATAAGCGACACAAACATCCGGACAACCAAAAACAAATCGGCGCAAATCCGCATCTTACGATGAGGGGTTTGCGCCGATTCGCTATTTATGTCGCCAAAATTATTTATAGGGTAATTCCCGTGATCTGCCGGATCATTTCAAGATCGATCCCCATAGCTTTCATCTTCTTGGCGTTTTCTAGGTTCGCTTCCGCCTTACCTTCCGCCAGTCCTTCCATATGTCCTTCCATACGTGCCTCAAGCTTCGCCTAATCCTGGAGCCATGGTGTCAGGACGGATCGTTCCGTCCTTAAGGTAGTTCATCCATTCCTATTCAAGGTGACAACTGCCGCTAATATCTCAGCCTCAGGTTCAGAAGAAATCCCATACAGGGATCAGATGCGCACCCTCTTTCATTATTTATAGCGACGTATATTGGGTATATCCATATTTTTACTACTTTTGAGGCGATAATAAAACTAAACGACTATGCTATTTAGATTTCTAATCCTATCAGATGAAGCAGATGACTTCAAGCGCGAGATCAAGATTGATTCCGAGTCTACTTTCTTGGATTTGCAAAACGCCATCCTCGACTCTGTAGGTTATACAAAGGATCAAATGACCTCTTTCTTCATATGTGACGATGACTGGAGTAAAAAGACAGAGATCACATTAGTGGAGATGGATACCTCTTCCGAGGAAGACAGCTATGTCATGGCCGATACTCAACTGGAAGAATTGTTGGAAGACGAGCACCAAAAACTACTTTTCGTTTTCGATTATATGACCGAACGTGCCTTCTTCATGGAACTTCGTGAGATCGTTCCGGGAAAAGACTTGGATGCTCCTATTTGCAGCAAATCGGTAGGTACGCCTCCCGCCCAAATAGTTTCTTTCGATGAGTTCGAGGCTAAGAACGGTAGCACGGACGTAGGAGAAGATTTTTACGGTGACTCCGAATACGATATGGACGAATTAGACAAAAGCGGCTTCGACGGTTTAAGCGAAGGTCCGATGGATAATCCTTACGACGACGAGCGCTTTTGATGAATTCCCTCGTTATATTACTTGGGCCGACAGGAGTCGGAAAGACCGAGTTAAGCCTCCAAGTGGCGGAACGTTTCGGCTCTCCGATTATCTCTTCCGACTCCCGTCAGCTCTATAAAGACCTTCCGATCGGCACGGCTGCCCCTACACCGGAACAAATGGCACGTGTCAAGCATTATATGGTAGGCACTCTCTCGCTTACCGATTATTACAGCGCCAGCAACTTCGAGGAAGATGTGGTCTCCCTCCTATCCGAATTACATAAAACGATCCCGACCGTCGTAATGACCGGAGGCTCTATGATGTACATCGATGCCGTATGCAAAGGTATTGACGATATCCCGACGGTTACACCGGAGATCCGGGATGCCCTATACATGCAATTTGAAACCGAGGGGCTAGCCCCTATCCTCGCTGAATTAAAAGAAGCAGACCCTGTCCATTATGAGGAAGTGGACCGGAATAATTATAAACGAGTGATCCATGCCGTAGAGATTTGCCGGATGACAGGCAAGCCTTACTCCTCCTTCCGCACGAACATTAAGAAAGAGCGTCCGTTCCGGATCATCAAAGTAGGGCTTACTAGAGATCGTGACGAATTATGCGACCGCATCAACCAACGTGTAGATCAAATGATGAGCGAAGGATTATTGGAAGAGGCTCGCCGGGCTTATCCCTTCCGTCATTTGAATTCCTTGAACACAGTAGGTTATAAAGAATTATTCAATTACTTCAGCGGAGAATGGACATTAGACCTCGCCGTGGAGAAAATCAAAAGAAACTCCCGGGTCTACGCCCGGAAGCAAATGACTTGGTTTAAACGGGACCCAGAAATAACATGGTTCCATCCGGATGAGACCGAAGCTATATTTACACATCTGAGCCAACAGATCATATAGCGTTTTAACAATGCCCATTATAAGGTGCTTACAATGGGCATTATAAACATGCTTGAATAGGCATTGTAAGCATCTTACAATAGGCATCAAGGTATTCCGCTGATTATCAAAGCCAAACGCAACGACTTTATTTCTTGAAAACCAGATAAACCGCCGCTACCAAGAATACGAAAGCAAGCGCATGGTTCCATTTAAACGACTCCCCCTTAAAAGCGATGGTACTGAAGGCCACGAATACCACCAACGTAATCACCTCTTGGATCACTTTCAATTGAATCAAGTTGAACGGCCCCCCGTTATCCCGGAAACCGATGCGATTCGCCGGTACTTGGAAACAATACTCAAAAAAAGCGAGAAACCAACTAAACAGGATTACGCCAAACAAAGGAAGATGCTCAAACCAACTGAATTGTTGCTTCATCTTCAAATGACCATACCAAGCGCATGTCATAAAAATATTAGACACGATCAATAATAAAATCGTATAAACACTTTGCATATTATCTTATTTTTCGAGGTAAATAATCTTCTTGTATATTCGTCATGCTCCCCCAAAGGCTGTAACGGGCCTCCGGATTGATCGCTTCCAGACTTTTCAGCAGCTCTTTCATATCCGAACGACTGGAACCCGACTCATAAGGACAGTTCTTCAATTGTTTCCGGTACCCTTTCCATGCGGCGACCTGAATCAACTCCCTCTCTTCCACCAGACACATCGGACGGATAATCTCCATATCAAACTTATCCATTTTCAACCGGGGAGGCATTGTTCCGAAAGCCCCTTGGTGGGTCAGGTTCATCAACAGTGTCTCTAGGATATCATCTTGATGATGCCCTAGCGCAATCTTATTGCATTTATGAGCCTTAGCGATCTCAAACAAAGCTTTCCGGCGAGTCCAAGAGCATAAAAAGCAGGGAGATTTGCGAGTGTCCGTAGAAGGATCGAAACTTGTCTCATGGACAATGAAAGGCAAATCATGCTCCTCCGCGCAACTTCTAAGATATTCCCGATCCGAACAATAAGGGATATTCGTCATCACGATATGCGCTACCACGACCTCAAACCGAGGACAATAGATTTTCGACCTGCGCCCCAGTAAATCCACCAAGGCCAAGGAATCTTTTCCTCCGGACAACCCGACCAAGATCCGGTCGCCATCATTGATCAAGCCATAGTCGAAAATCGCTCTCTTTACCTTATCCTCTATCTTGCGAAACAAACGTTCGTCCTCTGTCAATTTTGCCATATACTTCCTTTACGGGCGCAAAATTATATATTTATCTTTTCGATTTGTATGCCTCTACAAAAATATTCTTATCTTTGAAACTGCATAACTATATAATCTAGAATAGACAAAATGAAACGGTTATCCAAAAAGCTGCTTTATACGCTAGGAGTTACACTCCTATGCGGAGGAATGCAACTACATGCGCAAAGTCTTGATCAGGCAAAAAAATTATATAACGACGGGAAATACGCGGAAGCCAAACCTGTGTTCGAGAAACTAGTGAAACAAGCGCCAAGCAATGCCTCTTATAATCAATGGTATGGTGTTTGCTGTTTCGAGACCGGAGATTTAGCAGGAGCGGAGAAACATCTTAAGGTTGCCGTAAAGCGTAGGGTACAAGACGCTTATCGATACCTTGGAGAAGTATACTACCAGACCTATCGTTTTGACGAAGCCGAGGAGATGTTCGACGAATACATCACCCTCCTAACAAAAAAGAAACAAGATGTGGAACTTTACCAGATCCGTATGGACTTGGCGAACAAAGCAAGCCGTATGCTTGATAAGGTAGAGAATGTCCAGATTATCGATAGCTTGGTCGTTGATAAAGATGATTTCTTATCAGCCTATACCTTAAGCGAGGAAAGCGGTACGTTGACCACTTACCAAGATTTCTTCCAGACAAACGATCCGGGCAACTCATCGGTATACATGAACCAGAAGGGGGATAAGATTTATTACGCCCACTCGACAGACGGTAACCACAATTGTCTTTTTACCCAATCCAAGCTCATGGATCAATGGGGAGACGAGAAACAGTTACCGATGAATATCAATAGTGACGCCGACGATGGGTATCCATTCGTGCTATCCGATGGCGTAACGATTTATTACGCATCCAAAGGGAACGGCTCTCTGGGCGGATATGATTTATTCGTCACTCGCTACAACATCAATTCCGATACTTATCTTACACCGGAGCAATTGGGCATGCCCTATAACTCCCCGTTTAACGATTATATGATGGTGATCGACGAAGCCAAGCAATTGGGATGGTTCGTTTCCGACCGCTATCAACCGGAAGGAAAAGTCTGCGTATACCTATTCATCCCGAATGACAACCGCGAGCGAGTAGATAGCGAGGATATCGAACTAAAACGTGCCCGGGCCTCTATTGCCTCGATCAAGGATTCATGGAAACCCGGATCGAATTACGAAGAGCTTATTCATTTAGCTCATACCGAGATTCCTTATGGACGTATAGAAATAAAGAAAGATTTCACGTTCCCGATCCATGATGATATCGTTTATTACACCTTAGACGATATCCAAAGTCCGGAAGCGAAGAACTACTACGAGAAAGTAGTTTCCATCCATAGACAGATCAAGGAGCTAAATGAGAAACTAGAGAGTTTACGAGCCAGCTACATCAAAGGGAATAAGGCGAAGCGAGAACAACTGAAGCCTACGATTCTTGATGCGGAAGAAAAGTTAAACAACCTGCTCGCTCAACCGGACGAATGGGAGAAAAAGGCACGTAACGCAGAGATCGTATACCTAAGAAACAACCATAAATAAGAAGAACTATGCTACTGGACATAGCCATCATCGTCTTCCTCATGGTAGCGGCCATCCTACTGATACTGGCAGAGATATTCCTTCTTCCGGGAATAACACTCGCGGGTATAGGCGGGGCTATTTTCGCTATCGGCGGAGTCGTTTTCGCTTATACGGTAGGTATATGGGTAGGGCATCTGACTTTATCCTTATCAATCATTACATTCGGAATAATCTTCGCTTGGTTATTGCGTTCCCGGTCTTTTAATAAGATCGCTTTAAAGACAGATATCGATTCCAAGCTGACATCCAGCAGGGATCTCGGAATAGAACCCGGAGACGAGGGGATCACGCTCTCACGCTTAGCCCCTATCGGCAAGGCCCGGATTAAAGGTATTAACGTGGAAGCGAAATCTCAAGACGAATTAATCGATGAGAACACGCCGATCGTAGTGATCAGGGTAGACAGTTACAACGTAATTGTCCGTCCTAAAGAAGAAACAAATATTCACGCTTAATTTTATATATATGGAAATAACCTTTTTGCCACTTATCCTATTGGGGGCCGCAGTACTTCTGCTGGCAATCTTTTTCTATTATGTGCCATTCCTGTTATGGATCTCGGCCAAAGTATCAGGAGTCAATATCTCCTTGATCCAGTTATTCTTGATGCGTATCCGAAAAGTTCCTCCCTACATCATCACTCGCGCAATGATCGAAGCGCATAAGGCAGGAATAAAGACGCTTACACGCGACGAGCTGGAAGCGCACTATTTAGCGGGTGGACATGTCGAGAAAGTAGTGCATGCGCTGGTTTCCGCGTCGAAAGCGAATATCGACCTTCCTTTCCAGATGGCTACCGCTATCGACTTGGCCGGACGTGACGTATTCGAGGCTGTACAAATGTCGGTAAATCCGAAAGTGATCGATACCCCTCCGGTAACAGCGGTAGCAAAAGACGGAATCCAGTTAATCGCCAAGGCACGTGTCACCGTTCGTGCGAATATCAAGCAATTAGTGGGTGGTGCCGGAGAAGAGACGATCTTAGCCCGTGTAGGTGAAGGTATCGTATCTTCCATTGGTTCATCCGAAAGCCATAAGACCGTATTGGAAAATCCGGATTCCATCTCGAAATTAGTGCTTCGCAAAGGGCTTGACGCCGGAACAGCTTTCGAAATCCTTTCCATCGATATCGCCGATATCGATATAGGTAAGAACATCGGCGCTTTCTTGCAAATGGATCAAGCTCAAGCGGATAAGAATATCGCTCAGGCGAAAGCCGAGGAACGCCGTGCGATGGCTGTCGCCCTCGAGCAAGAGATGAAGGCGAAAGCACAAGAAGCCCGTGCCAAGGTGATCGAGGCAGAAGCGGAAGTTCCCAAGGCAATGGCAGACGCTTTCCGCACAGGAAACCTAGGCGTAATGGACTATTACAAGATGAAGAACATCGAGGCGGACACTTCTATGCGTGAAGCGATAGCTAAACCGGCCGGTACTCCATCAAAACCATTAAAGGACTAAAATAGTTATATACATGGAACTATCTCCAAGGGCAGGGTCGCACCTTGCCCTTTTATGATTAAAAGTAAACTTAATTAGCTGATCGAATATGAGAACAATCCCCGCTTCAGAATTAGCGATCCATTCAGATGGTAGTGTTTTCCACCTGCATTTAAAACCAGAACAACTCGCGGATCGTGTGGTACTTGTTGGTGATCCCGCACGAGTTACAACCGTCGCTTCCTATTTTGAGTCTCAGGAATGTGAGGTTTCCAGCCGGGAGTTTCATACCATCACGGGCCAATACAAGGGAAAACGTATCACGGTTGTATCCCATGGCATCGGTACAGATAATATTGATATCGTATTAAATGAGTTGGACGCTCTCGCTAATATTGACTTCTCAACCCGTACGATCAAGCCGGAATTCAAGCAACTTTCCCTAGTTCGTATCGGGACTTCCGGAGGGTTACAGCCATTTGTCCCGATTGGGACTTATGTAGCTGCGGAGAAATCGATCGGATTCGATGGAGTCATTTATTTCTACGCAAATAGTAATTCCGTTCGTGACGCAGACTTGGAATCTGAATTAATAAAACAGCTTGATTGGCGGCTTAGCGGCATATGGCCTTATGTCGTATCGGCAGATCCATCGTTGATCGAGCAAATCACCCGTAATGATATTATCCGGGGAACGACTATCGCGGCCAATGGCTTCTATGGGCCGCAAGGACGTGAGCTCCGATTGCCCTTGACCGATCCAGAATTGAACCGGAAAATAGAAGCTTTCGATTATAACGGGCGAAAGATTACGAACTTCGAGATGGAGAGCTCCTCTTTAGCTGGTCTGGCCGCTCTCATGGGACACCGGGCAATGACCGTATGTTGTATTATCGCCGGACGTGTGGATAATCATATGAATACGGATTATAAAGGTTCTTTGGAGGAACTGATTGAAACTGTATTAGACCGTATATAATAATATCAAGACTATGAAGTGGGATCATTCACTAATCGATACGTTGGAATGGGGGAATCAGATCTCCCATAAGGAAGATAAAATAAAGATAGCGGACCTTATCGCATCTAAAGTCGAAAACGGACAAGTCATAGGTGTTGGCTCCGGTTCTACCTCCTATCTAGCGTTAATTCGCATAGCGGAACGTATCCGGACGGAACGTCTTTCCATCTTGGCGATCCCCACTTCATTAGAAATCCGGATGACTTGCGCCCAGCTAGGCATTCCGGTTACCAGCCTGTTTTCCCACAAGCCGGACTGGACCTTCGATGGGGCTGATGAAGTAGATTCCCACTTTAACTTGATCAAAGGGCGTGGAGGCGCCATGTTCAAGGAAAAGCTATTAATCAGCTCCAGTCCGCAGACCTATATACTGGTCGATCCTTCCAAGAAAGTGGAGAGGCTGGGAGCTAAATTCCCGATCCCGATAGAGATTTTCCCGGAAGCTCTCACCTATGTAGAGGACAGACTCCAGCGTTTGAATCCCGGTGAGATAAAACTTCGTATGGGGCAAGGTAAGGATGGACCGATCATTACCGAGAATGGCAATATGATCCTAGACGTATGGATGGACTATATCCCTGAAAATACAGAATCCACTCTCAAGTCGATTACGGGCGTACTCGAGAGTGGACTCTTTATGAACTATAAGGTAGAAGTATTAGGGCTTACTTCATGAATCCTTGTTGTTTCAATACCTTCAAGAGCACCTCGGAGAAATGTTCACTATTTTTCTTCGTATAGCGTACGTCCGTAAAGACCTGCGCCAGTGTTTCCTTATTATTCTCCCTTACAAACTGCTTATTCACCTCTAATGCCTCTTTCTCACTATACAAGGCATCGATGGAAGCCGGAGTAAAGTCCGTATAAGTCTCGTTTTGTACCACAGCCGCCAATGGTAAACGTTCAACTTGAGCGGGTATAGGCTCTGTCGGATAACCCACCGTAACCGTAACGATCGGGACAACCAGACGGGGAAGAGAAAGCGCCTCAATGATCTGGTCCGCATTATAAGCCGTCGTACCCAGATAGCAAATGCCTAAGCCTTTTTCCTCAGCGGCATTGCAGAAACTCTGGGCGAACAACATCGCATCTATCGTCGAAGCGATAAACGTTTGTAAATTATCGAATCCGGCCTCCGCTTTCCTGCACTCCGCCCATTTCACGAAACGGTTCGCATCCGCACAAAAAGTGAGTACCACCGGGGCTCCCGTAATCATTGGTTGGTTAAAATGAGCCGGAGCCAGTTTCTCTTTGTTCGCAGGGTCGCGGGTAACCACGACACTATACAATTGCATATTTCCTGTATTCGAGGCACGAGTAGCCACTTCCAATAATTCATTCAGTAAAGACTCCGGGATATCCTGATCCGTATATTTACGGATACTTCTTCTATTCTTCATGCATTCTAACATAGTAATCCTATTTTTAAATTCTCAATAACTAAATCCTAATATCCATGCCGGCATACGGTTAAACACACTTTTCGGTAACCCGTAGATAGCCGCATAAGCGTCGGGTACGAAGCGGAGACGATCATATCCCCTTAAGGGATCACCTACGGCGAAGATATATTTACCGCCAATCAAGAAATCTCCGTTCTCCATGAATTCCACGTTCGCCACGGAACGCATCTGGCTTAAGAAATAGGTTTCACACATCAATTGCCGATTCTCCTTATCTCCGAAAAAAGAGATCAGCAAGTTGGTATCCCCCATAAAGACTTTCTGCTTGGCCGGAGTGGTTCCCAGTTGGTCTGCCGAGTAATAAATAAGCCTCACATCATGAAAAAAACGCAACAGGCTATCGCTTTGCTGACGAAGCATATTTGTCTTACGGGTTACATCAATCGATTTCGGACGTAAAGGAGCCGACTCAGCCACCATCATAAAATATTTTTGAGCTCGTTCCAGATTACTCATCGAAATAGAAACCACCGAAGGCAAATCCCGGCAAATCTCTTTTCTCACTAATTCTTGCAGACGGAAATAATACATATCCGGGTCTTGCCAATAAAAAGGATAACATCCATGTTCCAGATAGTTCCGGTAAATCGGCACAATATTCATCTCCGCATTGATCTCCTTCACCAAATCATGATGGTTCGCTAAGATATCCTCCAACGGAATGGGATCTTTATCCAGAATGCTTTCGTAAGAAAGGAATTCACGGAACGACATCGGATGCATGGTATAAAAAGCAGCCTCATGCCTTAACCCGTTCCGCACCTCTGTCTGCGAGTACAAAGAAGTGGTAGCGAAAACAATCTTTAAGGCGGGGTTGGCATCCAATAAAGTTGAGACCTCTTCCATCCAGCCCGAATAGAAATGGATCTCATCCAAAAACAAATAATGCCCCCCGGCTTGCAGGAACTCCTTAACCGCATCGGTCAATGAATGTGTCTCAAACCAGAAATCATCCAGATTCACATACAGGGCTTCCCGCGAATCTTCAAATTTCAACTTAATATGCTGTAACAACAAGGTAGTCTTACCAACCCCTCGAGAGCCGAAGATGCCGATTAACCGATCCTCCCACTCTATCCGTGCATGCAAATAACGCAGGAATGTACAATTTATTCCTTTCAACAATAGCTGATGATTCCGCTGAAGCAAGTCCATATACAAATCTGTTTTACGCGAATATAAAAAATGTTCCGTGTTTTTCGTACCTTTGTCAACACTAAACCAATAAAAAGATGAATACATCCAAAGTCTACTTTACTAATTTACGCACGACCCCCAGCAGCAACCTGCTGGATAAGATGGAACGTCTGGTAAAACGTGCCGGTATCGCCAATATCGACTTCAAAAATCAATTTGTAGCCATTAAGATCCACTTTGGCGAACCGGGGAATTTGGCATACATTCGTCCTAATTACGCCGCTCGCTTGGTAAGCCTGTTACGTGAATTAGGCGCGAAACCGTTCCTTACCGATTGTAACACCTTATACTCGGGCCGTCGCTCCAACGCTGTCGATCATCTTCAAAGCGCCATGGAAAATGGGTTCAATCCCATGTCCGCCGGTTGCAACGTTATCATCGCCGATGGCGTGAAAGGTACGAACTACCGGGAAATCGAGATCGACGGGCAATATTGCAAGGCCCCGAAAATAGGTGCCGCTATCGCCGATGCCGATATCATCATTTCCATGAACCATTTCAAAGGTCACGAGCAAGCCGGTTTCGGCGGTGCGCTGAAAAACCTCGGGATGGGATGCGCCAGCGTAGGCGGTAAACTGGAATTACATTGTGCCTCACAGCCTCGTATCGATACGGAGGCTTGTAAAGGCTGTAACATCTGTGTAAAGCACTGCGCTCACGATGCCATCCATTTGAATAACAACCGAAAGGCCGAAATTGATTACGAGCGTTGTGTAGGTTGCGGGCAATGTGTGGCTCTTTGCCAGTACGACGGTGCCGTAATGGGCGAAGGTGATACTTCCGAGCGATTGAATTACAAGATCGACGAGTACACGAAAGCCGTATTAGCAGACAAGCCTCATTTCCATGTTAGTTTTATCATGAACGTATCTCCGGAATGCGATTGCTGGAATCATAACGATGCCGCCATCATCCCCGATTTGGGGATCGCTGCGTCTTTCGATCCGGTGGCCTTGGATAAGGCTTGCGCCGATATGGTTATCAACGCTCCTATCATCGGAGGTAATAAATTAGCCGAGACTCATCCTCACGAACACCTTGAGGGAGAGGATAAATTCCATTTGATTCATCCGGATACGAACTGGCAAGCCGGCCTACGTTATGCGGAGGAAATCGGACTGGGTTCTCAAGCGTATGAATTAATAACGGTTTAATAGACGGAATGAGTACAATTTGCGCTATATCTACAGCTCCGGGAGTAGGAGGAATCGCAGTGGTTCGTGTCTCCGGGCCGGATGCTTTCAAGATTTGTGATCGGATATTCCGGCCGAAGAAGGCAGGTAAGAGTTTATCTACCCAAAAGGCTTATACCTTAACGTATGGTTCCATCGTCGGTAACAATGACGAAACCATAGATGAGGTGATCGCCGCAGTTTTCCGTGCCCCCCATTCTTTCACGGGGGAAGATACGGTGGAAATCACCTGCCACGGCTCGACGTATATCCAACAACAAATCCTGCAATCCCTTATCTCCAGCGGATGCCGTATAGCGCAACCGGGTGAATATACGCAACGTGCTTTCATGAATGGCAAGATGGACCTTAGCCAAGCGGAGGCCGTTGCGGATTTAATCGCCTCCACTTCGGCTGGCCAACATCGTTTGGCTCTAAGCCAGATGCGAGGTGGTTTCAGCAAGGAACTTGCCGAACTTCGGAACCAGCTGCTCCATTTCACCTCTCTCATGGAGCTGGAACTGGATTTCAGTGACCATGAGGAATTAGAGTTCGCTGATCGTAGCGAGCTTCGCACGCTTGCGGATCATATCGAACAGGTCATCTCCAAACTCGCCCAATCTTTCAGCGTAGGTAACGCTATCAAAAACGGTATTCCCGTCGCCATCATCGGTGAGACGAATGCCGGCAAATCTACTTTACTAAACGCCTTGTTGAACGAGGATAAAGCGATCGTCAGCGACATCCACGGAACGACCCGTGACGTTATCGAGGATACGATCAATATCAACGGCCAGCTCTTCCGTTTCATCGACACCGCCGGTATCCGTGAAACAAGCGATACGATCGAAGCTCTTGGTATTGAACGTAGTTTCAAGGCTCTAGACCAAGCGCAAATCGTCATCCTCATGTACGACTTAACCCGTGACCTCAAGGATTTCGAGGCTTTCTATCAAGAAATAGCTCCGAGATTAACGAATAAGTCTGTTATCTTAGCGATGAACAAATGCGATGTATTACCCGCATCCTCTCTCCCAACCTTCTCTTTCCCCACCGAAGGCTGGCATCAAATCGCTATTTCCGCCAAAGGCAAGCTGCATATCGCAGAGCTACAACAACTCCTCACGGAAGTCTCTTCCATCCCCACCCTCCACCAAAGCGACATCATCGTAACGAATGCCCGCCACTTCGAGGCGCTTACGCATGCGCTGGAAGCTATACATAGGGTACAAGAAGGTTTGAACTCCAGCCTTTCCGGGGATTTCATCTCGCAAGATTTACGGGAGTGTATATTCCATTTATCGGATATCGTAGGAGAGGTTACGACGGATCAGGTGTTGGGGAATATATTTCGGCATTTTTGCATCGGTAAATAGTTGCATATAACTAATTGATTATCAATATATTATACAATATACAATAGAAAGTAAAAGAAGAAACAGTCCAACTTCGATGACATTGATAATCAACACATTAAATGCAAAGGAATAATAAAGTATTGTATCAATTTTTCATGATTTTGTCCCCCGTTTGTTCCCTGGACGGATACAAGGGACAAAATTCTGTCCCTCATACAATTTAACAGTGATAAATAGGCAAATTTTATCAGTACCACTAAAACTTATCCAAATTACAGATAATATTCGAATAGAACTGAATTGTTTTTTCAGCCAAAATAGATTCTGATAATCAAGCGATTGGTATATTTGAATATAACAGCAGAAATCATCACCAATGAGATTTCATATAATACATTTGATAAATATTCCCAACCATTATTGCGAAGTATTCGAATCATGGCATATTGAACATCCTCTTAAGTCTCACAGTGATTTTTATAGGGTGATTTGAAGAATTCACTGAAAAATATTTGGAGTATTGCGAAATTATTCTGTACATTTGCGCCTCTTTTGAAAATTTACAATGCAGCAAAATAGAATGAACATATTATCCCAAACGACAATTCGAGGCAACAAATGCTTCGAAGTTCAGTCGTATGTTCTTCATGTTTGGAGCATTGAAACGCCAGAGAATATCATAAATACTTTCCAACGAACAGATATAGGAGATAAGATGCGATAGATGCTCGTATCTTGATCTTAAAATAAACAACAGAATAGTTGGAGAGTCCTTACCGAACTTTCCAACTATTTTGTTTTATGCCCATTGGTGACTGTTTGCTCCGTGCAATTCCTCTCCCGTCATTTCCGTACAATGAGCACAAGAACAACCAATTTTAATTAACCGCACAGCAATGTGCACAAAAGAGAGCAAAATGAATTACAAGTTTGACGGAAGCAAGGTGTATTTTACATCGGACACGCACTTTTATCATTCGAATATCATTGGCTTTTGCAAGAGGCCATTCAAGAATGTAGAAGATATGAATGAAACGCTGATCGAAAATTGGAACCGGGTAGTTGGTCAAGATGATATCGTGTTTCATCTGGGGGATTTTTGCCTGGGAGGATCCCATGAATGGACCAAGATTCTTAACAGACTGAATGGAAAAATCTATCTCATTCTCGGTAATCATGATCTAAAAAATATCAGGCAAGGGTACGCCAGCAGGTTTGAATTGACAAGCATGCAAATGCACATAGAGGTCGACAAGCAGAAAATCTACCTGAACCACTATCCGTTCCTCTGCTATGGAGGTGCTTACAGGAATATGTGGCAACTGTTCGGGCATGTGCATACGAGCAAGAATAATACGGGAAAAGACGCTTCACGGCTGGATATGATTTTCCCGACGCAATATGATGTGGGAGTGGATAATAATGACTTTATTCCGGTCTCATTTGAGCAGGTAAAGAGGATAATCCAAAAACAGGTTGAACAAACAAATAAAAATAAGTAATATGAGAATACAATATATGAGCGATCTGCATTTTGAGTTCAGGGAGAACAGCAGGTACATAAAACAAAACAGATTTCCGGTAACGGGCGATATACTCGTATTGGCCGGAGATATTTTCTATCTGAAAGACAGAGTAGCTCCTTTGGGGAATTTCTGGGAATGGGCATCTAAAAACTATAGGCAGGTTCTTATTGTTCCCAGGAACCATGAATATTACAATTATTGCGATGTGATGGAACGGGGATTACAATGGCGATGGATGTTCAAAGAGAATGTCGGTTATTATCAAAATCAAGTATTGAGAATAGACGATACCGATTTCATAATGAGCACATTTTGGTCACATATCGAACCGGCAGACGAATATTTCGTTTGGAAAGGACTTAACGATTTCCGTCAGACCATGTATAAAGGGAAACTGCTCCAAACGGAAGCATATAATCAGATGCATGACTTCTGTTTAGGTCATATCAAAAAAAGTCTTGCCGAAAGTACGGCAGAACACATAGTGGTCGTGACTCACCACCTGCCTACTTTGCAGGTTGTTGCTCCTCAGCATAAAGGTTCCGTATTGAACAGCGCCTTTGCCAGTGAATACGGAGACCTGATCGGTAACAGCCGAATTAATGCTTGGATTTACGGACATTCGCATACCAATATCGACACAGAAATCGGGAGTACAAAAGTGATTTGCAACCAGATGGGATATGCATTTGAAAACGAGCATGTAATCAATGGATTTGATCCGGGGAAATTTTTAACGATTGAAAACGAATGAGATATGAAACAACATAAGAAGACAATCTTTACCATGCATCTTTTCATAGACTTGGCGAAAGAATGCGGATTGAATGCTGCGATATTCGAACAGCTCGGAAGCGGGCGCAATACAGAAATCGTGGTTGATAACGATACATTGAAGATGTTAGTTAAACTTCAGGAGCAATTTGCTCAACTGGAAAAGATGGGTGACGATGAATACAGAGGATTTTATATCGAATTGCCCCGCCCTACTCCGGAAGAATGGGGAGATTGCGAAGCGTCGATTGCAGACGGAGAATATGAGAGCAAGGAAGAATACCTCCGGGATTGGGAATTGTCAAATCCCAGGGAAATGGTATGGTATCATGTTAGCTCCGCCAGATATAAAGAAAATCGTACCATACAATTCTCGGACAGGAAACACTCGTATTTTACTATTGCGAATTATTCCCGATATGGAGACAGAATAGGTGATTGTTTTTATCCCGAATGGCAAAGGGATTTCTTTGTAAAGTTGGCCTTATATCTTCAGAAGTTAATCGATGCTATCATACAAGATCCGGAGGGGTTCAATGATTATGTGGCGAATCATCTTCCTTACCAGCAGCGAAACGGAAGAATTGCGAGAAAGGAGTTCAACAGAATCGAACCGAGATTTAAAATTGAAGTCAAAGACGAGGAGACTGCAATAAAAGCACTGGAGGATTCCGTCTGCAAGAATTTCGGGCGACTGTTAGATACAATGACGATATGTTCGTATTGCAAATACTATCGGATCGCTCATGAAGCCTATGACCGGTATTTTGAAAGGTTTGATACTACACGAAAGAAGCGGACCTTTCTGAATGGAGTACCATTGGAATTACAAAATGTCGCATATTACAACATGGTTAAATTCTGCGATTTGCAAGATGAATACGATCTCGACAGTGAAACGGATTTCAACAAATTCGCCTCAGACCATTATGGGGAACTGGGATTGTCGCGGCTGAATGTACTCGCATCGGATTTTGACAGCCCCGGATGGAGAATCATTGTTTCCAACAGCTACTCAGCGTATGCGGATGTCGCGATAGAAGTCGCCACTGCGCTTTACAAGGCTGGCGCTCCTTTGGAAATACACAACGCTGCCAAACTTTTACGAATACTCAAGGAGAAGGATCATGTGAAATTGATTCCGTACACATTTCACGACTACATGGGCCATCATGAAGAAGGAACCGTTTATCAACTTCCATGGGAATACGAATGTATGGATAGCGAGGAGAATGTTTTATCATTGAAACAATACCATGACATTATCTCTCTGGCAGAATGGGATGAAATAGAAAAAGTAAACATTGACAAAAACGGGATATAATCCCGTAATTATTAGCAACATATTTGGCAGACAATGATAGTCTGCCAAATATGTTATAATTAACTATATAATTAAAGACAAGAGGAATTAATTAAAAAGAAGCGTGTAAAAGGATGAAACTTGACTCAAATTTTATAGCATTCTGCAAGCAGAGCATCGCATTGGAACAACGAATGGCGAAACAGGCGGGAAAACGGTTGAATGAAGCAATGCGCAACAATATCCAAGATATTAATGTATTGGATCGGATTGCAGACCAGCTACTTGACACTATGTCAGGGCTATCAGGTGCGGGAGAACGAACTTATATGAAATATATTAAATACTTGGGAACGTTTAACCCTCAAGCTGCAAAAGAAACAAAAGATGCCTATGAAGATATCATGGGATATAAGATACATGTAGCATACGCAGCGGCACGATTGGCCAAAGAATTGCACAAAGGACAGGTAGATCAAGCAGGTAAAGATTACTTTGAAGAACATTTATCGACTGTCGGACGAAACGGTTTCGACTGGAAAGAAAAAACCGTGGGATTTCTGTTTAATGCAGCTGAAGATACAGGTCATACCGTAAAAGAGATCATTAGAAAACTGAAAGCGATACTGGATGACTGGGAGAAGAACAAGGAAAAACATGACTGGATTTATGAATTTGAAGGTATCGTAGGATCCTTTCCGAACGAAAAATACCACAAATTAACAAAGCAAGAATGGGACGAGATTGAAGAGGCTCTCGATCTAATGGACTTCCGCACAACTACCAATCGTGAAACATATATCGAGCGTTTCCGCGGACATCGTTTGGCCATCAAAGTCAAATTGAATGACCTTCAGTACAATATGGATATTACCCGCATTCTACACCCGACAGACAAAGACTTAGCGAAGATGGAAAGACATAAGAAAGAATATTATCTGTTATTAAAGATGCTGGCAGATTGAAGTTTTAAGACAATCAAAATTTAACTCGACTTAGTGGCATGAACCTACAAGAACAAAAGATGTAAGGTTTAACCGAGATGATGGAAATCATATATCTATCATGCCACATATGGTAAATCAAAAAAATGAGAAAAGATTGCTTCTAAACGACTCAGAAGACTTGTAAAAACGCAAGTTTGACATATTATGTACATCTATTTTGGAAGTAACTAAGCTTTTGAATGGTAAGCTGTAATAGTCAAGACTTGTTCAGAAAGATAGCCTTTCACTTCAACGTTTCGCTTACTGCAATCAATCTCGCCAAGGGCACTTGCAAAAGAATGAAAATCAAATATTCGATTTCTTCATGCAAGTCGGTAACACACAATGCCAATATGCTTGAACGGCGTGTTCGCCATTCAAGCAGACACGACATTAATTGACAAAATTTTCAAAGAACTACTTTTATTTACCGCAGAACCGCTTAGACTTGGCTAATTTTTAACGAACTATTGAATATATTTTCAATACATTTTTGCGGAATTTTCTCTTGCTCTAGACGTAGGTTGTGAGACTTGATATGATTATACAGTGTGGCTTCCGCAGGGGTAAGATGGAGAGGCTTTGATACATTGCTTGGAGTGCCTTTGTCGCCTTCAAAATAGGTGTCAAAGGTAGCGCGATCCATCAGAAGGCTTTGCGTCTGGGGAAAATAACTGCGGAACTGCGAGAGAATTTCGAAGCCCTGTACATCAATGTCGCCCCAATAGTATAGGGAAGCGTGCCGCATGAATGGAACAGACTTGAGGATGCCAACGGTGAATCCATGCCCCCAAATCAGCAGACTTCCTGCCAACTTGGGAAAAGTCAGGAAGTTGACTTTATTCTCCACCACAAACACCTTCTGCACAGGCAACGATAACGCACAGAACTGACTCTGAGGCATCGTCAGATCGTCTACACCAGAAAAGTATTCACTCGCAATCGATGCTTCCAACACACGAATGCGCACCCATGGCTCATCGTATCGCAATCCAAAGCGCTTTTCGAACTCCTTCTCATCCGAACAGACATGCTCTACAATGACAATATCCAGCAACTCACGAAGCACTCCCTTATTGCGCTCAATGAACTTGGTGTGCACCTCAATAGGCAATTCACGAATGTACAACTCAGGACAAGGATTCGCCACAAAATAGCGCAAAACTTTCAACAAATCAGGCCAAGAGGAAGCATTCTCGATCACCTTAAGTGGATAGCGTTCCACCCATGGACGAAGCTGCGGAAACTCATTAAACAACATCGCCACATCCTTGCGAAACTGTGACACTTCACCACCCTTCAGCAAGAAGCGCTCAACGTCCGATGCACTCCTGAACAACACACGCTCAGGCAGATCCTGTTCGCCCAATGCTTTCGTTTTCACTGTTTTCCACTCAATCGTGTAACCAAAGCCCTTCACCTCTTTCGATTGCGAACGGATGTCCGTTAGTTCGTGCTGATACTCATCCATCGATGCGCTCGCTTTCTTATCGCAAGGAATCACAATTGGTTCAAACTCAGAGCCAGCGACCACTGAACGCAAATAATCCACATACTTGCGTTCTGTCTTCTTACGTATTTCTGCTGCCGTTATCATACCTCCATACTCCTTTCACGTTCTGCCTTAAACTCACTGATAGGCATATTATAGAGTACAGAACGGTCGCCCTTGCGCTCCACATAATGCACATACGAAATATCGTTCTCCACGATGTGGATGTTGTCACTCGGAGTCACCACGAGCAACTGCAGGTGGAGTTGTTTGCAGAGCGAAATCAGATAGCGAGCCTTGTCCTCGTCCTGTGCGCGAAAAGCCTCATCTATGGCAATGAAGCGGAACGAAGAGTCGAGTCCGTTCTTAGTCAAGCCAAACTGATAAGCGATAGCTGACCCCAGGATGGTATATGTCAATTGCGCCTTCTCGCCACCTGACAGCTGTCCCATAGCCTCGTAGGTGTTACGCTTCTGATCATCGTCTTGATAAAACTCCTCCGCCTTATATGTGTACCATCCACGCACATCCATCACCAACTTTCGCCATGATTCGTCTTGTAAACGAGACATCAGTGGTTCGATATGCTGTTCAAAATGAATCCTGCTGCCATCGATTGTCGAATTCATCTCATGGATGTTCGGGATTGCACTGCTCAGAAGGTCTTGGAACTCCTTCAAATCCACGTTCAATCGTTTGGCTGCGACCAACTGGATATACGTCTTTGGAGCATCCTTGAAATCGATGCCCACAAGATACGAATTCAATTGGTCGATGGTCTTGGTGATAGACTGGCGCCAGTTCTGGAAGAACATATTGAATGCACTGACCTTGTTGATGATATTCTCCTGTAAATACTTGTTGAAGCGCGATTCAAACCCAGGCAGATCTTCGTCCAGCAATCGTTGGTAATAGGTCTGATATTCGCCCACAAACTCCACGGCTTCGGGCAAACGGTTCACGTCCGAACGCCAATCGCGATACTTCGCGGTAATTTCCTCAGTGGGATTCTTGAAGCGATAAATCAGGTTCTTCAAATCGCCACTCTTGCTACCCTTCGTCTCACGTTGTTTCCGCAAAGCGGAATTGATGTCACTCTGTAACGTGTCACGCATTTTGTCCAAACCCACCAATGCCACATTCAGTAAATCTGTGTGTTGCGACTCAAAAGCATCGGTATCAACAACGCCTATTTGAGCCAAAGCCAAAGCACAATCATTGCTCTGTTTCTTGAGTATATTCTCACGATTTTCCAATAATGCTTTGTTACCGATAGCTTCATTAAACTTCTCCTCAAGTGCACCAAGTTCCTTTCTCACCCTCTCCAATTGCCCCTGCAACATTTTCACCTTATCATTGGTCTCCTCCAGTTGTCGCTTCTGTTCTTCCTTTTGCTGAATGACGAGTGCACACGACCACCAGTCGATATCATCAAACTTATCGTATTTATCAAACAGCTTCGAGTAGGTTTCTCGCTTCTCCTGAGCATTCTTTGTATCTGCCTCTATACGACGGACTTTGGTTGCCACCTCCTTTTCATTCTGCTGCAACTGGCGTACTTCCGCCTGTAGCATGGCAATCTTCTCCTTATTGTCCCAGCCCAACACATAGTGTTCCTTGCCTCGTGTCTCTGGTCGGTCGTCTTTCTCATGCTTACCACCTCTCGCCTTTATCAGTCCCTCTTTCGTTACTGCTTTCTCTTGCAGATAGTTGAAGTCCGCAAGCGAATCAACACAACTATAGTTGAACTCAGCAAATAACCTATCCTCAAGCCAATCCAAATACAAGCACTTTGGCTTGTATTCAACCTTACGGAGCAACGAATCCACCTTCAATGTCCTATCCTCAAACTCACGAAGAGGCTCTGTGCCCTCGTATCGCTGATACACGATGCGTCCTCGCAGATTATGACCATTCACATACTCATTCACCTGCTTGTAATACTTCTCTGGCACCACCAATCTCAATGCAAAATTGTGCAGAATACGCTCGATGGCATACTCCCAATCGCACTCAATATCCTTCACACGTATCAGTTCACCGATGAATGGAATCTCTTCGGCGGTTGCACCAACAGCCTCCAGTATCTCATCACGAATCTCAGCCACACGACCAGAGATATTGTTCTTATGCTGCTGCAGATAGCGTATAGTATCCACTCGCTCTGATATCGTGCAGTTGATTTCATCCTGACGGTTTTGTGCCTGACGCTTCTCTTCCATGAGTTGCCTGTCAATCTTTACCTGCAGAGCATCTTTCTCGTGTTTGGCGGTCGCACGATTGGCATCGAATACCTCTGCATCAGGACTTTGTGTCAGCTCCACCGTCTTTGCCAGCTTATCGTATTCTTCGGCTTTGGCCTTGCGGTTATCACGCATCTTCACCTTCTGATTGATTTCCTTCTCAATCTCACGTATCTGCTGACCCACCTCGTCCTTCTCAATAGCCACCGACAAGCGCGTCTGCTCTTGTTCCAGCTCACTCTTCTTCACCTTTAACGCCTTCAACTCATCTTCCAGTTTTCTCAAGTTGCTCTTGCAGCGCGCCAACTCCTCGTTGCACAAATCCACCGTTCGCGCAGCAAACCAATAGGCCACCACACTCTTCTCTTGCTCCAATTCAGCTATGCGCGTGTCTATCGCCATCAGTTCCTTTGCCAATGTATTGATAGGTTCCAGTTGGGCAATCTGCTCCTTCACCTTATCGATATTGGTTTTCGCCTCCATCAGATTTTGGAAGTTGTCCTTTAGTTCCTGGTACTTTTCCTCAGCCGGCATTTCCTCGAGCATATTCGTACGGATGAAACTGTCTAGATCGTCCAACACTTTCACGCCCACTATCTGATTGAAGAGTGTAAGCGCCTTGTCCGAACGCATTCCGAAGAGGGCTATCATCTTCTCGCCATACGCAACCGGGCCGTCAAAAAACTCTATCTTGCGTCTTGTGTCGTTCGTATTGTATTTCTTCGTCAGTCGCTTGCGCCAGTCGCCATGCAGGTCAAACTCCGAAAAGTCGCGCTTTATAGTCAGCGGTTCGCGAGCTATGCCAAACAACACCTTCAGTTCCTCGCCAGTGTAGTAGCGCACCTGAAACAGCGTCACCACACGTTTGTCCACATTGCAGAACGATGCAAGAAGTACCGAACGTGCCCCTTTGTCTCGCAATCTAAGCGTGGTAGTGCTCGCTGCACCCTCCTGCTGCTGATTGCCATAGTTGCCAAAGAAGTACGACTCCTCTGTACGGTTGCCCTTCTTCTCCACACCCGATGATTGGTTGTAGAATCGTTGGCGCTTCAGTGGCACTAGCAGCGTGAGCAGAGCATCTACCAGCGTACTCTTGCCCGATGCGTTGGCACCGGTCAGCAGCGAGTTATTGCCCTGCGTATTCATGCAGTACACCTTTTGGTCGAATGTACCCCAGTTCCACACTTCCAAATAGTCAAGCTTGAAGCCTGCCACTTCCGGACTGGTATTAAAGAGATTCATCTGCTGCATCATAGTCGTTCAGTTTGTTTTTGAATTCCAATAGATCGTCCAGTGTCACCTTCTCCTTGATGATGCGATGTATTTTATAGCGTTTCTCGCCCTCAGCATGCTTTGCTTCCACAAGGAAACCAAAGCTGACGATGCTGTCGATATAGCGGTCAAGGTCTTTCTCAAACTTGGCACGATTGAAGGTGGTGGGCAGGAACAGTTCCGCCTCTTCCTTTATTTCAGTGGCGGTTACATACTTGTACGAAGCCTGCGACTCTGTTGGATTGCTGTCGAAGTCTTCGAGTATCTGCCTCAACACGATGAGTATCACCGACACCTCAAAACCATACAACCTTCTCGACGTCATGTTCAACGTTTTGTCATCGTCCAATTTCAGTTGCTTGACAAAGGCAAAACCCTCATCCTTTTTCACGATGAGTTCCAGCCCCATCACGCTGATATAGTCCAGTATCTCGCTCTGGTAGTCGAGTACATCATTCCACACTACATCGTCTTTCTCTACGATGCCTTTCAGAAGTTTCACCACAGCCCTGCTGTATGGTTGTATATTTGTTGCGTTCATCGTGTTATTATGATTTCGGGAATTGATATCGTTTTGTTTTCTGCAAAAACAATATATTGCTGGCGCTCTTCGTTTACCACAGTCTTATATTCCTTCAGCACGCCAATGTATCCAAACACTTCCGACAGACCTTTCTCCACACCCTCGTTCCGTTCTATCACCTCTGCTAGTGTCGTCTGCTGCCTGTCGTACAGCACCTCGTTAATGCGGTCTCTCAGCACCTGACGATCGATGTGAAACGGATTGTAGAGTTTGCCTATGCGCTCCAAGTCGTCCAGACTCAGTTCAGCTATATCAGGCTTATCCTTATACACAGTCTCTTTTATAGGAGTCAGAGTCAGAGGGCGCTCGACTGGCAGATTGATATCGATAGTTTCATATTCAAGCGAAGCTTCTGGTTTCTCTTTCTGTTTGGTGGCTTCGATGAGCAGTTTCTTTATATCGTTAATCACCTGCTTTGTCACCTCTGCATTCATCTGTCCGTTCTGCCGAATGATGCGACTCAGTTTCTCGCTCATGCGATCGTTGGTTTTCGCCACCTTCTCGCCTGCGTCAAACAGATGCTTTTTCATTTCCCTAAGAAACATGTCATGCGCATCAATGCCTCTATTCTCCAGTGTTTCATAGAGTGCACCAGTCAACTCGTCCCATTCTTTCTGCAGATCGGCCGAGAGCAGGAATTCCCAGAATGCATAGAAACTCTTGCCTTGTTGCGATTGTTTCAGTTCGCCATACGCATCAAAGATGTAGTTCAGCAATACTTTCTTCTCCGCATTGTCTGTCTGGCGCTCGTATATCTCTTTGATAATCCCCTTGAAGTTGTCATCCACCTCCTTGAAATCGCTAAGCAGCTCCTTAGCCAGTTTATTCAAGCTATTGTATCGTGGTTCTATCTGGTAGTCCTCATACACATCGACCTCTTCGCCCATCTCCAGTCGCTGAATCTGATGCTCTATCTCCATCTTTTTGGCTCGGAGCAGTTCCAGTCGCTTCTCGCGGTCCTCGTTCGAGTATTCCACCAATTCCTTCAGTTGGGCAAACAGCGTCTTGAACTTCGATTCCGTACCGATGTAATCCTCTTTTTTCAAGCTCACCACCCAATCCATCAGTTTGCTTGTGTGCGACGAAATCTCGTATATCACCTCTCCCTCTTCGTTCTGATAGTTGGTCAAGAATCCCTTGTCTGTCCAGTCTTTGATGAGTCGTTTTGCTTTCTGTTCGTTCGACTCCCCTAGTCTTGTCATTTCAAGATTATCCTCCACCAACGCATTTTCCTGCTCATCCAGTCGGTTCTCCAGTAGCATGTGCAAGCGTTCCTGCATTATAGCCGACTGTCCCTCAAACGCCTCAATGACAAAAGACAAGAAGAAATCCACACTTCTTGATTTTATGAGTCGTATGCTTGGTGACTCTCGTAATATTTGTGTTATTTCTTCTACTTGCATAAATGTTATTCGAAGTTATTTTGTTTGAAATCCATCAGTATATTTCTTATATGTTATTGTCACATCTTTGAAGGATAAACGAGCACCTCTTCTTCCCCTACTTCTAGCACCTTTGCTATCTGAAGTAGAGTCTCGAGGCTGGATTATGCTGCATTCGTGCACCATTTTAATGCTGTAGCAGGATCCTTTCCTAATTGTTCTACAAGCCACTTGTTTGTGCGCTTCTTCTCTGCCAACATTACTTTGATACGATTTATGTCCTTATCCATGACTATACATTATATATTATTTAGGGCAAAAATATTAAGTGACTATATACTATCTTACAGCAAAACCCTCTATACACGATTATACGATTTATAGAAGGTTTATATTTTCTATATCCTACTGCTTAACAAGGATCACACTTTAAGGCAATATATAGTTAACATATTTTATATATTTCTCAATTGTGTGGCAAAATTACAGAATATTAATGAAAAACGATAAGTTCAGTGATAAAAAGAAAAGATCATACGCTAAATTCTATGACTTTATTCTTCAGCCTTCTCTATTTACAAGCTTTATTTATTATGTGTTTAACAGCAAGCCTTCCTCAACTACCGGAAAATCTGTATAGACATATTTGATTAGGAGGAAACGCCAGTATTAGGAAAACTTCTTCATAAACCTTACCACTTCCGATATCGTAAAAAAGTCAAACTTACCGGTTCTTATCATATAGAATTGCAGAAATATAAATATAGCGTGCCTTATTTAGTATGTAGACTAGTAAAGTACATACAAAGTACTACAAATATTGAGCATCTCATTGACGGATAAAACTCAACTGAGAGACTCCTTTGATAAAACTAAATTTCAAAATGACAAAGAACGATTCGGACCAAATGGGCCAAGTTTATTTAAATTTTAATTTGGACCAATTTTAATGGAACACTAGTGATCCTAAAACTTAATATATATACTAAACCCTTATTTTTCTAATTTTAATTGAGCCTCTTTCTCTTTAATAAGCAATAAAGAAATATCAAATAAGACTTTTATAGTACTATTTAATTCAAGCGAAAAATCTTTAATCAAAGTGGTCATCTTATCAACATCATCATAGTATGAAATAATTTTTCTATCTAATCGTTCCAGTTCCATGTTAACATCCTTAATCTCTTGCAGAAATAACTTTCTCTTTTCTATATCTACCGCTTGTTTACCTAATTCCAATAAGATATTTTTTCGATGCATATTATTCTCTTTTATTTGAATATCATATCTGTTTTGATTAACACGTTCTATAAAAGAGAGTTCTTGATCCAATAAATCCGATAGTCCAATACGTGCTTTAATCCAGCATTCTTCATAAGTCTTTTCTAAATTTGTTTTCTGGCGTTGTACATCAACTTCAAACACATATCTATACTGCAAATCTGTTGCATAGATTCAACCTTTCATTTGACATATTTCTGATTTAGATAATGATATATTCTGATGGTCAAGACCAACTGTAATTCCCATAACATCTACTATATTAAGTAAAGCCAAATTATTTTTTAGACAGTTATTATACTCATCCAACTTTTTAATATTTTGTTGATGAATTAACAGTTTATCTTGTTGCATATTACTATAAATAATAGCAAGATAACCTACTACAACAGCAAAAATTCCACTACTATAACTTCCCCAAAAATTTAACCAAGAATCATTCGAAAGGTTTGTTTTAATAACATTACCATATGTCAACATCGTATTAATGATAAATGCGATAGCAATTCCACTAATTATGATTCCCAAAACAACATATAAATCTTTTTTCATCAATTCATATTTATTGCAACGATTCACTAACTTTTTTAATCGCCTTATAAATCTCGCTATAAGAATCTCTACCTTTATATTTTTCGGCCAATTCACATGCTTTATCCATTTTTGAGCCTGCAAGCATTTCTTTAACCCATTTATCCTTCTCAAGGTATTTCCGAGTTTTATCATATGTTGGCAGATATTGCTTTAATGCTCTTTCTGTTGCTGCTGAATCTTGGAAATGTCGACATGTATCTTCAAAATGTAGTAAAAACCAATATTCTATTGACTGTAAGCTATCACAAAGAATCACATTAACATTATTTTCATATTTCTTTTTGAGCGATACCATTTTTTTATTCTCTGCATCAGAACGCCTGCTAACATCAGCATCAAAAACACATATTATAAAGACATCTTCATCCAGAAGTTCCTTTATTTTCTTTTCTATTTTCTCAATACTATTGTTTTCAAATAAACGAGGAGAAATAGAGTATCTATAACCAAGTATTTTTTTCAAATGACTGAAATAGAATAATTCAGTCAAACCCTCACCGACGATATGAATAACCTGTCTGGTCACTGTATTTTTTCTTGCTTTTCTCATAAAAGTACACGATTATAGATTAGGAACCGCACCGAATTTACCGAACTTATATGCCTTTTGGAGAGAACTGATCCTATTCAATCCCTTGAAATCTGTCAGAGGATACAGTACACTTGATCCATCCGGATTCTTTTCAGTAAACCAAACATTATCTTTTCTAAGCAAATCTTCCTCTCCTAACAGTCCATCATAATGCGTAGTGAGCAACAACTGTGCCTGTTCTGATTCTTTTAGAAAACGTTCAATGATGTATTCTATCAATTTCGGATGAAGAGAAGATTCAATCTCGTCAACTGCGAGAAAAGCATCTCTTTCAAGAATCTTTTGTACTTGAGCAGCCAAGCCAAATGTACGAATAGTACCGTCCGATTCAAACAGTTCCAAGAACTCATAATAATCATTGTTACCATAATCAGATGAAACTTTATGCTGATACATAGTATAATTAATCGGCCCCTTATGCGTTTCTTGTTCTTTGGAAGTAATATTTGAAATATTAAAATCTGCTTCCTGCAGATATCTCAAAATATAATCTTTTGCTGACTCATTCTTGATTGATTCTTCGGCATAACGACTTAAAGATGATGCAGGTACAATAGCCGGCATAACCTGATTGGTTAGATACTGAAGAACCGTCTCTAGTTCTACAATATGTGTATTCACCTGCATATAGGCAGCAAAAACTGACATATTATGCAAACACTTCAATGTTATTTCCTCTTTGACAGCTTGCGACATCTTGATTTTCTGTCCAAATTTAATAACAGATACGTTATTCTCAGTATTTCTTTCAAATATAGTAGCAGGCTGTTGACTTGGATAATAAATTAAACTTTCCTTTGCTACGTGCCATCTATCTAAAGCTACTGAATAGACATAACAAACAGCTTTCTCCTCATTCTTCAAATAGAACGAAATCGAATATTCAGATAACTGCCTTGAACTTGTTTTATTCAGGAGAAACGGGACTACTTGAATTTGTTCTGCCTTATTAAGTGGAGTATAAGTAATGAATGACTTGATAAAATCACAAACCTTAATAATATTACTCTTACCCGAAGCATTTGCTCCATAAATAACAGCCACTTTCAATAGTCTCACACCGCCACCCAATTCAACAACATGATATGATTCCATATCCTTACTTCTATCAGCTTCAAAACTTAATATAGCCTCGTCTCTAAATGAGAACATGTTCTTAAATCTAATTTCTGCTATCATACAATTTGTTTTTCCACAAATATATAACTAAATATCCATATCCACAAATAAGATTCATCTATTTGCATCATTTCTACAAATATCACAAACTAATATCTATTCTATTAAATTTATTATAACCTTAGGCAATATCAATCATTTAAAAATCTTGGATCACAACAAGGAAAAGGTAAGTATACCTACAGAAGAAACCATGAAGATGACTATCTATGTACAGAAGCAGAAATAAGACGTATGTTTGCTGATGCTAATCACTACAGGGATTCTAATGTAAGGTGGACACACCGTATCTATCCGGACAGAATGTGGGAAGCAAACCTCTATCATTTCTATATAAAAGTATATAATAGATTGATACAGGTTTTACCACGTCCTATTATGATAAAAGATGGTATACGACAAGAAGAAACACCTGCTCATGTGCTATACGAGAAGCACTAATAAATTGTATAATTCGGCACTATAGAATATTTTGTGTAAATGGAAAATACGGGATTCAAATTATGAACCAATTTATGCTTATATTTGAAAACAGAATCCAGATATAAGAGAACTTACAAGTGAATCCTGTTTCCATTTACACAAAATTCCAGACAGTGTTTATTTCCGTGATAAAAGTGGGTATCAGATGTAAAGAACACCTTGCTGCCATCAAATTTATAATTCATTTCTTCTCAATTTATGTGCATCACTGCACGTTAATAATCAAGTTATCAATCACCCATCAAACGGAAATGACAGAGAAGTATCACAAAAGTAACTGCCATAAATGGGTATAAAACAAAATAGTTGAAAAGTTTGCTAAAGACTCTCCAGCCATTCAGTCTCTATTCTAAATCAAAGTATAGTAAAATGTACTTTATTATGTTCGCTGGAAAGTATTTACAATACGAGGTTCAATACCGGAGACATGAACATTCAACACACATTCCGAGCGATTACCCTGAATTGTGGTGATTGATAGTATGTCCATCCAAATTCTCTGCATTGTTAGTTTTATGTTATTTCAAAATCAGTGCAAAATTAGTAAATAAATTCCATATACCGCATGACAGAACAAGAAACCGAGTCTATATGAATATAGATATTATATCAGTGAAGATATAATTTAGCAGGGTTCATTACTATAAACTATGTAACTCAAGAAGGATGTTCTTACTCTTCCTTTTCAAATTCTTCCGAAGCATTTGCTATCAACGCCTTTCCTATTTCCATCTGTATGAATTTAGGCAATCGAAACAATTTTGCCATAAGCTGGTTATAAGTAAACTCGACTTTGGTATACAGTATAGATTCTTCTTTAATGTGCACATCGATTTTCTCAACAACCTCAGAGTCTTCCATAAAGTCAGAAAAGTCCGGTTCTTCAAACCAATTTATCATGTCATCCTCATTGATTCTAAGACGAATATAATCGCCACAACCATCTACCTCTGGAATTAAACCATTAGGAACATAATCTGCAATTTTACATATTGTCTTTTTGTCTTTGTCAAGTAAGAAATAGGTCCCACTATCACATACCTTGGCTTGCAAATACAAACTACCATATTCGGGCTTCGAATTCAGAAGTTTATGAGTTTTCAAATTGATTATTCCTGATCATACCCCTTTAGAAACCAATGGATACTCGTTTTCATATAGTTCACCCATCCATGTATCAGTATAACTACACATTTCCTCATTATATGGAAAGTAGATCATAAGGCTCCGCTTATCTAAATCTTTTAATTAGGAGTGCTAAAAAATCAAATCCCTGTGATAATCACCAAATTATTGCAAGGA
Source organism: Parabacteroides sp. AF19-14 (assembly GCF_003635485.1). Classification (NCBI taxonomy): domain Bacteria; kingdom Pseudomonadati; phylum Bacteroidota; class Bacteroidia; order Bacteroidales; family Tannerellaceae; genus Parabacteroides; species Parabacteroides sp. AF19-14. Next base: position 49,294 of record NZ_QTMJ01000003.1, on the reverse strand, counting down.
TTTTTTATGTTTTTCAGCCTATTGTCGGAAATCTTTGTGGACGTAAAATCGACTTTTGCGGCCCTAGACAAACGATGGAAAATCCGGTGCTTTTACATAACGGGTATATTTGCCTGCACCATCTTTCTGTATAATCCCTGTATTTTCCATCTTTGAAATCAAGCCTCTAATTTATTTTTCGGACAACATGTCTTGAAATACCTTTTTGAGAAGAGAACGATTTATATAACCATTTTTATGAAAACAGTCTGAAACCAACTTGAGATAATTCATATTCATTCCTTTCAATCTTTCAGCAGACTCATTCCGATACTCCTCGGACAAGCGATGAGAGCCGTTTTCGTAACCGATAAGGTTTTCTTCCAACAATTTTCATAAAATCTTTTCATCAAGCCCCTCGTAATCCCTCATTGCCATTTTGTACAAAGCCAGCAATTCAAAGACATTCAGTTGCTCGGCGGCAGCTCTATTATCCTGTACCTTCCTGACAAAAATAACAAAGGCCGTATCAAGTATAGGAGCTTTGAACGTGAGACTTACCTGATACGAGTCTGTTCCCGAATAGTCAGGCAGTGCTTTCCCTTCCATAATACAGTTGTAGAACATTTTATCCACTCCCTGACCGGAACGCTCCACCAATCCTGCCTTCTGCAATATCTCGCTCATCAGTTTACTGCGCGGAACGCTGTTCACTGTCAAAATGTTGTTCATATCCACTCCGGACCGAAAACCACCAGCATTGGTAATGGTTATACTATCGGGATATTGCTTGATGACGACATCGCTCTGAATCAACATTGAGCGGTGGCAGCAAGCATTCAATATCGCCTCTCTGATTGCCTCCTTGTTGAAAGATGGTATATCGAATATATAAGAGCCGTCATTGTAATGCAGAAGCGGATTGCTGGCAGGCTGGTTGATGTAATCCCATACCTTGTCAATCGCTATGAATAACGGCAACTGAAATTCTTTGCAAGCGGTATATTGTATCATCGAGTGATACATCCTGAACCCTACAACGATATTGTTCTGAGGGAGATATTTCCGTATGGCTTCGGATTTCCCAAGCAAAATAAGTGCCGCATAATTCAATTTCCCGTCCTTCAACAAATCCAAATCAGATAGCACTTGTTCGTCGGGATAGTTTTGAAACAACGGATTTTCCTGCTTTCGCGCATATTGGGTTTTCATTTCTGCTATGGCCTCCTTATCCAAATCCTCTATAGTAAGCCCCTCGCATATCTTGGCTGAAAAATCCGGTTCCTATTCAGACAATATCCTGAAAATCTCGGCATCGGACATTGCCCGCAGGCTTTCCCCTGTACGCATAAGAGGTACGCCCTCAAATCTCAACAACCTACCTACGGGACGAGATGGAACAGATAGTACAAGTACAAGCACACGCTTACCGTCTTCGTAAAGTTCGGTAGCTTCTATCCTTATTCCTAATCTTTCGTAGATTTCATCTGTGAGTTCTCCCACTTCTTTTTCTGCAAAATCCGAACCGACAACCGCATGGGGCATATGATCTACCATTCCTAATACCAATCGTCCACCCTTTTCATTCGCCAAGGCAACAATACACCCCAATACACACCGCCGCCTGTCTTTTAGATCAACGCGTTTTCCTCCGGCAAACGGGTAATTATGCTTTGCCTCTTTAAATTCTATATGGTCTTCGCTTTCGCGTAGCTTCTGTAATTCTGCAATCGTAATCTCCAACAAGGTAAATCCAACCCCAAAAGATACAAATGGCTATTCCGATAGAAACGAAAATTGTGCAACACAATTTTATGTCAGTAACACATGACAATGTAAAATAAAAAGGGAATCCGCGCTAATAAAAAGGGATCTGCACGGAAGAGAACCCGACCGAAGCCGGCTCCTACACTCCTACGCTTAATCCGTTACATCAAAGAAATAACTTAGCTCTTCATCTTTCAGATTCTCCATCGCATATTGGTCGGCCTGTTCCCAAAGGGTATTGTAGAGTTCCGCAAACTCCGATCTTTTTTCGTGGTATTGCCATATCTTATGGTTAAGCACCAATACCAGTTCGGTTAGAAATTCGTAATCTTCTTTCCACTCTTTGAAAGCACGATTGAACGTGTCCTGAATAGCTGAAAGGCCAAATCGCTCTGCTATCGAAAAATCTTCCCAAAACGTTGTTTTTACTTCGTAACCGTTTTCTTTCATAAATTCTCTGAATGTCATAATGCTTAAATTTTAAGATTGTTTTTTTGTTTTTCCCTCTTGTAGCATCTACTACTTTCGGGCTTGATTTAATTATGTCGTCTCAAAAGGTGTCATGGCTCCTTATGCAAGGTTTCACGGCTAAATACGACCTCTGTGAAGCAGAAGGTGGAGATTTGGCTGTGAACCCAAGGCTATGACCTTGCAGACAAGAGAGACATGACAAGCACCTTTGCGACACAATTCACATCAGGTAGCCCGAAAGGGATATGCGGAATAATGGAGGAAGTAAGAAGAAGGCTAAAACAGGGAAAGGTAAAACCGAGGATATGCCGCCAAAGCACATAGCCCAAACAACGACTGGTGAAAAGAGACAGAGCTGAAAGGACAAAGTAATGTCTCCTTTAACAATTTTGCTGGCCAAAAGAAAAATAGGTATGGCTTTGGGAGCTTATAAAAGCCGTTTAGTTTAGAATTTGAAGAGATATACAAAAAACAGACTAAACTTTATTATATTTGCAGTGTGCTTCGAATATCATCGTATGATGAGAACGGGATTGTTTTTCTTTCCGAGGGACAAAAAAATTGGCCTAAAAAACATCAAGGGATAGACCTTATATTTGCTCTTTTTATCTTTTAGACAGCAAATTTTTGTCCCCTGTTTGTCCCCCGAAGCATTTCATAAAAACATAATATATTAAATATCAATTTATTACAAGTCAAAAATGATACAAAACATTTTCTGCATCGGCAAATAGTATCACACAATTAACTGATTATCAATATATTACAAAACAAATAATAGAAAACAAAAGAAGAAACAATCCAACTTCAATAATATTGATAATCAACATTTTAAACATTCAGGAATAACAAAGTATTGTATCAATTCTTCATGATTTTGTCCCCCGTTTGTCCCCTAAACGGATACAAGGGACAAAATTCTGTCCCCCGATGTATTTGGAACACTTATACCTACCAAATCAGGTAAAAACATAAATAATTATCATTTCGCAGAGTTCTTTGGATCTCTTATTAGCAATGTGCATAAACATGTTACAAAATTGATATACAATCAAATACAAGTCAGACACATTGTAGCAGAAGTTACAACAAAAGATATTCAGTTTGAAATATTCAGGAAATATTCTCGTCATTATCTCTGCATTTCCAGAAGTTAAGTCTATCGAAATTATGCTCATGTACTAATGAAGACTTGTACCATTATCCAATAACTTATTGTTTCGTTGTGGAGCATATCCTGCCTTTTATTGATGAAACTGATTGAAGAACATTTAATTCAATCCCTTAATTAGAAAGGATCTTTCCTTTTATATATCGTGGATAATTCTATTGTATCAAAAATGTATGCCGCTTAGAATTTGATTAAGCCATATGAAATATCAGAATTGAGCAAATTATCAGCACTATTTCGAATCAGTGCCGATAATTTGCATATTATCGATTTCCAATTTCCAAATGGATTGCCGAATAAACGTCAACCGATGAAGAATAAGAATTAGGGAACCTTAACCTTCTCCACTTCCTGCCATTCTGCAAGAGAGACAATCTCCTTGTATTGCCCGGCAGTCAGAGAGGATTTACCATTATCGCTGCATTCATATTCCCAGGGCAGTTCGTAGACGGTACCCTCTTCCTGATAACCCATATAGTTATGGTATGAATCAGGAACCAACCTTACATAATCTTCTTCCCGAATAATCTTCAGGAACTTGTCTGCATCGTTGATTATTAACGGGGTACCAGACTTATACAGGGCAGTAGCGACTTCAATGGCAAGGCCGGCATTGGCTGAATAACTGTTGAAAACGGCAATTAGCCATCCGAGACGTTCTGCATCTTCCGCTACAACATTCAGACGTGAAAGACCCAGTTCACCATAATGATCCTTTGCAAACCGCATGAAATCCGCCGGGCTGTCAATGTCGTACAATTTTTCCACATCCAAGAATTTCACCTGATTGTAATAAACCACATCCCGTAACTCTTCCGGGACATCCTGCAGGTCTTCATAGATACAGTCTCTGACACCCCGTTTCCGATAATACGCCGAATATACCTCGTGCGCAATACGGAAATATTTGCAATATTGTCGTATGGTCATAGTCCCTAAAGGAGGCACAGAACATCCGCACAGGGAATCTTCCAAAGCCTTTAAGGAAGTTTCCCTGTCGTTCAACTCAATCCTGAGTCTCGGCACGATCCTGTTAAAATCCTTCCGTGCGATTCTTCCAGTCCGCTGCTGATACGGAAGATTGCCGGCCACGTATTCATTGAAGCCACCAACATTCGCAATCATGGCATCCACCAGTCTGTACAGATAGGCAAAAATACGGGCAATGGTTTCCCGGAACCATTCATCATCATAGTATTCATCATTATCTAAAACATACGAAGAATAGTTTGAAATACTGAAACGTATATATTTCCGGTCAGTAAACAGAATTGTCCTCCGTTCCATATACTTGGTGGATGCGACATGCAGCCAGAGCGTTTCCATCGGATTGGATGATTGCCAGTCCTGAAGGAATTCTTCTTTACTTCTGTACTCTTCGGAAGCAATCAGATCGTCGGAATCTCCCCATTCTTCAGGCGTAGGGCGTGGAACTTCAATATAGAAGCCCCGGTATTCGTCATCGCCCATCACATGCAATCTTTCAAGCCGGGACTGGAATTTAACCAGCCTGTCCAGCAAAACATTGTCGACAACAATCTCTGAATGGCGTACTTGTCCCAACCATTTGAAATGGGATGCATTCAGGAAATGCTCTTTGGCTAAATCAGTGAAGAATTTTCTGTCCATAATATGATTCTTGATCTTTTTTTATTCTCATTAAATCTCAATATACTTACCCGGATCAAACCCGTTCATCAGATGCTCATTTTCAAAAACATATCCCATCTGATTGCAGATTACCCGGGTATTTCCTATTTCTGCGTCGATATTGGTATGTGAGTGGCCATATATCCAGGCATCAATCCTACTGTCAGCAATCAGGTCCCCGTATTCGCTGGCAAATGCACTGTTCAACACTGAGCCTCTATGATGCGGAGCCACTACCTAGAGTGTCGGCAGATGGTGGGTAACCACAACTATATGGAGTGCCGTACTTTCCTCTGTGCTTCTCCGGATAAAGTTAATACAGGTCTCATGCATCCGATTGAACTCCTCCACCTGCAACAGCTTTCCGTCGAACTTGATCTGACGGAAATCGTTCATACCTTTCCATACAAAATATTCGTCATTCGGGTTGATCCGCGACCATAGCGTACTCAGAACGAAGTCGGTGTCATCGATGCGGACAACCTGATTCTGATAATATCCCACATTCTCACGGAACATCCACCTCCATTGCAGGCCCTACTCCATCACGTCCGAATAGTTATAATATTCGTGGTTGCCGGGGACAATAAGCACCTGGCAGTAGGCCTCCGAAGCCCATTTCCAAAACTTCGTCAGTGGAACTATCTTGTCTTTCAGGTAGAATATGTCTCCGGCCAACACCAGCACATCGCCTGTTACGGGTAATTCATTATGTTTCAAATACCTGCTGTTTTCCTAGAACTCCAGGTGCAGATCGCTCATGTATTGTATCCTCATCTTATTCTCCTTTCTTTGATTGCTCTATCTGTTTCTCTATGATTACCTTTACCCGTGCGAATGAAACCGGAGTAAAATCGTTGTTGTCAACTCCCACATCATATTGTGTAGGGAAAAGCATTTGAAGGCGTGGTTTATCCTTTTCAGTGCTGCTCCTGCTTGTATGCACATGTCCGAAAAGCTGCCACGTATCATCGTATGAACCACCATAGCAAAGGAACGGACAATGATTCAGATAAATCTTCTGTTTATCCACCTCAATATACATCTGCATCGTTATCTGTTCGAAGTATTTCGTATAATTCTGCCTCAGATTCTTTATGTCATGATTGCCAGCAATAAGATAGATTTTTCCGTTCAGTCTGCTTAGTATATTCATCCATTCGGCAGAACCGCCTAGACAGAAATCGCCCAAGTGAAATACGATATCATTTGGACCGACCACACGGTTCCAGTTGGAAATAATCGTTTCATTCATGTGGGCCACATCCTTGAAGGGCCGGCTGCAGAAACTAATGATATTTCCGTGATAAAAGTGAGTATCAGATGTAAAGAACACCTTGCTGCCATCAAATTTATAATTCATTTCTTCTCAATTTATGTGCATCACTGTACGTTAATAATCAAGTTATCAATCACCCATCAGACGGAAATGACAGAGAAGCATCATAAAAGTAACTGCCACAAATGGGTATAAAACAAAATAGTTGAAAAGTTTGGTAAAGACTCTCCAACTATTCAGTTTCTATTCTAAATCAAAGTACAGTAAAATGTACTTTATTATGTTCGTTGGAAAGTATTTACAATACGAGGTTCAATGCCGAAGACATGAACATTCGACACACATTCCGGGCGTTTATTACCCTGAATTGTGGTGATTGATAATATGTCCATCCAAATTCTCTGCATTGTTAGTTTTTATATTATTTCAAAATCAGTGCAAAATTAGCAAATAAATTCCATATACCACATGACAGAACAAGAAACAGAGTCTATATGAACATAGATATTATATCAGTGAAGGTATAATCTTTTGTTTTATTACTAAATTATACTCTATCAGGTATAATCATTACTATAAACTACGCAACTCGAAAAGGATGTTCTCACTCTTCCTTTTCAAATTCTTCCGAAGCATTCGCTATCAACGCCTTTCCTATTTCCATCTGTATGAATTTAGGCAATCGAAACAATTTTGCCATAAGCTGGCTATAAGTAAACTCGACTTTGGTATCCAATATAGGTTCTTCTTCAACGCTCGTATCAATTTTCTCAACAACCTCAGAGTCTTCCATAAAATCAGAAAAGTCCGGTTCTTCAAACCAATTCTCTATCGTGCCATCCTCATTGATTCTTAGACGGATATAATCGCCACAATCATCTACCTCCGGAATTAAACCGTTAGGAACATTATCTGCAATTTTGCATATTGTCTTTTTGTCTTTGTCAAGCAAGAAATAGGTCCCACTATCACATACCTTGGCTTGCAAATACAAACTGCCATATTCAGGCTTCCAATTCAGGAGTTTGTGAGTTTTCAAATTGATTATTCCTGACCATATCCCTTTAGAAACTAATGGATACTCGTTTTCGTATAGTTCATCCATCCATGTATCAGTATAACTACACATTTCCTCATTGTATGGAAAGTAGATCATAAGGTAGTGAGCCACCTCATTCAAATTCTGTTCCTCGATACCAATCAATATCTGTTTTGCCATAATGATTAATTTATAGATTCAAATTTTAATTTTCACTTCATTCAGCTATTCTTAAGTCGTAGTCAATAAACTTAGATCAATATCGGGAATGATAACGTCTGCAAGCTTGTCTTCGACAAGGAATCCCATGTAAAGAGGAATTGTAAGTACCTCTCCCTCGCGTCCTACATTGTATTGGCCGAGCTTGATTGCGTTGTTGACATGATATACATCCTTATTCTTAAGAACCGTAGTCATGCTTTTTGCCTTACCGGTCTTTGCCTTAACTTCAAGTATAACACATTCACCCTTGAATCTTACCAAGAAGTCCAACTCAAGGCCGCTATCCTTATGGAAATAATATAGCTTTTGCCCGGACTTACATAAAAAATCAGCCATGAGATTCTCGAAGATAGCTCCCTTGTATCCAAGAAGATTACCCTTTAAGATATCTGCCTGAGTACCATAATCCAACATTGCCATAAGGATACCAATATCAGTAGTATACACCTTGAAGCAGTCTTTAATAGAATTACCCTCTAACGGCAGTTCTGTTATCTGTGTGTTATAGCATCTCCGTACTATCCCTGCATCCTCCAACCATTGGATACTACCAATGTATTGTGAAGCCCGTCCTCCCTTCTTAACTATGGAGTACTGAAATTTCTTATTCTCCTTAGCCAATTGTTTCGGGATGGACTCAAAACACTCACGAATATTAGGTTTGTCTGCATCATCCGCATATTTAACCATATCCTCTTCGTATTCAACTATAAGGTTGCGTTGCACCTTATATATAAGCTCGATATTCTTAGTTTCAAGGAAACAGTTCACTACTTCCGGGAGACCTCCGACAATGACATATCTGTACAACAGTTCCATCATTGCCTTATGAATCCCATCAGGAACAGCACTTTCGTTCTCAAAACATGATTTAACGGAATCAATAACCATATCACTAATTCCGTTTGCCCATAAAAATTCCTCAAAGTCCAATGGATACATATCAATCACGGTCTCATACCCTACGGGAACAGAATCTTGTCCTTCCTCCCCTTCCTTTTTCTTCTTACTTTTACCGTATCCTTTCACGCCTAAAAGAGAGCCTGTGGCACAAAAAACATAATGATACCAAAGAAATTCCAAGAAAGCCACAATCTTTGGATTCAACAAACATTCTGTAACATCCATGCGGAAACGCCCTATCACTCAGTGCGTTGTATCTGATAGCAGATATTTTGCAAAAAGGCTGGAAAGATGCAGTACAACACGTATATGCAAAACAATGAGATACAACAACTTGCATTTATCCCTACATTCTGTGTACTTGTAAAAACAGAGGTTGTACATAAGCATCTACGCGATTCTATATTACCAGCTGTTTTATTTGCATAGCAGAAGGTGAAGATTTGGTTGTGAACTCAAAGGCTATGACTTTGCAGGCAAAAAAGGCGTGACAAATACCTTTGCCACACAATTCACATCAGGTAGCCCGAAAGGGATATGCGGAATAATGGAGGAAGTAAGAAGAAGGCCAAAACAGGAAAAGGCAAAACAAAGGATATGCCGCCAAAGCACATAGCTCAAACAACGACTGGCAAAAAGAGATAGAGCTAGAAAGACAAAGTGATGTCCCCCTTTAACAATTTTACTGGCCAAAAGAAAAATAGGTATGGCTTTGGGAGCTTATAAAAGCCGTTTAGTTTAGAATTTGAAGAGATATACAAAAAACAGACTAAACTTTATTATATTTGCAGTGTGCTTCGAATATCATCGTATGATGAGAACGGGATTGTTTTTCTTTCCGAGGGACAAAAAAATTGGCCTAAAAAACATCAAGGGATAGACCTTATATTTGCTCTTTTTATCTTTTGGACAGCAAATTTTTGTCCCCACTTTGTCCCCGAAGTATTTCATAAAAACATAATATATTAAATATTAATTTATTACAAGTCAAAAATGATACAAAACATTTCCCCGCATAGACAAATAACGCAATCGCATGATTATCAATTAGTTATATTAATAATAAAACTAAAATGCTGACGAAAAACCACTTAAATAGGGATAAAATAGGATGTTCTAGAAGTCATATTTTCTCTTGTTTGCTTATTATTACCGTATTTTTGTCCCCCAGTTGTTCCCAAGTGAGGCTTCGAGGGACAAAATTCTGTCCCCTGACATATTTTGGACACATACAACTTAAAAAACTGGTAAAAAGTTAATTATTCGAAACAATTGGGATTTCATATTGGCAAAATACATAAACACATTACAGCATTGATATATAATACACTACAATTCAAACATATTGTAGCAGAAGTTACAGCAAATGGTATTCAGTTGGGAATGTCCAAGAAATATTATCATCACTATCTACTCAGGTAACGCCATGGACAATTATAATTCTCTAAAACTATCCAACATATAGATATACAAGCATATATTATAATATTGACATACAAATGTGATGCATCATAAATGAAGTTATAACAAATGATATTCTGATTGGAATATTATAAAAACATCCTCATCACTTAAACGTCTGCCGTCTGTCACTACATGTATATTCACATGATAGCCCATTAACAGCTTCTTCCTCCTGATAAACCATATGGTTGTGGACAATTCTGTCGAATAGGATAATGCCTGGCTGTTGAAAGTTATCAAGAATCATATTATCAAATATCAGAATCAAGCAAATTATCAGCACTATTTCGAATCAGTGCCGATAATTTGCATACTACCGATTTTCAAATAGATTGCCGATGTACGTCAGCCGATGAAAAATAAGAGTTAAGTAGCCCTAATCTTCTCCACTTCCTGCCATTCTGCAAGAGAGACAATCGCTTGGTATTGCTCCTTAGTCAAAACCGAATTAGTATCGTCCGAGCATTCATATTCCCACAGCAGTTCATAGACAGTGCCCTCTTCCTGGTAACCCATATAGTTGTGAAAGGAGTCGGGAACCAGCCGCACATAATCTTCTTCAAGCAGAATTCTTAGGAGCTTTTTTGCATCGTATATCAGCAGCGGTGCCCCGGCCTTATACAGAGCCGTAGCCACCTCAATGGCCAGCCCGACATTGGACGAGTAACTGTTGGAAACAACAATTTTCCATCCCTGCTGCCGGTCATTCGAGGCGAAGATATTCAGGCGTGAAAGGCCCAGTTCTCCGTAATGGTCAGTTGCAAATCGCATGAAATCCTCCGGATTGTCAATGTCGTATATTTCCGTCACATCCACGAACTTCTTCCGCTTGTAGTAGACCACATCACGCAGTTCTTCAGGAACATCCTGCGGATTTGTATAGATGTGTCCTCTGAATCCCCGCTTCCGGTGATAAGCCTCATATACCTCATTGGCAATGCGGAAATAGGTGCAATACTTTCGTATAGTCATGGTTTCCAAAAGAGGGGAAGAATGCCCGTGCACCGAGTTCTCCAATGCCTTGATGGCCGTTTCCCGATCTTCCACCTCAATTTTGAATTTCGGCACAATGCGGTTAAACTCCCTTTGTGCAATCCGTCCTGTACGCTGCTGGTACGGCAGGTGGTGCGCCACATAGTCGTTGAACCCGTCTGGATTCGCGACAACGACATCAATCACCCGTTGCAGATAGTCGAAGAGGCGGGTCAAGTTCTCTCTGCACCACGTATCATCTGGCTCTACATCCGCACACTTGGAGTCATTCGTAATGATAAAGCGGGTCCGCTTCCGGTCCGTAACACGGATTGACCGGGAATCCCCGTATCGGCTCGAAGCAACATGGAACCACCTGGTCTTCATCGGGTTGAATGCAAGCCAGTCAGCTAAGAATGCTTCCTGACAGTCATATTCTCCAGATGCAATCAATTCCTCTGCATCGCCCCACTCTTCCGGCGTAGATCGTGGTACCTCGATATAGAAACCCCGATACTCATCGTCACCCATTGCGGCCAACCGCTCGAACCGATGTTGAATCTCAACCAGCCGTTCCAACATATCGCCATCAATAACAATCTCCCAATGGCGACTTTCGCCCAACGCCTCCAAATGCGAGGCGTTCAGGCCAACCTCCTTCGCCAAATCGGTAAGGAGCTTTCTATCTATGATTTTTATTTCGTTCATTTCTGTATGTCCATTAAATTTCAATAAACTTGGTCGGATCAAATCCATTCATCAGGTGTTCATCTTCAAAAACATATCCCATCTGGTTACAGATTATGCGGGTACCGCTAATCACAGTGTCGATGTTAGTATGCGAATGCCCATAAATCCAGGCATCAATCCGGCTACCGGCAATCAGGTCTCCGTATTCACTGGCAAAGGCGCTATTCAGCACGGAACCCTTATGATGCAAAGCCACTACCTGAAGTGTCGGCAAATGGTGTGTAACCACAACAATATGGGCCGCCGTACTTTCCTTGATACTTTTCCGAATAAAGTCAATACAGGTCTCGTGCATCCAGTTGAATTCCTCCACCTGCAGCAGTTTCCCTTCGAACTTGATCTGGCGGAAGTCATTCATGCCTTTCCATACGAAATACTCATCGTTCGGATTGATCCGTGACCACAGCGTGCTCAGAACAAAGTCGATGTCATCGATACGGACAACTTGATTTTGATAGTAGCCGACATTTGCCCGGAACATCCACCGCCATTGCAGACCTCGTTCCACCACGTCCGAATAGTTGTAATATTCATGGTTGCCGGGGACAATCAGCACCTGTCGGTAGTTCTCTGAAGCCCATTTCCAGAACTTCGTCAACGGAGCAACCTTATCCCTGAGATAGAAAATATCCCCGGCCAGCACCAGTACATCGCCGGTAATAGGCAGTTCATTATGTTTCAAATATCTGCTGTTTTCCTGGAACTCCAGGTGCAAATCGCTCATGTATTGTATCCTCATCTTATTGCTCTCCTCTCTCTGATTGTTCTATCTGCTTCTCTATGATTGCCTTTACCCGTGCAAATGAGACAGGGGTGAAATCGTTGTTATCTACTCCAACATCATACTGCGTGGGAAAAAGCATCTTCAGCCTCGGAGCGTCCTTTCCGGTGTTGTGCCTGCTGGTATGTACATGTCCGAAAAGCTGCCAGGTGCCATTGTATGACCCGCCATAGCAAAGGAACGGACAGTGATTCAGATAGATCTTCTGCTTATCTACCTCAATATACATCTGCATCACAACCTGTTCAAAGTATTTCCTATAGTCTTGTCTCAGGTTCTTTATGTCATGATTGCCAGTAATAAGATAGATTTTTCCGTTCAGCCAGCTCAGTACATTTATCCATTCGGCAGAACCGCCCAGACAAAAATCGCCCAGGTGAAACACGATATCATCCGGAGCAACTACTCTGTTCCAGTTGGAAATAATCGTTTCATTCATATGGGCCACATCTTTGAAAGGCCTGTTGCAAAACCTGATGATGTTGGTATGGTTGAAGTGGGTGTCGGATGTAAAGAACACCCTGCTCCCGTCAAATTTATAATTCATAATCTCCTTTAGTTTTGTGCGCATCACTGCGCGGTTCATATAAAATCTAATGCCCATGGACGGAAATGACGGAGAAGGTCGTCGCATGATGCGAACGTCACCAGTGGGCAAAATAAAACCGTTGAAAAGTTTGGTAAGGACTTTCCAACGGCTTCAATTAATTCTGGAGGGATATCTGCATCTAATATATCCCAGCCTGTTTATAATATGTTCGTCGGAAAGTTCTCTTGAACTTATCGAAGGATTCAATGCTTGAAGTTTGAACATATAGCGTACGCTCAAAGCATGATGTGCTTCGATATGATATATTTGATAATATGTTCATTCTATTTTGTTGCATCGTGTCTTTATAAATTTCCAATTACGTGGCAAAATTAAGGAATATTTCAGGAAATGCACCTAACTAGAGTCAGAAAATTGTTCTTTTCCTTAGGTCCAATATTGATTTTCCTCCGAACCTTGGTAAGATTTCCCTCCGTGATGGTCTGCCATCGGTTCATTTTGGGATATATGGCAAAATCTGTTTGTTCCCGTTTTCTATGACCTCTTTCTGTCATGCACAAAGCCTATAAGAAATATTCTCACCTGATTCTATACCGAATTTTGTAAAAAAAACGATATTAAAATAGGAATATATTAGAAATAAGCTACTTATGAACTTCTCTCAAAGGATGAGGTAATGACTTGGAAACAATCGCAAATTCTGCGATATGCAATGTATTTCTGTCAAACAACTCTTATTCTATTTGCAAAATTAGAAAATAAATAAGAATGAGCAATATTATAGCCATTTTATGTTTGCTAAAAATAAAATCAAGTTCATTTGTAATGAAATTTGTTTTTGATAAACTTCAATGATAATAGCGAATGAAAATAGAGCAAATATCAGCCATCTATAAAATGGCAAAAGCAATATACAACAAAGAGGAGCGTTTAGTCCATGGAAAGGAAAAACTGTTTCTTAGCCATGGCATTAATAAAAATTCTTTTGCGGATTTTTATAGAGCATTTCAAAAAATGCTTGATGGCGAATTGCATACGAGAGGAATAAGCACAAACCTGAGAGATTATTATTTATCTCAAATTTATAAAGATTATGGTGCAGACAAATTAAGAGTCGCCTTAAAAGCGTATATGAACTTTATCATTTATTATGAATCGAGTCATAATAACACGACAAGGAAAATTGAACGAGATATTCACCAAAAGTATTGTAATGTTCTAAATGAAGCCTACTCAAATAAAACTATTAAGGATGAAATAAATACATATTGGGAAGGTGAATTAGGACAAGTGGCTATAACCACTCATGAGAGAAATGTTGATGCACGCAATAAATATATTCAAAGTAAGGGAATTAAATGTTTTGTCTGCGGTTTTGATTTTGAAAAGACATATGGAGAATTAGGGAAAGGATTCATACATGTACATCATGTAAATCCTATTTCAAACAAGGATGGGCGATACGAAATAAACATTGAAAAAGACCTGTTTCCAGTGTGTCCTAATTGTCATGCAATGCTACACAGAAGAAAAGAATCAATATTATCCATTGAAGAACTTAAACAAATAATACAACAGAATCGTGATAAAGAAAAAAACTTATCGTTGTGATGATAACTTAAGAAGTCATTTTCTGCACTTTGACTTATATCAAGCTAAATTGTCTTTAGATTTACCCATGTATATATACATGTATTTTTAAACTCAATTGACTTGATTGATTCAAGCATACAACAGGATAAGCCTTGATAATGCCCTATAAGCAAACTTAATGTGGGCTGTCAAATAACCTTCAAAACTCAATCGCCTCCATATCATGCAAGTAATGAATGTCAATAATTGATTTCACATACTCTTGGGCATCTGGTTTAAACATTCTCACCAACCGACCATCATCATAATTAAAATACAGCGTTACAGGTAGCTTCGAAGAAGCAGAAATAATTCTTGCTATAGTTCCTTTGTTTGGTAGACAATGGCGATTTATTCCATCAGCGCTAATAATATACTTTCCACATTGTATCATCTTAAATAGAGCTAAGCTATTATTTGCTACACTTCCATGATGCGAAAGCAAAACAGCATCGCAATGCAGTTTGTTCGCTTCACTATATCCTAGTTTAAACAATGAGTGCATTATAACTGATGGTACTGAGTCTGAAAGCCATAAAACTCTTTTCCCCACATACTCAAACAATGCGGCTATACTACTGGCGTTCTCAACACTCGTATCTTCTTGAAAACATTCTATATTAAAATCATTAAGTAATGTTGCATAATCATCAACAACATTACCCGCTTCAACACTAACCTCATTTGTTTCAGACTTACACAGTGGACGATTGTTTGAATATTTTTCCCTAAGCAGGTTCAGTTTGCCCTCATCAGGAGAAAGGATTGTTATCCTCATTCCATCAATACTGAAAGACATCCCTTCTATAACATCACCCAAATCTAATGGGCTATGTAACTGGATGTATTCATAGACCTTATCCCCTGAGACTATGCCACATAGCACTCCGTTCTTATTATCAGAGGCTTGTTCAACATCATACTTTCTTGGCGGATTATATATCCACCGACAAACAACATTCCCCAAAGCACAATCTTTTTGAATATCTTTTATGAATCTACTAGCTCCGCCAATGTGGTCATCATGAATGTGGGACAAGAACAAAGCATCTATCTGTTCTGAACTCCTAATAAGATTTGAAATAACACCTTTCAACACTTGGGTATAAGTCTTAGGGTATCCCATGTCAAGAAATATGTTACGACACCTACCGCTTTCACCCTCATACTGTAGATGAAACGCATCTCCACACTTTGCCTTGTAACAGAATAGTCTCACATCACACTCTCTTATATGTTCTGAGAACACCTTCCGGAACATTGTTATTATCCAAATAATATACTCCACATGGGGCATATACGCACTGACATCCCATTCCTCCACTTATATATACCCGCTTTTCCCCTCGCACAATCCACAAAATAGCCAGCCCACTTTGCTTCAGGAATCGTAAAAGAGGCTCTTTTTTAACCAAAATCTGGTTGTACCCGTATGTTAACGCCACAAGGTTGCCATCTTTATCCAGATATTGACCGTCATGTGAATCATACTCCATGCCCATACCCTCGAATAATAACCTACACGGAATGCTATATTTGTTGATAGTGCCTGACTGATCATCTTCAATATGCCCGCAGGCCTGCTCACAAGAATAATAATAGGGTACATCTAGCCCATCTATTGAATTTGCCCAACCTTGTCGGTCCCTATAAACGTCTTTATATGCTGGTGACCAGTATTTTTCCCTGTTCACCAGATATTGCCAGTCGTTGGTAGGTAATTCCACACCATCCCATAAATTCCTACCATCTAAAGACTGTATTGCCTTCTCTTTGTCTTGTTGCTTTACGAGGATGGCATCTGTAGCCCAATACACATCATGCTTTAAGAGTTTATACTCATATTTTTCCTTACCAATGTCTTTGGGTTCATCCCAACTCTTGGAGTTATTCAGGGTCAACCATTCTATGCCGTCATCGTCCAACTTTTGGATTAATGAAACTGGATCTGGCAAATCCCTAGTCATGGATGCCCATGATTCATTTGTACCAGAGTACTGCCAGTTATCAAACTGTTCTTCCTTATACCATTCGTGTTCTTCTGCCACCCTGCTATCATCCGCATCCTCACTTTCGACGCTTTTTACTCTTGCAATCATTGATGGATTGATATTCCTCAGAAAAGATTGCCACGTTCCGTGAAACAGCTCATATCCCCCAGAGCCCTCGTTTGCATAATCATCCTCATATTTGTAATTGTCAGCCAATATCCCCATAATCTCATAGAAGGCTATCCACTGATATTTCTTTCCTATGCGGTCTATTCTATTATCGGAATTATGGAATGTCCAGTCCTTTGCAAAACGATCGTAAACACCATGCAAATTCACATCAAATCCTAATTCATAGGCTCTCTTAACAACCCAATTTCTAACCCCTTCAGTTGGGAATCTGCCATAATGATGTTGCTTCAAAGGTAATTCCCTTACTTTAAAAGGAATCATGACATCGTATAAAGCCTTTTTTTGCTCTTCCGACATTAACTTTTCAGTCTCATTACAAACAAATTCAAATATAGTATCGTTTATGCTAGCATCCTTTGGCTCTTTTTGCCTATTTAAGATTAGAACAGCTTTCCCTTCACATATATATTTGGCCAGTTTTTTCATAGTTCCCTTAAACAGACGTAATGCTTTATCAAATTCTTTTTCATCAGAAATTAGTATTGGATAAAAGTGTTCGATTGTTGGCATAGCAATCTTATTCCAAAAATCCGCTAACAGACCTTTCACCGATTCCCAAATCAGGTTTTGCTCCGAACCTTTTCTTTCCTTGAAGTTTGGTGCATCATAATCAATATGAAGGTGATTAACCTCATCATCTGTAGGCCATGTGGGGAGTGTGCTCGTATATGGTGGACGAACCTTTTTCATATCAACAGCAGTTATAACCCCCTTATATTTAGCGTATTCAACAATATTTCTTGCATGGTCTCGCAGTAAAATATTTTTTGGTGGATCATTACGTTTGAAGATGGTCTCATATACATATCTTACAAGTTTCATTAGCCCATCGCGTGATGAAGTCCGCAATGCGACCCCGTAAGCCACAGCATACAACCGTTCATAGATATACATATCATCCACATTCTCAAACTGGCGTAGTGTTTCAATCAATACTTCTACCTGCTCAGAAAGAAGGTTGACAAGAGCTTTTGTAGCCTCATCTCTGTGTTTGATATATGTTGATGACAGCAGCCAACAAAGCATAACGGCTGCTAATCTGGTCGATTCGGGATCTGCTTTTACAGATACATTTTCAGACCATGCCCAGTCTATCAAACGCCGCAGAGGATTGGCACATCTGTTATCATCATATCCTGCGCAACCATTGAAAAAGAATTGGAATCTGCCATCACGCTTTGGCATGGTAAACCTCATCATTAGTGCATGAAAATAATCAGCATTAAAAGGGTGATTAGGGATAGTTGAAAGCTCTACCAGTTTATTATACCAATAATCAGGATCTATATTACAATATTTGGAGCCTAGAAACTGCCTTATAGTTTTCTTGTCAATGGATTCTATCGCGCGCCAACACAAACTATTTATCTCGGCCTCAGAAATTGTGTCAAGACAAGTACAATATCCTCTTTCATACTCATCTTCTGGAATGAGACGAATGACATCTGTCATCTCATGAGCAAATCTCTCGGGGATTAAGATAGCTATGGCTTCAAGAATTCCTTTGAACGACCAATGCTTGTCTACAAAAATGGAATGTAAAGTTTTGTCTGTATTTATGTTTTCTGCAAACGATTTCCAGTCTTGAAACTTATTGACAATTTCACGTGCAATTATAAAATCACTGATTCTCTGATAAGAGAAAACAACACTGTCGATATTTTCTTCATCAAAAGAATACTTCGTTTTAAGCAGCAAATTGTTGTCTATTAGATCTGCAAGCAAATTGTGACAAGAAGGAAATTGTTGTTGCAATAATGAATCTGCATCTTTTATCTTCAGAAGATTATATTTAGCCTCAAATATAGGGAATGCCAGCAGCTTAACCGCTGCACTGACAACATCCCTATATTTATATTCGGGTTTCTTTTCAGCAAACTTCTTATCCAAATTCTTGAAGTACTGATTAAACAGTGATGAAACGCCATTGAATCCTTTAGGAAAATCTTTCTCTCCAGAGGCTTCAAGTGTATCGCAAATTATCTTCAAGAATAAAGGGTTACAAAACTCAGGTGTCAGGATGGGAACATTGGGTAAGTTCAACTCATACGCCAAACAGAACTGTCTTACCGCCTCATATTCCAGACCTTTAAATCCTTTATGCTCAATAACTGTAGCTTTCGAATTATTTTCTATCCCATCGGGAATAACATCATCAAAGTATGTATCACGCACTGATACCACTAAACCTATCGCAGGGTAGTCTTTAAGAGACTTGATAAGTCCAGAAAGTCTGTCTTTCCATAATAAGGCCTGAGGTCCTTCATTCAGCGCATCAATCATCAGAAGTGCCCTCGAACCTACTTGGGTTCCTATCTGATTGAAACTGGATAGGAATTCCGGGAAAGTTCCAACAAAACCTATTTTTGAAGTAATATTTTTTTCATAAGTTCCCTCAGCAAAGTCTGTTCCTAAGAACAACAAAGTGGGCAGACCATCATCGATTCTCTTACTGGCAATATCACCCAACAAATGCGACTTTCCACAACCTGCTTCACCCTTAATTATCAAATAGGCATTGTTTGCTAGATTAATCTTTAAATCTTCAAAGTTTTCAGTGAATGAATACAAATCTTGAGATATTTCTAATAATCTGGATTCATCAGCCTCGAACTCTTTCCTTACATTATCATCTTTGTTTGTCAAGGAATAATCAGAATAAAATCTATGTCTAACTTCCTCTAATTCATTTTGGAGAGATTCAACGCGCTTCATCAAACCAGAAAAATCAATGATAGCATCTACACGTTGATCCAAATTTGACAATGCCACAATAAAATCGTCTCGAATCACTTTTAGATGAGATTCCAACTGACCTATTCTATTGGAATCTTTTCTTGTTCTATAGCTTTTCTCGGTTAACCAGGAATCTATATTCCTGTACAACTGTTCAAAAAATGCCGGTGTTTTTGCCACGCAGTCAAAATACTTAGCGGTTCCTGTCTTCACATTGACTTTCTGACAATATCTGGGACCCAAGTTTGCTACGGAATCTTCAACATTGTTTTTTAATGTCTTATGTCCTAAACCGTGATGTCCGAGGAATGCCAATGACATTTTCTTTTTATACTCTTTTTCCAGCAGTTTATTGAAGGAAATCAATCTCTGAGCACTTATTACTTTTCCACGTTCCTCGTCAGTGTACCTAATGAAGACCCCATTAATATACAACTCTTCACAAGCTTCTATAAAAATACCGGAACCTGACATTCCGACAATTGTATCTTCACTATAGTCGTCATTTGTAGAAAGCTGGAATACATTCTCAGTTGTATCTTCATGAAGGTAAGTCATTCTGATCATTGCCAAGAATGACTCTCCATTTTCGTTGGTCTGATCAAGAGTTGCCACAGGGAATCCTTTACTCACTGCTTCGTCAGCCCCCAAATTCTTATCTATCACGTACACCGATGGAAGATCAGAGACAACCGGTATAAGCTCTCGTTTATTAATAATGATTATACCTGCATCATCTACGGGATGAAGCAAAATTCTTTGCTTAACGGGGGTAACGTATTCGTATGTGCTGGTATCGGGTCTATAAATTCTTAACGACACCCTATCTTTATCTCCTAACTTCTCAAGGCAATGCTTGGCCGTCAAAACATATATTACCCCAGACAATTTCCTATTGGTATAAAGAACGCCAGTCCCTAACTTTTCTTTTGAGGTGTCATCTTTATGTAATTCAACCGTTAACTGCGTTATTATATTAAGACATGTATCCGTCATAAGCATTTATGTCTATTTTTTCCACATTATCTCTTGAAAATCATCTATGGACTTTTCAATGGGTCTAGCCCCAATCATTACTCCAAACTCCTTCAATTCTTCGTTGCTACTATAAAATGGATCCACGATATATGAAGGCTTATTGTGGTAATCAAAGTACTCAAAAATATATTTATTTATACCAGCATCACGTCCACCATAACCTATAACAATTAAACATTCCGCCCTACCAAGATTATGTCTAAAGTGTTTGAACAGTTTCTTGTAGAAACTATCATGATAATGGTGAGTCTTAGACACAGTTCCTGAAAGGAAATCATGATTATACTCAATCCAATCCATTATATAGCCAAGACGTTTCTTGTTCTGTTTCTTCGTTTTATCAACACTTATTCCATATGGTACCTTAATCATTTTGTCATTCCTGAAACATCCATTACTGTCACACCTTTTGAACATAAGATAATCCAGACTACCGTGTAATTTATATAACCTAATTGCCGTATTATAAAAGGCTTTATATTCTTCAAGTCTACAATCATATTTATTGCCATTACATTCCAGTTCTCCATAATAGGGCGACCTATAGCTATGAAAACCATCTGATATACCTTCATGTTGTAGCCAGTTTGTTCTTGGAAGATTTTCAATAAGTAAATCGTGATTCAAAGAAAAGATGTCAACGACATAGTCTGTCGAAAGTTTATCAAGATACTTCACAAAGTTTTCGTATCTCGAAAATTTATCAGACGCAATCTCACGCTCAAGTATTTCTGTTTTTCTTCCTTTCCTTAGTTCATGTTCTATCATCTGAGTATAAATGGTTTTCATATTAGAAACCAACTGATGGTAGTCAGAGAACATATAAAGAAATGGTTTTGCGAGTTTCTCATATGAGGAGTCATATATTCCTTCATTACTTATAAAATCAAAGAACTGTTCATAATCAAACTCATGGTTTTTATTATACTCCTTCATTGCTTCTGAACAGAACATCAAACAACTCTCATATGGACTGCCAGTTTGATATTTTTTCCCATCAACTGAAATTGCAAGTTTCCCTGTAAAGTCAACAGTAATAGGCTCATTATTAATATTGAGCACAAAATCATTCAATTGCTTTCCTGTTGGCATTCCACAAGGTACAGAAAATCCGGAACCAATAAGAAAGACAACATGTTTTCTTTCACCATAGGGAATCTTATAAGGAACCATGTCTCCCAAATCTATATTTTTATTTCCTTGTTTCATAATTTCGTTATTATTTACTACATAATAAAATTCACTAAAAAGCATCTCTTAAATACTCTACCTCCTCACGCAACTTCAGTGAATAATACAATCGGGATAAGACGGAGCAACGACTCAACCTTATGAGCGTAAACACCCGATTTTATATCATTCATATTATACTTGTTGATGTATTTTCCGGTAGGCTGATTATAAGTTCATAATGATTTCGAGCATTTTTGCCTGATGCCGAACCATATCATCAACATTCCATTCTAATCCAAATGGACGTTTTAAGGTATCGTCTTTAATACCAGCATCGTAATTATCTTGGCATATTTGTAACATGATTCTGAATTTTAATGAAGCAACGCTTACTTGGTTGGACTTTGTATCAAGATAGCGATTCTTTTTATCAATAGGATTCCAGTTGGAGCCAGAACTATTTGCATCAGAACCTATCATAGCAAAATTACCAAAGCAATTTATATCTTGCAAGTTAATTAGCATATTATCCCCAGCCTTGGCTTGTGGATAATAATGCTCCAAACTTTTTCGTGTTCGAGAGAAATAGAAATTTTTAAAAGGTTCCAACTCAAAGTCACTACAACCTAATGCTCTAAAAAACTCTATTCTATTACGAGAACCTTTCTTTTCTTTGTTACCTCGAAGTTCTTCCGCATATTTCTTCCAAAGCTTATAATCTGTATAGTTAAAAACATACAGAGGTATATTGCATGATCCAGTAGGATAAACACTATTGAAATCTCGATTCACTCCTTCTAATTCGATGTTCAATTCATAACAATTAAGAATAGTTTCGTCAAAACTATTAGGCTTAGGCTGATTTATTTCGTTGAGTTTACCCGTATCAAGATATACATCAAAGAAATACTTATCAGCTAGTTTTCTTAAAAAATCCACATAATCATTTAGATCACAATCCTCAAACAAGTGATATAAACAATAGAACAGATAGTTTTTTCTTTGCTTAGGCGTGAAAGCAACTTCAAACATAGACAGTAATTGAATCACTTTATTTTGTTGTACTTTATTATCATCATACAAATCCTTAAGATAGGCAGCCTTATTACCCTTCTTATAATAATATTGCAATTTCCATGGATTTTCAATGGCTCTATCTTCACCATTTGCATGGTGTATAACATAGTTATCGAGAAAATATTTAGCCAAAAGGAGATTGTA
Source organism: Parabacteroides sp. AF19-14 (assembly GCF_003635485.1). NCBI lineage: Bacteria > Pseudomonadati > Bacteroidota > Bacteroidia > Bacteroidales > Tannerellaceae > Parabacteroides > Parabacteroides sp. AF19-14. The sequence goes on along the minus strand of NZ_QTMJ01000003.1, from coordinate 26,313 downwards.
GGCGAAGTCCTCAACGAACTTTGGAGTAAGATTTACCTTCTCGAACTCCTTAATTAGTTCTTTATCGTCAAGTGTAAAACTCAAAGGATTAAAATCATCTTCACTCAGCAACCTTGTAATTTTCAGTACAATCAATAAGAAATTCGGAAAGTCAATAATTGGCTGGAAATTATCATTCTTGTCTACTTCATCATCTTTATCTATCGTTTTTATAGACGAATTTAAAAGTTCTGAAATAGTTTTCATTCCTAATGACGAAAATAAGCCTTCATTAGAACTTGGAAACTCGTCGAAAGACTCTATAACAAAATCTTCCATAGTTTTACCGAAGACAGTTGTCATCTCTGGAAGTTTCTGCTGAATGTAGAAACTCATGTCGCTACAAGCCTCCCATATACGACTAAACTTCTCCATAGCGTCCTCATCACCTATCAACTGTTCGCTGAGTTTAGCTTTTACTATCTCATGCTTTTCTAACTGCTCACCACGAGAATTCATAACCTCAAAATAGTGATTTAAATCCACATCTTTTGGCACACGATAATGGATAATATGCACTTTGTTCAAAAAAAAATCCTTGAATGCATCTATGTCAGCCTTCTTTTCGCCAACAATGTCTTTAATTGCTTCCTTTGCATAATTGAATCCATCGACAATACCCTTATCTTTTTCTTCACCAAACTTAGGCATCTTTTCTATTGTCATAGCTGAAACCTTTCTTGCAGAATAAGTAAGACAATTTGCAATAGTTTCTATGCCCAAAGCCTTCAAGATGATGTAGATTGTTGTAAGTCGTTGCTGACCATCGATAACCTCAAAAATATTTTCATCTCTTTTGTATGTGACAAGAGTGCCAATATAGTAAACGGACTTCTCCAACGAATCATGTACATCCTTTATTAAGGCGTATATCTCTTCACGCCCCCAAGCATAATTACGCTGATAGATAGGTATCTTGTATAATATAGATACCCCGCTGTTTGAGAAATATATGTCATTAATCGAACATTCTTCAAGAATATTTTTCAAATCTTTCATTGTAATCAATTTTTATAAAAACCGTTTATTTGAAAAAAATACAGATAGTTTTCATACACGCCATCTATCTCATCCTTTAGATTCTTTAATGTATCTCCTTTACCACTATACTCATAGCATTCCTGCGCCCAACCATCTTTAATATCATCATTCGAAAGAGGATTGATTTTGTCAGCCAAAGCACTCAATAATGAAGATGGAGTATCTTGCTTGGCAATCAATTTATACATATTGAATGCATTGATTTTATCACTCAACCCCATAATATAATTCTGTGCAGAAAGCCAACCAAGATTAGTGTATTGGGCTCTTAATGAATAAGCCCAAATGAATGCGTATACAACAAATTGTTCAAATAGTTCCATGTCTTCTTTTGTAGGATATGTTTCTGGGCAGAATCTATCAACGTAAAGCAGAACCGAAGTATCAAACAAAAGGCGTGCTATGCCATTACCTATTCCTTTTTTTAAATGTCTATCCAATGTTTTAACTATAATGTTGTCATTAATATAGAAGCCCTCATATTTGTTGTTGTTCTGAATATCCTTTAGTATATTATAATAGTGCTTTGTATATTCAAAAAACGGTTTACCAGCAATTATTGGAGTGTCTAATTGGAACGCATTTACATTTCGAGTACCAGAGACAAAAGGCATAGCAGAAGAGTTGACCATATCTGCATAACAATAGGCACTCTTGTAGAATTGGGCATAAGGTGTTCTTGAAAAACGCGTAATACCTTTGAACATATGGATGTTGTGTTCATTTAAAACATTTGCCTTATTGCCACTTACCCATTCTTTGATACGATATAGGTAATTACCAAAGAAATCTGCTAAACCACTTTGTGAAACCTGTTCCCAATCCTTTACTATCTTTTCTGTTTCATCCTCACTAATGGTATTCATTTCGCGAAGATGGTATGCTTTCAACAAATCATGAGGATAAAGAGCTTTACCTCGTGCATTTTGAGAATCAAAGAACTGGAATGCTTCCGACACATCGGGAGTTATTACAACAATCAATTCACACATATTCTCAATATAGTCCCTAAGACGCTCCATCTCTCTTTGGTGTTCAGTAGCCGAGTCGCTGTCTTGCAACTTTAATCCGACCCTACGGTTAAGTGCATTATAGTTGTTAGCAATATTATGGTTATTGTGCACATTATTATATATTTTCTGCTGCAAGAACTCAATGCCATCTTCGCCTAATGCAGTCAAAAGTAATGAGAAAGTTATGGTACGTTGCAGACCATCAACAATATCATATTGTTCCTTATCCTTTGCCTTGTGAAGGATAAGTGTACCCACCCTGTATCTTTCTTTGTTGCTATTCTTCGCTTCAATAATGTCATCAAGCAATTGTATGGCATTACGAGCCGTCCACTTGTATGGACGCTGATAAATAGGCACACATAGACTTACATCATTAATTGGCTCTCCACTATTAGTAATAGTAATGGTTTTGCGAAGGAGCAAATCACCTATAGTAGTTATTGATAATGTTAGATTATTATTCATATTCTGCAAGTTCCTTTGAAATTGTCATATTATACTTATTGATATACTTTCCCGTTGGCGTGATCATAAACCTAGATGTACCAAGATTAATATTATCCAGTTTTAACGCCCTATACCAGGAATGACCTGCTTTTTCAGCCATATAAAGAAAAAGACGTTTCACTTTCTGAGACGTGCAGGCCTCCAACAATGTCTGAACCAAATTGGAACGAAGGGTTGTCATACTTTCAATGATATAATAAATGTCGAGCAAAGAAGATGAAGAATCAGGTAGGTTCAAGCACTCCAATATAGCTCGTTCTGGAGATGACACAAGAAAATTGCACTGATTGATAGTCATCGTTTCTACACCCAAAAGTTCATCGCCAAGAAAAGAGGTAGTCATGTATTTTATATTCATATCCCACTCCTCTTTTAGCAACCACGAAGGCAACTTATTGCTTTTGTCAGTAAAGAGAAAAGCCACAGGTTTTCCTATAAATAGGTAATGGGAGTACCCTCGGAGCTCCAAAGCTGTATATGCACCTACAACACAACTCTTACCAAGTTGTGTGTTATATGATGAAACAGTAGTCAATAGACTTGGTTCTGTTCCATGTAGCTTATAAACCCCTTTCGAAATACGGTCAAGCCATCCACTTTTCATATAAGCATACTGACCACGTGCATCCAATCCCTGACTTGAAAGCCATGAACCGAACAAAACTGAATCTCGTGGGATAAACTTTAATATTTGCTGTATTTTTGTAGCCATCTTCGTTTATTTTATGAATTCCAGCCTAAATTTATAGCAAATTTACTCTTTTAATTTTGTCCACCCAAACATTTCCCTCAAATATTGGTGAAATTTTTATAGAAATTTATCCACCAATTCATTTATTTAGCGAATTCAGACACAAAAAGTATGCATGTAACTACATATAATGAGACGTTTGTCATCCAAAAGAGAAAAATGAGAAGCTCAGTCTGACCTTCACTAAATTTGGTTGACACTTTTAGAGCGGTTAAACTAATATAATTTACAATATCACTGTTTTGATTTACAGTGCTGTTCTTAGAGTGATTGTGTCTGTTCAGGAACTGCGGCACAGCACTTGAACACGCCAGCAAATATATGCCTAATTTTTCATTTTACCCCAAAGTGTAACTGTTCTTCCAACATCGCCGCTGCTCTCTGTTCTGCAAATGCACTGCCTCCGGTGTCTGCATGCCAATGCTCATATGTGGACGTTGCGTGTTGTAAAAGCCTATTATTCTATCCAAAACGGCTTTGCACTCGTCCCTTGTGGATATTTTCATCTTGTACAGCCACTCGACCTTCAATATGCCGTTGGCGCGTTCGGCAATGGCGTTCTCAAGTGGGTCGCCGCTTTGCGTCATGCTAATCTCAACCCCATGTTTCTTCAGTTCTGTCACATACTCGTTGCAACAGTACTGACAGCCTCTGTCCGAGTGATGTATAAGACCTCTGGCAGTTACATCATCTATACCATCAATTGCCATCTTCAGAGCCTGTAGAGGATATATTACCTCAAGTGTCGGCCCAACGGCCCAACCAACTATTTTGTGAGAATATGCATCCGTTATCAGGGATAAATAGCATACTCTCTCCTCTGTCTCAATATAGGTTATGTCAGCCACCCATATTTCATTGGGTCTTGAAGGGACTATATTCAGTATCAGATTGGGATTTATGATAATGATGTCCGGAATCTGTAGTCCTATAGTGCCTGCGGTGCTTAAGACGAACCATAAGACCGTTTCTGCGAAGCAACTCTATGAAGGCATCCCTGCCTGGCATGCTGCCGGTTTCTTCAAATGACTTCTTGACTATCAGATATAACTTCGCACAGCCAAGACCGGGATTGGCTTCTCTGTATTCCCGGACTTTTTCTATCAACAGGAGTTCTATGGCATTATCTGAAAACTCCTTATTTTCCCATTTGTAGTAGGTTTGTCTACTGTAACCAAACAGCCCGCAGAGAAGTCCAATGGAGCAGCCCTTGGACTTCCTGCGTAGCAGATCTATTGTTTGGTGCCAGTTTTTTTTTCGCACCGGGATGTTGAAGGTTTTTCTGCAAGGTCTATCATTGTACTATAGGCCTCGGAACGTAATTTCTCCAATTCAAGGGCTTTGCGAAGCCGTTTGTTCTCGGCCTCCAACTCCTGCATGCGCTCTTCGGAAGTCTTCTTTGCCATATCTCCTTCGTTTTCCGGCAAAGATACGATTTCTCTTTCGTTTACATACTTATCCATCCAGCTGAAGAGAACCTGACGACTGCTTAAATGATACTTCTCAACTATCTCCTGTGCCGGACGACCTCCCAGCACATACTCTGACACTACGGCCACCTTGCCCTCTTCCGTGAACTTGTACTTTCCGGTTGCAACCTCTCGTTCTTCATACCAACCAAGGTCCTCGTTCCAGAACCTTCGCTTAACTGTTTTTTGTTCCATTGACTCTTTGTTTTTACTCCTCTCAAAGTGTCAACTTTTTCTAGTTCAAGTCATTGAGACCAAGAACTGCCATACTTATTGAAAGAATTACCTTCTCATGATATATCTCTATTCATAAATAGCTTTATAATATTTTTCCATTTGTATAACAAGAACAATCAATACTGCTGCTGGCGAAAAGAGAAAAGGAAATACCCTATTCACCAATATTCGTCATTATGAAGCTGAACGAAGTTTGGTTTAGAACCTTTTTAAATATACAAGATACCAAACTAAACCTTAAAATTCTTGTCTCAGATAAAGTAGATACCATAATTTCAGAATTGAGTGCTATATCCAAATATTAAGTTATCAAGGCTAGAGGACGTAGAGAAAATGCTTCTTTTTTCTTTTGGCCAGCAAGCTATTTGACAATCACTGAACTCAAGATCAGAATTATATTTTCTTTTGTTAGTGTTATTGTTGTCAAAATTTTGTCCCCTGTTTGTCCCTGAATATAAATTTCACAGGAGAAAATGAATTTAATACCAAATAGTTAAGTTAAAGTTGCATTTTCTGCATCGGCAAATAAAATACAGAAGAAATCTATTAATTATAATATAAACTTCTCCACATCACATCTAAAACTATTTAAGATTTCCTTTTTTATTATTTCAATAGTTTTTCTAACTTTGTCATTATTGAACCCAAAAGGATAAAGTATGCAAAGCAAAGAATCTGACATAAACGAGATCATGGAACAAATCGTTCAATTCTCAGAAGATAGAGATTGGGATCAGTTCCATAATGGCAAAGATTTAGCTCTTGCTCTTTCTATTGAAGCCTCTGAGCTAAACGAAGCATTTTTATGGAAAAGCGCAGAAGATGTTAAAATAGATAAAATAAAAGAGGAACTAGCAGACATCATTAACTATGCTTTCTTAATTGCTTATAAATATAATTTAGACATTAAAGACATCGTCTTAACTAAACTAAAAAGAAACGCAGAAAAGTATCCTATAGACAAAGCAAAAGGCTGTGCAAAGAAATATAGCGAATTATGATTAGAAATTATCACACAACAATAACAGATTACATTTTTAATAAAAAGACTTTTTCCGAATTGAAAGAATCAACATTCGGAGACAAATGGCCTGTTGTATATATAATTGAAGATAAAGGAAAAAGGTTGGCATATATTGGAGAAACAACTAATATATGTAATCGCATAAATCAGCATTGGAATAATCCAAAACGAAAAAAACTTAAAAGCATTCATATTATCCACAATCCTGCTTTTAATAAATCCGTAATTTTAGATCTTGAAGCTTTTCTTATCAAATATATTGCCTCTGATGGTAAATATCAGTTACAAAATGGAAATGGAGGTCAACATTTTCACCATTACTATCAACGAGAGGAATACCAAAAAGAATTCAAGTACATTTGGCAAATTTTAAAAAAACACAATATAGTTACTCAAGATATTAGAATCATTGAAAATAGTGATTTGTTTAAATATTCTCCATATAAGACATTAACAGAAGAACAATATAAGATAACATACCAAATAATCGAAAGATTGAAAACAGACCTATCCAATGGTATTCCCCGAATATCCATTATTGATGGTGGAGCAGGAACAGGAAAGTCCATTTTAGGTATCTTTTTATTAAAACTTTTAGTAGATGCTCAAAATGAGACTAATTGGGCTATAGAGGAAAATAATTTGGAAGAAGACCTTAACTTAATCGCAAATGGGCTCAATTATAATTTAAAAATGGGATATGTTGTCCCTATGCAAAATTTTCGTAAGACATTAAAAAAGGTATTCAAAGGTATTAAAGGATTAAGTCCCAATATGGTTCTTAGTCCCGCAGATGTCGCTAATTCACAAGACAAATATGATATTCTGATTATTGATGAATCTCATAGATTAAGACAACGATATGGTTTAGCTAGCCCCGGAGACTATAAAGCTTTTGATCATAAGAATGAGATTTTAGGATTAGGGAAGAAAGGGACGGAGCTTGATTGGATCTTAAAAAAGAGCAAATATCAATTTTTCTTCTATGATTCAGGACAATCCATCAAACCAACAGATGTTGATCCTGAAAGATTTTTTCTTCTACTTCAAAATAAACATAATTACAAGTATAAACTGACTTCTCAACTTCGTTGTAAAGGAGGAAATGATTATATTCAATATATCCAGAATATTTTAAATTGCAAACAAAAGTCAAAAATTACTTTTAAAGAATATGATCTGAAATTATATGAAGATGTTGACGACATGATATCTGAGATAAAAAAGAAAAATAAGGAAGTCGGACTTTGCAGAAATATAGCAGGATATGCTTGGGATTGGAAAACAAAAGGAAAATCATTAAGCTCAATAATAAAAGAGAATCTATTTGACATAGAGATTAATGGTTATAAATATATATGGAACAGAACAGATACAGATTGGATCAATTCCCCAAACTCAATCAATGAAATTGGATGTATCCATACAACTCAAGGATTCGATCTTAATTATGCAGGTATTATTCTAGGACCAGAAATTGATTATGACAATGAAAAGAATCGTATTTTTATTTATAAAAAGAGATATAAAGACAACAAGGGAAAAATGGGAATAGAGAATGATTCCATTCTACTTGCTTACATAAAGAACATCTATACAACTATCTTAGAAAGAGGTATGGAAGGTACATATATTTACGTATGTAATGACTCCTTAAGGAATTATTTAAAACAGTTTTTTCCTGTTATTAAGCATAATACAGAGAAGCTACTATTTACAGAAAAAGTTAAAACAATCGAGATCTGTGAAGATATTATACCAGAAGACCAATTTTCCGAATATCTTCCATTATATACAATTCAAGCAGCATGTGGCTATTTTGGAGAGGGTGATGAAGTAAATAAATTAGGATGGATAAAAGTATCAAATCTGGGCAAATTAGACAAAAATATGTTTGTTGTACAAGCCAAAGGTAATTCAATGGAACCAACAATTCATGATGGAGATTATTGCGTGTTCAGAGCAAACCCTGTTGGTAGTAGACAAGGAAAAATAGTTTTAACCCAGCACATAAACTTCTATGATGGCGATAACGTAGGTAATTATTCTATTAAAACTTATACCAGCCTAAAGAAATATTCTGAAACTGGAGAATGGGAACACGAAAAAATAGTTCTTGAGCCCAAAAACAAGGACTATAAATCTATTTCAATCGATAATGTGGACTGTAATGAATTTAAAGTTATCGGAGAGTTCATTGGAATAATTAAACCCTAAATAGAGAATTATAGTCTCTCCATCTGACATTCAATCCCGTTGATAAAATAGTTGAGCTTTACGAGCGATTGTTAAAGGCCGAGCAAGAAAAGGTGGCTATACTCCATGAGATCGTAAAGGATAAATAAGTATCGATCGCAAATCTCTTTCGCCTGACGAGCAAAACGAGATTAGAAAGAAGTATAACTTCGATAAATACAATAAATAATGAAAAAAGAAATTCTATTCGTCTTGTTAAAAGACTTTGCCGATTGGGAAGGGGCTTATATCGCTCCCAACCTCAATTTAGGTGTTGAGCCCGGAAGTGAAAGCAAATATATAGTTAAAACCGTATCTGTCAGGAAAGAGCCGGTTGTATCGATCGGAGGGTTCAAGGTGCTGCCCGACTATGGGATCCATGACATTCCGGCCGATTATGCAGGAATCGTATTAATAGGTGGCATGAGCTGGTTCACCCCGGAAGCCGAAGCCATTGTTCCTCTGGTAAAAGAGGCCATCGAGAAGAAGAGGCTGGTGGCCGGTATTTGTAACGCCTCCGTTTTTCTTGGTATACACGGTTTCTTGAACCATGTAAATCATACCAGCAATGGATTGGATTACCTCAAACAATTCGCTGGGGTTAATTATACAGGTGAAAATCTTTATATGGATGAACCGGCTGTCAGAGCCGGAAACATTATTACCGCCAACGGATTTGCAACTCTGGAGTTCTGTCGTGAAATACTCTATGCGCTGGAGGCAGACTCTTCCCAAAAGATAGAGAGAAGCTATCGAATGAACAAAACAGGTGTTTGGGAAGATCCAGAAGTGGGATAAATTATTATCGCGGTTTATAGCTGAAAGCCGGGGATGTATCCCATAAGATGTGTATGAATTTAAATAATACGAAATCATCTACCACATCTACCATTACCCTTAAAAGTCCCTAGCTATAAATCACTTATCTAATGGTGGTAGATAATAAAACATCTACCACCAACAACTTACATCTACCACCATTTACTACTTTTCGACCACTAAATACAACCGTCCCCTACTCGCTAACTGCGTCTTAAGCCCTATCTTTTTCAAGAAGCGACCAAAGACGGAGACATTGCTCATCGGAAGTTTTACGCCGCTCTTTTTTTGCAGCGATAGGTAGATCTCTCCGGCAGAGATCTTCAAACCTTCCTCCTTATGCGAAGCGGGACGATAATATTGAAAAAACAGATCCTCGAACAAAGGACGTTGTTGAAACGCCTCGTTCGCTTGCATCTGCGAGACCTCTTCCTCATGCGTCAGCCAATAACGCTCGTTATTATTCAAGGCGGCAACCGCTTGCGCATAGAGCTGGAGATAATCGATAGGCTGGGCATTGTCTATCATCCCTTTCACCTCGATACAAATGAAACGGCGGCTGCCGGAAGGATCGCCCAGCAAATCCGTATGGTTGCTCGTAGCGATAAAGGAAGCGTAACGTTTCACCGATTCCACCTGCGTAGCATGAGGCTTGCGCACATTTACGACCGGCTTCTGCAACAGATGCTTCAAGAAGCCTTGATGCCTCGCGCTCACTTGGTCGAACTCATCAATATTGATCAATCCGAAACGAGTAAGATACAGCTCGGCATCCCGCTTCTTGCTGAAATCGATGCTGTCCGTGTAATACGTATTCAAGTCCGGTGGCAACAGGTTGAAGCAGAACGTGGACTTCCCGCATCCCTGCCCGCCCACCAAGAGCGGGGAAAGGCTGTTGCCATGCTGTTTGTCACGTCCCTGCCAGTGCGCTACCATCGACAGGAACCAAGTGTAAAACAACTGTTCCCACCGTACGTTGTCGCAAGGGATGCGTGCGGCCAGCGGACGGATACGATCCTTGCCATCCCACACGGGCAAGCGGGTCAAATAGTCCTCGATAGGCGCATAGTCCGGGATGCGATCTGAAAAGACAAAACGCCGTACATCCCTGTCCCATAGCTGCAATCCTTCTTTCTGGGCATTCAAGGCGATACTGTTCAACACACGATCCGTCACGGGGCGATAGTCGAAACAGAAGGTGTTTTTCTCCCGATATTCCGGTCCGCCGGACATCAGATTGTACCGGAAATCGTAACGACGGTTCATAAACTCCTCCATTTTCAAGCTCTGTAGCTGCTCCGGCTTGTAAAGGGACGTACTGCCAAAATCAGAATCGGAGGCTAAGCGGTAAGACTGCCTCGAGGTCTCCCGGATCTCCACTTCCGAGATCAGATTCCCCAAATAAAGCATCGTCCACTTCACACAATCCTCCTCTTCTACCCCAGCCGCGAAACAAAGTCTTCCAAGAGTGACCAACAAAGGTTTGAAATCCACCTTTATGCTCAAACTTCCATGTTCCTCCAAAGCCCGCTGCAAAGCGAATTCATATTGGATGGCAACGTAACGGTATTGGTCATAAAGCGTCTGCCCGGCACTCTCTACCGGTACCGGCACCCGTTTTTCGAACCGTTCCTGGTAGGCGCTTTCGTCGGGCATAGCCACAGGCTGCTCCAGATGAATGGAAAGAGCGTCCGGATTGTAATACACATCGGCATCATAACTGAGGCGGCAGCCCATCTCCAGCACCGGACGTTTCAGCTCGATGGGATAAGAAAGGCGAGGCTCATACGTCTTGAGCGCATGTCGGTAAGCGTGCGCATGAAAAACCTCGGCATCCGTACGCGAACGGGGAAGCGACCCGTCGGGATAGGTATAAGCCACCACGAACTTCACGCTCCGTCCGCTAGAGCCGATCATAGCGAACAGTGTCTGCGGATATTCCACTATTTTTTGTTTCAAGGACAAAGCCTCTTCTATGCTCTTCAATCGATTGATCTCCAGCAAAATCCAGCCATTATACTCCTTCAACTCGCCTTTTCGAAAAGTTCCGGCAAAGAGCAACTGAGGTAATTTCCGGGTAAACGGATACCGTTTGTCGGGATAAGCCCGCCTTAATTTCTCTCGAAAGAGCGCAAGCTTATCCCTCGTCCGCTCATCCTTTACCCATGCCACGATCTCCTCCATACGCATCGCCCGTTGCGCGACGGTATGTCGATAGGCTGTTTGCTTGGTTATTTTCATGTCTAATATATTATTTAAGAAGTTGAATAACTTATGCTTACAGTTTTTCCTATAGAAAAACAAAAGTTTTCCCCTAATAAAACTTTTGTTTCTTCCTAAAGAAACTTTTGTTTCCTCTAGGAGAAACTTTTGTTTTCCCTAAGAGAAACTATTTGTTCTCCTAAGGGAAACTCTTATCAGCTCTTATCCCTTCGTCCATCGGTAGCCACTCTGCCAAGCATCAAAGACTGGTTCATCCTCTACTCCGTACGCCCGAAAGACCTGACGGATATACTGTTGGTCTTCGGGCGAGAAGGTTCTTTCCTTGCGCTTAAACTGATAAAACTTATTCTTACCGTATGTCATCAACAGACGTTGCTTGATGCGTTTCGCCTCCAGATAAGGTATCTGGTCTAATAGGTGATCCATGCCGACAGCGTATTGCACGGGAGTATCCGCCATGAAAGCCGCACACTTTCCGGTAGGACTGGTACGTGCGGGATTCACGATGCTCACCGCCCAAAGCGTATCGGGGATAAAACGGACAATTTGATGCCGCAAGCAGCGGTTGGCGTTCTTACAATTTTCATTAAAACAATGTACAAAGCCTGTCGGCACCATAGCGTAATCGAGTTTTTCTATCATATCTTTTAGATTTTCAGTATTCTTCAAATATAACACTTTTTCTCTTTACCCGCAAAGAAAAACACATGAAAATCAATAATAAGTGGTAGATATTGAATAATAATTGTAGATGTTTGGAGATCTACAACCTATAGGTAATATTCTTATTTACAGAGAGTACACAATAGAGTGGTAGATATTGTAGATATTTTTATAAATTCAATGTTACAGGAAACTCATAATACGTAAAAGACCGAGCCAATACAACTTCTTCATCTTTTCACTATCACATAGCAGGATATTTTATATCTTTATTGCCTATTTATAATCATGATTGGATACATATGGACATAGATTTCGAATCATACATCCGTGGTAGTGAGGGTAACATTCATCATCAATACCCCACAACAGCCAACCGAACAAGTCGACCGAACAAGTACCGAACAAGCTAACCGAACAGTTCAGCGCACCGCTTTTAGCTATCGTAAAGGCTATCGGGACAGAACAATGTTCATTGAAAGTAAAAAGTGATTACAAACAATTTGCATAGATAAACGAAGAATGAAAACATCCATCAATTACCTTCCCGAACAGAAACGGGATGACCTCAGAAGAATTGTAGAGTGCGTACTGGAAGTACTTCCCGATTGTGAGATGATCATTCTCTACGGAAGTTATGCCCGGAATACATACGTTGACTACGACCAACGCATCGAATACGGTATCCGCACCTGTTTTATGAGCGATTATGATATTTTGGTAGTTACCAGTACCCGTTTCCAAAGATATATTATCAATCACATCTTGAGCAAGGCCACCGATAATTACTACAAAGGGAAGAACAGATACGCATCCACCACCGTACAATTTATAGACGAAAGCATCGACGACTTGAATAAAGCCATCGATAAAAACCGATATTTCTATACCGATATCAAGCGAGAAGGTATCATGCTTTACAACAGCGGCCGTTATAAGTTGGCCCGCCGTCGTAAACTGAACTATCGGGAGATAAAAGAGTTGGCGGAGGAGTATTACAACGACAGGTTTGAACGTGCGAATGATTTTTTACGAAATGCAATGTATGACAAAAACGACGAGAGATATAAAATATGTTCTTTTCATTTGCATCAAGCTTGTGAGAATTATTACAACAGCATAATCTTGACTTTTACATTGTATAGTCCCAAAGAGCATAGCCTAATAACGTTATCCGGCAGAGCCAAAACGCATTCCCTAGAGTCATCCGAAGCCTTTCCCCGGGATACGGAAGAAGAAAAACGACTTTTCGATTTGCTGCAGGACGCATACGTTCAAGCTCGTTATAATTTACACTTCCGCGTCACTAAAGAAGATATCGAGGCGCTTATACCCAAAGTAGAACGGCTCCGGGATATCACGCGACAATGTTGCGAGGAGAGAATCAAGGTGTATGCGGCAAAACAAAGACAGGTTTGATGAGATTCCCCTCAATCGCCACCTTTATAACCCCATCCAACCTGTTTTCGAAGATACGGTAAGCCTCCTCAATCTCGTTCAATGGAAACTTATGGGTAATAAGAGGCGTCGTGTCTATCTTACCTTCTTCTATTAGGTTAAGAATCTCGGCGCAATCGCAGCCATCCACCCCACCAGTCTTGAAAGTCAAGTTCTTGCCATACATGTCTGGCAAAGGAAGAAGCTGAGGTTTATCATAGAGGGCTACGATGGTGACAATGGCGTTCGGACGGGCACAATCCCATGCCAAGCGAAAGGTATCCTCACTCCCCGCGACCTCCAATACGACATCCGCACCGCCATGATCGCTGTTACGAAGAACAAATTCCTTACAGTTTTCGGGATCTGTCACCAAGACTTCCGGATAACGCTGGCGAACGAACCGGGCCCTTTCCGGAGACTTCTCGCAAACAATAATACGTCGTGGCTTCTTCAACAACACGCACAACAAAGTACAGATCCCCGTAGGACCAGCGCCAATAATGAGAACCGTATCCTCCTCTGAGATCTCCGAGATACGAGCGGCCCAAAAACCTGTCGCTAACACATCACCGACCAGCAAAGCCTGCTCATCACTGACCGTATCTGGGATATGATTCAAGCCTCGATCCGCATAAGGAACCCGGACATACTCCGCCTGCCCCCCATCGATACGACAGCCCAACGCCCAACCGCCATTGGGATCGGTACAATTATTGACATATCCACGCCGGCAGAAGAAACACTCTCCGCAAAAGGTCTCGACATTCACGGTCACCCTGTCACCCGGCTTGACTACAGTAACATCGGCACCCACCTTTTCCACCACACCAACCATCTCATGCCCAACGGTTATTCCGGGTACCGCACGTGGTACGCTACCGTGTTTAATATGAAGATCGCTAGAACAAATGCTACCCAAAGTCACACGTACGATAGCGTCCCATGAATCCTGTATTTCCGGTATCGGTTTCTCCCGCAATTCAAATTTCCCTTGTTCAATATAAGTGTACGCAAGCATGATATTTTCTTCTTTTAGTTAATCGCCTTACAAAGATAAGGATCGTATCGCCAAAAATATCAGATATATCAGTAATTTGGGTACAAACTGTTTCATTTTTCTCTCCTATCTTTATCGCCATAAACACATAGCATTCTCGTAATGAATATAAAAACAACAAAAATTCAAGAAGTATGAAACGAATCTTATTATTCATGGTCATGATCTCAATGGTATGTATCGCCTCTTATGCGCAAAAGGCTGCCGAAGGGACAAAAGTTTTAGTGGCTTACTTCTCGGCAACGGGAAATACTGAAAAAGCGGCCCAACAAGTCGCGTCTATTGTCAGTGGTGATCTTCACAAGATCCAACCTGAGAAAAGCTATACCTCCGCCGATCTGAACTGGCGGGATAAATCCTCACGCAGCAGCGTAGAGATGGACGATCCTACATCACGACCGGCCATTATCGATGATTTGAAGAACCTAGCGGAGTATGACACCGTTTACCTAGGATTTCCCATCTGGTGGAATCAAGCCCCAAGACTCATCAACACCTTTTTGGAGAAATACGATCTCTCGGGCAAAACCGTTATCCCATTCGCCACATCAGGCAGCAGCAATATCTCGAACGCAGAGAGTGAATTGCGGAAAGCCTATCCGGATGTGAACTGGCAAAAAGGGAAGTTGATGAACGGAGCGACAGAAGAAGATATCAAGAATTGGACTAAAAAATAAATGATTATGAGAAAGAATTTTGGAGCGAAGCCTTTGAGCTATCCGCAACCCGTATTTATTATCGCCACGTATGGAGAAGATGGAACTCCCGACGCGATGAACGCCGCTTGGGGCGGTATCAGTGAGATGAATGAGATCAGCATGTGTCTTAGCGCCGGTCACAAGACAGTTAAGAATATCCTGAAGCGTAGAGCTTTCACGGTAAGCATGGCAGATGCCGATCATGTCGTAGCTTGTGATTATGTAGGTATCGTGTCAGGCAATAAAGTTACCGACAAGTTTGCCAAAGCAGGATTTCACGCTACAAAATCAGACTTCGTAGATGCTCCGTTGATCGACGAATTGGCCGTGGCTATCGAATGTAAATTGAAAGATTACGATCCAGATACTTGCATACTCCGTGGCGAGATCGTAAATGTCAGTGTTGACGAGCGTGTACTTGATGAGAACGGCAAGGTGAATGTAGCTAAAGCCGCTCCCATCATCTTTGATCCATTCAACAACGACTATTTGAGAGTGGGCGAAAAGGTAGGAAATGCCTTTTCCGATGGAAAACAATTGAAATAAATGACAGGGTAATAGCAATTAGTATCTATAGAAAACGCAATTAGTATTGATAGTAACCTAGATTACCATCAATACTAATTTTGGAAACTATGTAATCAAATTCTGTTATAAACCAATTTAGAGATATCATATCCTCGTTTCAGTATCTTGCCGAGCAAATCTTCCATAACCGCTTCCGGCAAGGATTTCTCACGACTCAAAATCCAGAGATACTTGTCAGAACTGCTTCCTACCACAACATATTGATAATGTTCGTCGAGTTCGAAGATATAATAATCTGAATAGAACCATAAAAAGAAAGCGACTTTCAATTTACCCGGACTATTTTCTGGTTCCGGCTGTTTCGCCCGGCCTACTGCTTTTTTATGGATTCCATCTTTAAACCCCTCGTTTTCCACACGGATTCTTCCATCCGATCGCAATGTATAAGTAGCCGTAACATCCGTTATACCTTTCTCGAAATGATTCTCGTAACGGGCGATCTCATACCACCTTCCCATATACCGGCGGACATCCAGTGCCTGCACGGTACGATGATCTGTTATATTCATAAGCTTTTCTATTGTCGGATAATCATACGTAAAACCAGACTCCAATAATTTCGTGGGATGAACTGTTTGCCCCTTCGTTACAAACGAAGCCCCTTCACCGAACATCAGTCGGAAAATGAATGTAGGCAAAGGCATAACCCAACGGATTCCATCTGCTCTCGCCAGCGCATATGCCAGTTGCTTTTGGGTAATACATTGCGGAGAGACAAGATTGACCACTCCTCTCAACGTACTATTTTGTATCATAAAATCAAAAGAGCGGCACAAATCATGCACGCTGATCCACGGAAAACTCTGTTGGCCATCGCCTATCACCACACCTATCCGGGAGAGACGTTGCAAATGAAGCATCTGTCTCAATGCCCCGCCATCCTCCGAGAGTACGACCCCGAACCGGGCAATCACAAGCCGCACATCCGGCAAACACGCCCGCGCTTCCTTTTCCCATGCGCCACATAACCGGGCCAAGAAATCCTCACCTTGCCGATTGTTATATTCGTCATATTCTCCGGATGTGGGATAATAGCCTACGGCAGAAGTTGATATAAACAACTTTGGGAGAATATCCCGGGTATTTATGGCATTTACCAACTGATGGGTTGTCCGGATTCTACTATCATATAATTCTTGCTTATACGCTTTTGTCCAGCGCTTATTAATGGAAGCACCCGCCAGATTAATGACCACATCACACGATTCCACACGATGGCATAGCTCATCGAAATTCTCCTCCTTGAACAGGTTCCTTCCTAAAGGAACCACCTCATCACCCTTTTCCGTGAAAAAAAGAGTAAGATGCTGTCCTATGTATCCACTCGCACCGCTAATCGCTATTTTCATGATTCTAAATGATCTTTACCTTATAAACAAGCGCACAACCTATTTAGTTAAACACTATATTTGTTCTTTCAACTAATAATGGATCATGGCAGACAACTATTTGGAAAAAAAATACGAGCAATATCAAGTCCGGAAAACCTCCGGGACAAGAACCAGTCACAATACGAAGACACTCCATAAAACAAGAAGAGTCTTCATTACCGGTGGGGCCGAGGGGATCGGAAAAGCCATCGTGAGAACGTTCAGGGGAGCCGGCCATCGAGTAGCGTTCTGTGATAAAAACGAAGCATCAGGAAAAGAGACCGCATTACAAACCGGAACTCAATTCTTTCCCGTGGACGTTAGCGATAAAACCGCACTAGAAGATTGCCTGCGAAAGATCATCGAGGAGTGGGGAGATATTGATATCATTATCAACAACGCAGGTGTCAGTCAGTTCTCTCCCATCACGGAAACAAGCGTAGAGGATTTCGACAAGATACTATCCATAAACTTACGCCCGGCGTTTATCACCTCCCGCCAATTAGCGCTCCATCGGCAATCTCTCGATACCCCCAATCCATACGGCAGGATTATCAACATCTGCTCTACCCGTTACTTGATGAGTGAACCCGGTAGCGAGGGTTACGCCGCCTCTAAAGGAGGTATCTATTCTTTGACACATGCGTTGGCCTTATCGCTCTCGGAATGGCATATCACGGTAAACTCTATCGCTCCCGGTTGGATACAGAATAACAAATACGACCAGCTTCGCCCGGAGGATCATGCTCAACATCCGTCCGGAAGGGTGGGAAAGCCGGAGGATATCGCCCGTATGTGCTTATTTCTTTGTCAAGAGGAAAACGATTTCATTAATGGCGAGAATATTACGATTGACGGTGGGATGACCAAGAAAATGATCTATCTCGACTAAATAAACATCCGTATATGACACAAACATCGAACATAGAAACCAACCGTCTTGTGCTCCGTCCTTTCAGCGAAAGCGATGCTCCTGATGTTTTTGAGAGCTGTAAGAATCCAAACCTAGGCAATAACGCCGGATGGAAACCTCTCGAAACGATCGAGGAAACGATCGATGTTCTAAATGCCATTTTTATCGGGAAAGAAGGGGTTTGGGCAATCGTATCAAAAGAGACAAAACAAGTCATTGGCTCCATTGGCATCATCCCTGATCCCAAAAGAGAAAACCCACATGCTCGCATGCTGGGTTATTGGCTAAAAGAAGAGTGTTGGGGACAAGGCTTCATGACAGAAGCAGTGCAATCCGTATTGAATTATGGGTTCACTCAAATGAATTTACATTTGATCACGGCGAATTGTTATCCTCACAATCAACGCTCACAACGTGTATTAGAGAAGAATGGATTCGTATACGAAGGACGGCTTCATCAAGCAGAACTAATGCATACTGGACAAATAGAGGATCATTTGTGCTATTATCTTGACCATCATTCCTTTTCAAACAAAAACAATAGTTTATGATAGTAGTAACAAAAGATTTATATACGCTCAGGAGTTGGGAAGGTCAAGATACGGAATCCTTAACCTTGCACCTTAATAACAAGAAGATCTGGGATAACTGTCGGGATGGATTGCCTCATCCTTATACAAAAGAAAATGCCCGCTGCTTCATCAGCCAAGCACGAGAAAAAGCTGAAATATCGGATTTCTGCATTGTGGTTCATGGTGAGGCAGTCGGCAATATAGGTTTTGTGAGAGGAACGGATGTGGAACGTTTCAATGCGGAAGTTGGTTATTGGATCAGTGAGAGATATTGGAACCAAGGGATTACCTCTGAAGCGTTAGCCGATGCGATCCAGTATTATTTTGAGCATACGGAGGTTATTCGTATATTCGCCACGGTGTATGAATATAATCTGGCATCCATGCGGGTATTAGAGAAAGTGGGATTCAAGAAGACTGGCATCTTCCGAAAAGCTTGTTACAAAAACGGGCGATTCATCGATGCGCATCATTTTGAGATCGTAGCGGATGAGAAATTAGTTGGGAACAAAGACTTATAATCCATTTATGCAAATAAGACAATTACAGGTAAACGAATACGATAAGGCATTAACCTTGTCTTTGGACGTGTTCATCCAATGTGGCAAGAATGACTTCGACGAAGAGGGATTGGAAACCTTCAAGAGTTTCATTTACAATAAGGATCTGGTAAATGAGCTAACCATTTACGGAGCATTCGAGGGTGAGTCATTAATAGGTCTAATCGCTACAAAAAATGAAGGAAAGCATATTTCCTTATTCTTCATCACGCCTATGTATCATGGAAAAGGTATCGGCAAACGATTATTCGAGGCCGCTATCCAAGATAAGCCAGTCTCGGAAATGACAGTCAACTCCTCTTCCTATGCAATCCCAATCTACCGGAAATTCGGGTTCGAACCAATCTGCGAAGAACAAACTACACATGGGATGAAGTACACCCCGATGAAGAGAGCGATAACCCGTCCCTCTTTTGAGGACTTCAATGAGCTTCTTCTGCTTTGGGAAGCGTCCGTACGTAGTACCCATCATTTCCTAAAAGAAGAGGATATCTTATTTTATAAAGAACTTGTTCCCGGATATTTCCCATTGGTAGAACTTTATATCATCCGAAATGAGCGAGGAAAGATCGCCGCCTTCATGGGCTTAAGCGATGAGCTTATCGAGATGCTTTTCGTACATCCGGAAGAGCAAGGCAAAGGATTAGGTAAACGACTTATCCAATTCGCCTTGCAAGAGACACCCATCCGAAAAGTCGACGTAAATGAGCAAAACACAACCGCACTTCATTTCTATCAGCATCTGGGATTCCAAGTGATAGGAAGAGACGAGACGGATTCTTCCCACAAGCCATTCCCGATACTTCATCTTCAAGTTACACTTCCTTAAAAATTTAAGGTAATCGTGTAGGCTATCATGACTATATGTGTAGCCTAACGAGGGCATTCTTATCAAAAAATAGGACTAGTTACACATAAAAAAAGCCCACCGATAAAGGACGATGGGCTAGAACCTAAATGTTTTCACAACGGAATAATCCTTATTGTGATTTGCTTCAAATTAGTATAGCAAAGAAATAAAGAATATATTTATAAAGCAAGTATTTCTCGATAATTTATTTTATCTTTGAAAAAATCGTTAACACAATACTAGTCATGAAAAAAATAGTAGGATTAGATTTAGGTACAAATAGTATAGGATGGGCATTAATCAATGCTTATATAGATGAATATAATAAAGAACACTTATATGGTATAGAAGCTTGTGGCAGTCGTATTATACCTATGGACGCAGCCATCTTAGGAAATTTCGATAAGGGAAATTCTATCTCACAAACTGCGGATCGAACAAGCTATCGTGGTATACGTAGATTGCGTGAACGCCATCTATTAAGACGTGAGCGCCTGCATAGAATTCTCGATTTACTCGGCTTTTTACCAAAGCATTATTCTGATTCTCTCAATCGCTATGGCAAATTCTTAAATGACATAGAATGTAAATTGCCTTGGGTAAAAGACGAAACAGGTTCTTACAAATTTATCTTTCAGGAATCGTTCAAAGAGATGTTGGCCGATTTCACCGAACATCACCCCAAACTTATCGCAAACAACAAAAAAGTACCCTACGATTGGACGATCTATTACCTTAGAAAGAAAGCTTTAACACAAAAAATATCAAAAGAGGAACTCGCTTGGATTCTTTTGAACTTTAATCAGAAACGAGGATACTATCAACTTCGAGGTGAAGAGGAGGAAACTCCAAATAAACTAGTAGAATATTATTCATTGAAAGTAGAAAAAGTCGAAGACTCGGGAGAGAAAAAAGGCAAGGACACCTGGTATAACGTACATTTGGAGAATGGGATGATTTACCGGCGCACAAGTAATATACCATTGGATTGGGAAGGTAAAACTAAAGAATTTATAGTCACCACTGATCTAGAGGCTGATGGTAGTCCTAAGAAAGATAAGGAAGGAAATATAAAGCGTTCTTTCCGTGCGCCAAAAGATGATGATTGGACATTAATTAAAAAGAAGACGGAAGCAGATATCGACAAGATCAAGATGACTGTCGGCGCTTATATTTATGATACACTTCTGCAAAAACCAGACCAGAAAATACGTGGGAAGCTAGTACGTACTATCGAACGTAAATACTATAAAAACGAACTCTATCAAATACTAAAGACCCAAAGTGAATTTCATGAGGAATTACGAGATAAACAGTTATATATTGCTTGCCTTAATGAGCTTTATCCCAATAACGAACCACGTAGGAATAGTATTTCCACACGAGATTTCTGTCATTTATTTATAGAAGATATCATTTTCTATCAACGTCCACTGAAGAGCAAGAAATCATTGATCGACAATTGTCCCTATGAGGAAAATAGGTATATTGATAAAGAGAGTGGAGAAATCAAACATGCATCCATTAAATGTATAGCCAAGTCTCATCCTCTCTATCAAGAATTTCGCCTTTGGCAATTTATTGTAAACCTACGTATCTACAGGAAGGAAACGGATGTTGACGTAACACAAGAATTACTCCCTACCGAGGCTGATTATGTCACTTTATTTGAGTGGCTGAATGAAAAGAAAGAAATCGATCAAAAAGCCTTTTTTAAATACCCGCCATTCGGCTTTAAGAAAACAACTTCAAACTATCGTTGGAATTATGTGGAAGATAAACCTTATCCCTGTAATGAAACCCATGCACAAATAATAACTCGTTTAGGAAAAGCGCATATCCCAAAAGCTTTTCTTTCTAAGGAAAAGGAAGAGACATTATGGCATATATTATATTCCATAGAAGATAAACAAGAAATAGAAAAAGCCTTACACTCTTTTGCCAATAAGAATAACCTAAGCGAAGAGTTTATTGAACAATTCAAGAATTTCCCTCCTTTCAAGAAGGAATATGGCTCTTACTCGGCTAAGGCGATAAAGAAATTGCTTCCATTGATGCGAATGGGTAAATATTGGAGTATCGAAAACATAGATAATGGGACAAGAATACGAATTAATAAAATTATAGATGGAGAGTATGACGAGAACATTCGTGAGAGAGTTAGACAAAAAGCTATTAACCTAACTGATATTACCCATTTTCGAGCTTTGCCTTTATGGTTAGCTTGTTATCTAGTTTACGATCGTCACTCCGAAGTCAAGGATATAGTTAAATGGAAGACTCCCATGGATATCGATCTCTATTTAAAATCGTTTAAACAACATTCGTTACGCAACCCAATCGTGGAGCAAGTGATAACGGAAACCTTGCGTACCGTACGAGATATTTGGCAACAAGTAGGCCATATCGATGAGATACATATTGAATTAGGACGGGAAATGAAAAATCCGGCGGACAAGCGTGCCCGGATGTCACAACAAATGATAAAGAACGAGAATACCAATTTACGCATAAAAGCACTATTGACTGAATTTTTGAATCCGGAATTTGGAATAGAGAATGTACGTCCATATTCCCCCAGCCAGCAGGATTTATTGCGTATTTATGAAGAAGGCGTACTAAATAGTATATTAGAATTACCGGAAGATATAGGAATTATATTAGGAAAATTCAACCAAACAGATACTCTAAAACGTCCAACACGCTCGGAAATACTACGTTACAAACTATGGTTGGAGCAAAAATATCGTTCACCTTATACAGGCGAAATGATACCATTAAGTAAATTATTCACTCCTGCTTATGAAATAGAACATATTATTCCTCAATCACGTTATTTCGATGATTCACTTAGCAACAAGGTGATCTGTGAATCTGAGATAAATAAATTGAAGGATAGGAGCCTCGGCTATGAGTTTATTAAAAACCATCATGGAGAAAAGGTGGAATTAGCTTTTAACAAGCCTGTTGAGGTACTTTCCGTGGAAGCCTATGAAAAACTTGTGCATGAATCTTATTCACATAACAGAAGTAAAATGAAAAAGTTACTCATGGAAGATATTCCAGATCAATTTATAGAACGGCAACTCAACGACAGCCGCTATATTAGTAAAGTAGTAAAATCTCTGCTTTCTAATATAGTGCGTGAAGAAAACGAGCAAGAGGCTATCTCCAAGAATGTCATTCCTTGTACAGGAGGTATTACCGATCGATTAAAAAAGGATTGGGGCATCAACGATGTTTGGAATAAGATTGTACTTCCTCGTTTCATTCGGTTGAATGAACTGACTGAAAGTACCCGTTTCACTTCTATCAATACCAATAATACAATGATCCCCTCCATGCCCTTAGAGTTACAAAAGGGATTCAATAAAAAACGTATTGATCACCGCCATCATGCGATGGATGCCATTATCATTGCATGCGCAAATCGTAACATCGTGAACTATCTCAATAATGTGTCGGCTAGTAAAAACACAAAGATAACACGGCGAGATTTGCAAACCCTATTATGTCACAAGGACAAGACTGATAATAACGGTAATTACAAATGGGTTATTGACAAGCCTTGGGAAACATTCACTCAAGATACATTGACAGCTTTGCAGAAAATAACGGTTAGCTTTAAGCAAAATTTGCGTGTGATCAACAAGACAACAAACCACTATCAGCATTATGAAAATGGAAAGAAGATAGTCTCCAACCAATCAAAAGGGGATAGTTGGGCTATCCGTAAATCAATGCATAAGGAAACGGTTCACGGAGAAGTAAATTTGCGTATGATAAAAACTGTATCACTTAATGAGGCCTTAAAGAAACCACAGGCAATAGTAGAAATGGACTTGAAGAAGAAAATACTCGCTATGCTCGAGTTAGGCTATGACACTAAAAGAATAAAGAACTATTTCGAGGAAAATAAAGATACTTGGCAAGATATTAATCCATCAAAAATCAAAGTCTATTACTTTACAAAAGAGACGAAAGACCGCTATTTTGCGGTGCGGAAGCCTATAGATACTAGTTTCGACAAAAAGAAGATAAAGGAAAGCATTACAGATACAGGTATCCAACAAATTATGCTTCGACATTTGGAAACTAAAGACAATGATCCCACATTGGCATTCTCTCCAGATGGTATTGATGAAATGAACCGTAATATTCTTATATTGAATAAAGGAAAAAAGCATCAGCCCATTTATAAAGTGCGTGTCTACGAAAAAGCTGAAAAGTTTACTGTAGGACAAAAAGGGAATAAGCGAACTAAATTTGTAGAGGCAGCAAAAGGAACCAACCTGTTCTTTGCTATCTATGAAACAGAAGAGATTGATAAGGATACGAAAAAAGTAATCCGTAAAAGAAGTTATAGCACGATTCCCTTAAATGTAGTGATCGAACGCCAAAAGCAGGGACTTTCCTCGGCTCCTGAAGATGAGAATGGTAATCTACCTAAATATATACTCTCTCCTAATGATCTGGTATATGTACCGACACAGGAGGAGATTAATAAGGGGGAAGTCGTAATGCCGATAGATAGGGATCGAATATACAAAATGGTTGACTCAAGTGGCATTACCGCTAATTTCATCCCAGCTTCAACAGCCAATTTGATTTTTGCTTTACCTAAAGCTACTGCAGAAATCTATTGTAATGGTGAAAATTGCATTCAGAATGAATATGGTATTGGTAGTCCTCAATCTAAAAATCAAAAAGCTATAACAGGTGAAATGGTTAAAGAAATATGTTTTCCCATTAAAGTTGATAGATTAGGAAATATAATTCAAGTAGGTTTATGTATACTAACTAATTAGATTTTATCCTATGATTAAGAAAACATTTTATTTTGGTAATCCTGCTTACCTGTCACTTCGTAACCAGCAATTAGTTATTAAGTTACCGGAGATAGTAAAGAATGATACTGTGCCCGAAAGCTTCAAACGACAATCAGAAATTACTAAACCAATTGAAGATATTGCAGTGATAGTTCTTGACAACAAACAAATTACTATTACCCAGGGTGTATTGGAAGCATTACTAGAGAATAATTGCGCAGTTATTACATGTGATGGACGAAGTATGCCAGTAGGCCTCATGCTTCCGCTTTATGGAAACACGACACAAAATGAGCGCTTTCGAGATCAATTAGACGCTTCCTTACCTTTAAAGAAACAACTTTGGCAACAGACTATTCAAGCGAAAATCAACAATCAAGCATCAGTATTATGCTCTTGTAAAAACGAAGAAATAAAATGTATGCGGATATGGGCCAATGATGTACGTAGTGGAGATCCTGACAATTTGGAAGGACGTGCAGCTGCTTATTATTGGAAGTATCTGTTCGGACACATAGAAGGTTTTACAAGAGATCGGGAAGGTATACCTCCTAATAATTTATTAAATTATGGTTATGCTATCCTTCGTGCTATTGTTGCACGTGGACTAGTCACAAGTGGTATGTTACCCACATTGGGTATTCATCACCATAACCGATATAATGCTTATTGTTTAGCCGATGACATCATGGAACCTTATAGACCTTATGTTGATGAACTTGTATTTGGTTTGATAAGAACAAGAGGCATATCACCCGAAATATTAACAAAAGAATGGAAAGCATCACTTCTTTCCATTCCTACATTAGAAGTTAAGATTGGAGGTAAACGAAGTCCGTTAATGATCGCTGTAGCTCAAACAACAGCCTCTCTTTACAAATGTTTCAGTGGAGAGCAACGAAGAATCGTGTATCCAGAACGGTAATAATAATGGATCGATTTAGCGAATATCGTATTATGTGGGTGTTGGTATTATTTGATTTGCCTACGGAAACAAAAAAAGAAAAGAAAGCTTATAGTGATTTCCGTAAGAATCTGCAGCGTGATGGCTTTACCATGTTTCAGTTCTCTATTTATGTGCGACATTGCGCCAGCCAAGAAAATGCAGAAGTACACATAAAACGAGTAAAATCATTTTTACCAGAACACGGGCAAGTAGGAATAATGTGCATTACAGACAAACAATTTGGGAATATTGAGTTGTTCTATGGGAAAAAAGTACAACCTCCTAATACGCCCGGCCAACAATTAGAGCTTTTCTAGAAATAATAAATCCCGTCATAAAACGGGATTTATTACATTGGAAACTTTTCTTTTTTATTTTCTAACCATTCTATCATCTAGTTGATATACAGCATATAATACAGATTGAGATGTTTCCAATGGATCAAAGATACTAATTTGAAAGCAAA
>NZ_QTMJ01000029.1:44659-45051 GCF_003635485.1 Parabacteroides sp. AF19-14 | reverse complement strand
GCTGTATGCTTAATCCCCCAGGTTTATCGGGTGAGCCGATTACAGGGTTGTTAATAACCCTGTTGAAAACCCTGTGAATAACGGAAAAAGAACAAAAGAAAAAAGAGATACCTATTAATAGGTATCTCTCTCTTTTTGCTCTTCCTCTTGGACTTGAACCAAGGACCCTCTGATTAACAGTCAGATGCTCTAACCAACTGAGCTAAGGAAGAATCAGTTTTTAACTTTTTAATCTCTATATGAAAACTCTTTTCGCTCTTCTTCTTGGACTTGAACCAAGGACCCTCTGATTAACAGTCAGATGCTCTAACCAACTGAGCTAAAGAAGAATGTTTTTCAGTCTTTCCCGATGTCTTTTCGCTCTTCCTCTTGGACTTGAACCAAGGACCCTC
>NZ_QTMJ01000029.1:0-44649 GCF_003635485.1 Parabacteroides sp. AF19-14 | reverse complement strand
TCTTTTCGCTCTTCCTCTTGGACTTGAACCAAGGACCCTCTGATTAACAGTCAGATGCTCTAACCAACTGAGCTAAGGAAGAATTTTTCGCTCTTTCAAAGGTTATTCCGTAACCCCTTTCTGAAATTGCACTGCAAAAGTACGGGGTATTTTCGAAATATGCAATATCTTTGCGAAAAAAATTACGAAAAAATGAATACAATAGGTTTAGGAAATGCTTTGGTTGACGTTTTATTGAGGCTTGAAAATGATGATGTCCTATCGGAAATCGGGATACAGAAAGGAGCTATGGATATGATTAACAGGGAACAAATGATCGCTATCCGTACAACTTTAGCCGGCTTGCCACGTACGCAAACCCCGGGAGGATCTGTCTGCAACACGATGCGTTCGATGTCTTCTTTAGGGGCGAATTCCGGTTTTATCGGTAAGATCGGGGATGATTCGATCGGCAGATTTTATGAGGATGCGTTGGAAAAAGCGGGTGTCACTTCCTATTTTATCAAGATGGACGGACTTACAGGTAGCTGTACGGTGATGATTTCTCCGGATGGGGAACGTACGATGGGGACTTTCCTTGGCCCGGCCCCGACAATAACCCCGGATGAGATCACCGAGGAGATGCTAAGTAAATATCAATGTATTTATATAGAAGGTTACTTGCTCGTAAACGAACCGTTGGTTCGTTCTACGATGGAGAAGGCTAAAAAGTTGGGCTTGAAAGTAGCGCTGGATTTGTCGAACTTCAATATCGTGAATGCTTTTAAAGGAATGCTGGAGGATATCATTCCTAAATATGTGGATATTTTGTTCTCTAATGAGAGTGAGGCTGAGGCTTTTACCGGGCAGAAGGCTGCTGAGGCCGTACATACCTTGTCTGAGTTGGTAGAGGTCTCATTGGTCACTTTGGGAAAGGAAGGTGCCTTGATCGGTAGTCATGGTCAATTTTATTCTGTCCCGGCTGAGGGGGGCAAACCTGTTGATACGACAGGCGCCGGTGATAACTTCGCCGCCGGATTCTTGTACGGTCAATCCATAGGAGCGTCTTTGGTACAATCCGCACGCATCGGATCGATGTTGGCGGGCTATGTGATCGACGTGGTTGGCCCGGAGATTCCGTATAATAAATGGGAACAAATAAAGTTAAAAGTAAAAGGGATATTGGCTTAGGCGGCGTATTATTCCTTACATTTATGCCGTTAATTAACTAAATATTGTATGTACAGATTGGTTCAACGAAGAGGAATTATAGGTTTATTTTGCTTGCTGTTCGTCGCAAGTAGCGTAGTGCCGGGATGGGCGCAAAAAGATAACCGCTTTGAGGTGAGTAAGAACCTAGACATTTTCAATTCTTTATTGAAAGAAGTAGAGATGTTCTACGTGGATTCAGTGGATGTGGATAAAACCGTTCAGCGGGGAATCGAGGCAATGTTGGCTGGTTTAGATCCTTATACGGAATACTATCCTGAGCAAAAAACGGAGGAATTGAGTCTGATGACGACCGGCGAATACGGAGGTATCGGTTCCTTGATCCGTCAGCGTAACAACGAGGGAGGCGTGATGATTGCCGAGCCTACCGAGGGAATGCCGGCCGATTTAGCGGGTCTGAAGCCGGGCGATCTGATCTTGGCAATCGATACGATCGATGTTTCCAAGGCGACAAACTCCCGGGTCAGCGAGTTGTTGAAAGGTGTTCCGAATACGAAGATGGTTTTGACGATCCAACGTCCGGGCGAGAAGAAACCCCGGAAGTTCGAGATTACCCGTAAGCAGATCACGACACCTCAAGTTACTTACTACGGGGTTAAGAATGACAGTATCGGTTATATTTATCTAAAGGCATTTACTATCAAGAGTGCTCAAGAGGTGAAAGAGGCATTCTTGGATTTAAAGAAAAATCATAATATTAAGTCTTTGGTACTGGATTTGCGCGGTAACGGCGGCGGCGTGCTGGAAGGTGCCGTACAAATCGTAGGTATGTTCGTACCGAAAGGCAGCGAGGTGCTTTCAACGAAAGGAAAGATCAAGCAATGGGATCGTACGTACCGAACCTCTACGGAGCCTTTGGATACGGTAATGCCGTTGGCTATATTGATCAATGGAGGTACGGCTTCCGCCGCTGAGATCGTATCGGGATCTTTGCAGGATATGGATCGTGCCGTGTTGGTGGGACAACGTTCGTTTGGTAAGGGGTTGGTGCAAGCTCCTCGTGACCTGCCTTATAATGGGAAAGTGAAAATCACGATGAGTAAATACTATATCCCGAGTGGTCGTTGCATCCAGCAAATCGATTATTCGCACCGGAAAGAGGATGGTAGCGTGGCGGCTATTCCGGATAGCTTGACTTCCGTATTCTATACGTCCAAGAAGCGTCCGGTTCGTGATGGGGGTGGCGTACGTCCGGAGTTTGAGGTGAAGGAGCCGAAAGTGCCTACCATGATGTATTATTTGGCGGCGGATACGGTCTTGTTCGACTTCGTTACGGATTGGGCACAAAAGCATAAGACAATCGCTCCCATCGAGGAATTTACGGTTTCCGATGAGGATTTCGAAGCTTTGAAGCAATACGCCAAGTCCAAGAATTTCACCTATGACCGCCAAAGCGAGAAAGTATTGAAGAACTTGAAAGAAGTGGCTGAGTTTGAGGGGTATCTGGAGGAGGATTCTACTGCGTTCAAGGAATTAGAGGCTAAGCTGACTCCGAATCTGGAAAGAGATTTCGATCGTTTCAAGGATGAGGTGAAACGAGTAATGGCCGCCGAGATCGTAAAACGTTATTATTACCAACGAGGAGAGTTGCAAGAAAGCTTGAAAGATGATCTTGTATTGGAGAAAGCGTTGGAGGTATTGGGCGATCCGGATTTATACAGGCGTACATTGAGCGTGCCGGTTGAGTTGGAAGCGGCCACCAAGGGTACCGAATAGGCGGGTTTCTGCCGATGCCCATTCAAAGGGCCTTACAATGCCCATTCAAGCGAGCTTACGATGCCCATTGTCAGCTCCCTTGAATGGGCATCGTGCTTTTCCCTCTTTCGCCAGTCTGTTTGGGGGCTTTGAAGCGGATATGCAATACGACCAATTCCGAGACGGTTCCCACCCGATAAGGAGGTCCTGCTATACCAATGCCGGAAGATACATAGAATTGCGTAGGTCCTTTCTTATAATATCCGTACGGGCATTCATACACAAGTTTCATCAGTAGGGGATAAGGCCATAACTGCCCGTTATGCGTATGTCCGTGCAGTCCCAAATCCACCCCATTCATATTCATCTCGGCGAACGACCAAGGTTGATGATCCAAAACGATAATCGGTTTGCCGGTATCCACCCCTTCCATTAACGAATGAAGCGATTTTCGTTTCTTATGGATGAAATCATCCCTCCCTATCAAATAAAAAGTTGAGTCCGGTTGGACCACCGAGTCTATTAGTAGCGTACCTCCGGTCTTTTGCAACCAACGATATTTCGCGTTCCGGTTTGCCCGGTATTCATGATTCCCGTAAACGATATATACGCCCAACGGAGCTTTTAATTGTTTTAAATCATCCTCGATGTGGGCGTTTTCTGCGAACCGGGATTCATAATCCATGATATCCCCCGCTAATACCACCATATCCGGATGCTGTGCGTTGCTGAGCGCCACATATTTTTGTACCAAGTCCTTCCCGATAACCTCTCCGATATGTAAGTCGCTCATCATGACAATAGTCAGGCTATCCCGATCCCCCGCGGCTTTGGGCAACGTGATATATACGTTCTTAACAATCGGATTCATTACCGTATGGTATGCGTGAATCATTAAACCGGTAACACCGAATACGATAAGAAAAAACAGGGTTAGCTTGGTTTGCTGCCAATGCTCTTTCATCCATTTGGGGAACCATGGCTTGATACGTTGGGAGAGCCTGATCAACTCAAGTACCAAGAGAGATAAAGTGATATAAATGGACGCTATATACCAAGTGTTACAGATGTATTGGATCGTGATTATCACGTTATCAGGTAGTTCATTCCTAAAAATAAATCCGAAAAAATAAAGCGATAGTTCGAGTACGAAAAACAAGATAAAAGGAATCCGGCAACTTTTCTTGGGAGGAAGAGCTTGATATCCTCTCCAGAAAATATACGGATTTAGTAATAGCTGCGCTACGATTGATTGAATAAATACTTTCATCTTTACTCTTTGAATGTAATATTGAATACCACCATCTCGCTATCCGTCCCGATACGGAAAGGCGGTCCCCACAAAGATAAGCCGGATGAGACATAAATCGTACTATTTCCGATTTTTTTAATCCCGTAACTTAATTCGAACAGATGATCCACGATCCAGTTCATCGGCCATACTTGTCCTCGATGTGTATGTCCGCTAAACTGTAAGTCTACGCCAGCCTCTTCCGTTTTCTCTAAATCGTAGGGTTGATGGTCTAGTAAGATAACAGGTTTGCTTTTATCAAGGTTCGCGGTAAGCTGACCTAAAGTTTTCCGTCCTTTGTTATGCCGGTCGTCCCGTCCTACGAGTTGGATCTGATTGGGCAAGATAGCCACGGAATCCCTTAAAAGTACGATGGGCGTCTGCGCTATAAATTTCTCGCTCTCCTCTATACCACTGATATACTCATGGTTACCCGGTACCATATAAACGCCTAATGGGGCGTAGATCTTGGACAGTTCCTCTTCCATATGCTCGTATCGCAGAGGTGCGACACTGTTGTCTATCAAGTCTCCACCGATAAGAACGATGTCCGGGCGTTGAGCGTTTATCATATCTACATATCCGGCAAGCATCGTCTTGTTGGTAGCGTATCCTAAGTGTATGTCGCTAATGGCTACGACTTTCAGCGGCTGTCCATCGGTATCGGCCGGTTTGTTGATAACCATGTTGATAACTCGTGTATCAGGATGTTGGTAATTATAGTTTCCATATCCTAATAAG
Organism: Parabacteroides sp. AF19-14; assembly: GCF_003635485.1. NCBI lineage: Bacteria > Pseudomonadati > Bacteroidota > Bacteroidia > Bacteroidales > Tannerellaceae > Parabacteroides > Parabacteroides sp. AF19-14. Next base: position 39,713 of record NZ_QTMJ01000029.1, on the reverse strand, counting down.
CTGAGTGTTAAGAATAAGGATAAATAGAATGAGTATTTGAAATGTAGGTGGAAAAGCCGTAAGATATCAAATACTAACAAGGCCAATACCATGTATAAAGTGAACACGAGCCATCCTGTTCCTACTTGAGAAACCGTTTGAGCGAAAGAAGCCGGCATATCCAGATTCCGGAATAGAAAACTACTGAAGAACGATAAAGCTCCTCCCCAAAAAACAATGGATAACAACACTTTAACTCCGGTAGACTGGCTTTTCAAAGCCTGTTTTCCCTTTAGATAAATGTAAATATTCCCTGCAAGATACAGGATTGGAAGTATGATAAAGAACGTCCACATCTCAATTAATTTTCCGCGAAGATAATGAAAACTCTTTAGGTAGCAAACGCTGCACGCTACGTCCCTATAGGATCGATATAAATTCCAAACAATAAGTTTGGTAATGAAAAGAATTATATAATATACTGATTGTTAGTATGCTAAAAACAGGATGATCTTTTACTCAAAACATGTACGTGTTTTTGGGAAAAGTCGTACGTGTTTTTCAAAAAAGTCGTACGTGTTTTTCCCGAATCATGTGATAGGGAACAAGGGCGTATCTAGAAATCTACAATAAGCCCCCTTAATTACGATGAGGAGAGTTGGTCTTTTTTTGATAATATATATCCAACTCCTTTTACGGCATCTATTGAAAGTGTGGTATCTTTTTCCAATAATTTGCGCAAACGCGAGATGCTGTTGTTTAGGCTATCATGAACTTCTTGCCCATCCCATATTTCATGAAAAAGCTTTTCTCTGCTTACTGGCTGATTTAATTGCTCGGATAACAGATAGAATAACTTGAAATCTTTAGGACTTAATGTTTTTGACTGTTCTTGTTTATAGAATAATTTATGAGTGGAGAGTTCCAGTTGGTAATCTCCAATAGATATACTATTTGATATCGGACTGGCCTTTTTACAAAACCTTTGGATTAGGAAATCTATTTCTTGTATATCATACGGTTTTTTGGTGTAATGATTAGCTCCGGCTTCATAGCAGCGTGTTATTTCCTCCCCTTCGTTGTGGGAAGAGGCTATCAGTACAGGCAATGAAGGATGCTTTGAACGAATAAAAGGCAAATAATCCAATGCGTTTTGATTGCCAACTTCCAGATCGAGAAGCAGGATATTAGGGTAGTCTTTTTCTATCATGTCTTGAATACCGCTTAACGTGTTGGCGTAGTAAACCTCGTATCCTTTACTTTGCAAGGCCAATACGATGATTAATCCAAGGTTTGGGTCATCTTCAATAAAGATCACTTTCAGCTTATCTTCCATATCGTGTTATGTGTTTTCGGCCGGCAAGTTAATGAAAAATGTTGAACCTACATTTTTCTCGCTCTGAAAAGTTAGGGAGCCGCCCATTTCTTTAGCCATTAGCATTACGCTACTCAACCCTAATCCATATCCCGGTTGCGCTGGCTTGTCGGCTTGTTTCACCCGGAAGAATTGTTGTCCGAGTTTCTTCTGGGCTTTCTTGGGGATTCCCCAACCGGTGTCTTTTATGGCTATTCGGTAATGGTTGTTTTTCATAGTCAACGTTACGGTGATTCGTACATCGTCATCCGAATATTTCAATGCGTTCTCTAGCAAATTCCGTAGGCAACGTTCCAGACGAACGGTATCAGCTTCGATCATGTCGGGGAAATCCTCGCTTTTCTCAAGCTTGAACAAGGGGTTCTTGTTAGGATAGAGCCTAACTATCGCTTGATACGTTTGCTCGATAAATGACTTGATTTCTATAGACGACCTTCGTGCGCTCTCTTTTCCATCCGCTGTTTTCAGTAGGGATAGCATGGATTCGATGATCTCTATCAATTGTCGGATTTGTGTTTTTCCGATATTTAATATGTTAGCTTTCATCGGCTCTTTCTCTTGGCTAGCGATAAAATCTATAGAGGCATATGTTGTGTTCAGCGGGGATTTCAAGTCGTGGATGGCGCTGTGAACGGCTATTTCACGGTCTCGGAGTTGGGCGTGGGCTTTACGTATTGTTCTTAATAAATAATATAGGCAGCTCGCCGAGGTAAGGATGATTAGACAAGATACGGTAAAAGCCAAGAGCATTCGTTGGACAATGTCAGAAAGAGGTAATTTAACGAAAGCCTGTACATATTGTAATCCTTGCGTTCCTATCGGAAGCTTTTCTGTTTGGAACTTATAAAATGAAAGGTTGAATTTTTTTCCTACCGTATTTACGGTTTGCCGGGTAGAGTCTGATATTTCTATATAAGATATTGCTTGTAAATTGTGATCAGTTAATGTTTTATTGAATAGGCTGTCTAATACATTTGGTTTTAAGGGTTTATTCGCATTACGTAGACCGTCTTGCATACGTTGCGTTAAAAGGTCGGCATAGTTATCTTTTAGATTCCGATTTTTTATTTGTGATAAGGTTATGGTATCTCCTTTTAGCTTGGCTCGTTCCTCTGGTGTCATATCACTAGCTCTTCTTATGATTCTTTTGGGGTTGCTGAGGTCTTTCGGTTTGTTGCGAACCATTCGCTTGGACATTTCTTGCTTGATAGCCTCTTCGAATAGCTCTTCAAGGATTTCTTGCGTTTTATATTTTTCAGCGTTATATATATTGTATAACCAATATCCTTGGGAGAGTGTTAAGGCTAGCAACATAATGGTCGTAATATATAAGGAGTGTTTCATGATATATTCGTTATTTTGGATGTGAAGATAATGAATAATCTTAAAAAAGATACGTTTTTCTCGTTTTGTTAGCTTTTTGTTAGACAAAAATTAGGTGTTTGTTAGATATAGTACGAAATTTTACTTATATTTTTGTAACAGACTAAAAAGCATATAGATATGGAAACTGGTGATTTGTTGTCGAAGGAAGAACTTTCCGCCATTAAGGGTGGTGAATGGATTTATGATGAAGAGACAGACGAATGGTATTGGGTTGAGAATGGACGAGGTGTGCCATATTTCCTCAAAGAACCTTAAATATCATTCTTGGAAGACGATTTTATTCTGTTGTATACATTTCCATTTTGGTTAAACTCTCTGCCATTTTGGAAAAGTGTTAGAGAGAGAATTTTAGACTTTATAACTATAATGTTATGAGACAAATAGAGAAAGAAGAACGACTACTATTTGATGATCTTGTCCTTTCTGATGATGAGCTTTTTCTTGTAAGAGGTGGGGCTACACGTAGCTGTGGATCTAATTGTGGTAGTGTCTGTGGAACCAATTGTGGTAATAATTGTGGTAACACATGTGGAACGGGTTGCTCTGGGGCTTAATCAAAGGAACGGCGGTTCGGATATTTTTAATATTAGAACCGCTGCGTTCGAGTTTTGTGTAGCCATAAAAGAAAACGTTTATGAAAAAAAGTAATTATAATATCTTTGTTAAGCAAAAAGGTTTTGTTATTTGTTATAACTCATTTACACATACTCTCATCTGTGTAAGTAATCATGTATATGACTCATTCATGTCTATGGCAGAGTCTGATTTCAAGAGAACATTTAAATCGCATTATGATACTTTAGTAAGTAGTGGTTTCTTGATCTCTGACGAACGGGATGAGTTGGCAGAAATAAGACTGAAGCATAAAATTGCGACATTTAGTCCTAGCCGAAGATTACGATTGATGGTTTATCCTACTCAAGACTGTAACTTAAAATGTTGGTATTGCTATGAGAGCCATGTGGCAAACTCGAAGATGGGCGATGAAGTAAAGCAAAACATATTGAAATACATAGAGAAAAAAGTTCAGTTAAGACAAGTGGACTCTTTCGTTTTGAGTTTCTTTGGAGGAGAACCTTTACTCTATTTCGATGAGATAGCATATCCTTTAGCAGATAAGGCTCGTGAGATCTGTAAAAGAGCTGGTGTAAACTACACTTCGTTTTTCATAACCAATGGAACCCTTATCAATAAGGAAAATATAGACAAATTGCGATCAACGAATCCTGTGTTTCAAATAACATTGGATGGGAACAAGGAGAAACATGACAAAGTGCGTATAGGGAAAATCAATAATGCGGAAACATACGATAAAATACTGGATTCATTATACCTTATCTCTGATAACATTCCTGCTTTGGAAGAAGATTTTGTGGTAACCCTTCGAATAAATTATGATGATGCGACTTTGGGAAATATAGATCCTTTGATCAAGGATTTACAAGGCTTGGATCGTAGTAAATTTTTAGTCCACATGGAACGTGTCTGGCAAACAATGGAATCTGCCGGTGATAAAGAGCAACGATCCTTATTGCTAGAAACAATTCGTAAATTCCAAAAAGAAGGCTTTACGGTTCAGTCTGGGAATATGAAAATTCGAGATTATTCCTGTCCTGCGGAAGATTATGATTTTGCCATCATAAATTATGATGGCAATGTATACCGTTGTAATGGGCGAACCTTAAAGAAAGAAAATGCAGAAGGCATATTAACCCATGCGGGAGATATCGTGTGGAATCAAGTTACTCTGTCAAAAAGGCTTGGTAGAACTACATTTGAGAATCCTATGTGCTTGGCTTGTAAGATGCTTCCTGTTTGTATGGGACCTTGCAGCCAAAAGTGTATGGAGTTAAATTGGAAAGATTTGCATAAAGTATGCTCCATGCAACATATGGGTATGTCTATCGACAAATATCTACTTCTTTGGGCGGAGCAAATGTTTCTGCAAAGCAAGAAATCTAAAATCTAACAAAGATTACACCTTAAATAGATAATGTGCTATGAAACAATTATTGCTTTTCTTCTCCTTGCTAGTGAGTTTTCATATTCATGCAATTCTTGTAACAGGAATAGTCGTTAATAAGGAAACAGGTGAATGTATCGAGGGCGTAAGTATTCTTACGCTAAATTCCGACTCGGTTGTTGTCTCCCAGGATGCAACGCAAGCGGATGGAAAGTTTCGTATTAATATTCCCAAAGTAGGCGATTATGTATTGCGTTTTTCCAATATAGGATTTCGTTCAACCTTGATAGACGTAAGGAATGCGCAGGAGAATCTAGACTTTGGAACTATCGAGCTTATTCCGGTCACTCAACAATTGGATGAGATTGTGGTTTCGGCAGACAATTATACGAAAATGGACCGACAGGTGATATTCCCCCCTATAGGAATCGTAGAAAGGTCGTTCTCTGCCTTGGAGATGATTCACCAACTCATGCTGCCGGGATTAATCGTAAATGTGGGCGATCGTTCAATTTCGTCCATTAACGATCGGCCCGTACAATTACGCATTAATGATATTGAGGTGACAATAGATGAGATTACTGCCCTCGATCCACAAAAGATTAAAAAAGTGGAATATATCGATTTGCCAGGCATGCGCTATGGCAATGTCGGCACCGTGATAAATTTCGTTCTGAAACGAATAGAGTATGGATTATCCCTTGGAGGAAATGCTCAGATAGCTCTTACTTCACCTTATACGAACGACCAAGTTTTTCTAAAATACAACAACCGAAAGTCGGAGTTGGGCTTGAATTACCGTATCTCCTATTCGAAGTATAAAGACAGTTTTAAGGATGAGTACTTGAAGCTGTTTTTGCCGAATCAAAAACTTGTATTATCCAAAGAGGGAGTGAAAGAACCCATAAAATCGGAGAGACATGACCTATCTCTTTCTTACAATTGGCACAATGAGGAAAAGACTGTCTTTAACGTGGTTTTTCGGAATCAATTTAGCGTACCTGATCAAGTATCAAAACAAAATGTAATAGATGAATTAAACAAAATGAATTACACCTCTTTACTTCATACGAAAAACAGAAATTATACGCCATCAATTGATCTTTATTTTCAACAAGAACTCGGTAAGAATCAAACTTTTTTAACTAATGTGGTAGCGACGTATATTTCCTCTGATTATTTTCGAAACTATCAAGAAAATAATCAGAATGAATCCCTGTATAACTATTCATACAATACAGATGGAAAGAAACAAACTCTGCAAGCAGAAGCCATCTATGAGAACCGGTTCAGTCAAGCTATTGATTTCTCCGTCGGATTACGCTTTACGCAATCTCACACAGAGAATATTTATACCATGGAGGGAGCGGATGTTACCAATACGATGAATAATTCGGACGTGTATGGGTATGCCCAGTTGCAAGGTGCATTAAGCAAGTTCAGCTATCAAGTAGGGGCAGGCTTTTCTAGGATATATTTCAAGGAAGAGGATACCCATTTTTCGAAGTGGCAGTTTCGACCGATACTAACACTAGCCTATTCTTTCAAGGAGAATATCTCATTTAGGTATAACTTTTTTATGTTGCAATTTTTGCCTACTCTGAATTATATGAGTGATTTCAAGCAATGGCAAAACCCTTATGAATTGTTTGTCGGAAATCCAAATGTGGTTCCTGCTGAGACCTATGCCAACAATTTTACGTTCAATTTTCGTAAGGGTGCTTTCTCCTTCGCCCCTCGGTTGTTCTACCAGTACACTCGTAACCTCATAAATAATTCTATTTACCTGCGGGAAGACCAAGGCCATCATTATTTAGAGTATCATCCGGAGAATCAAAAGTTCCATCAGCATATCCAAGGGTATTTGTATGCAAATTGGGAGGTTGTGAGAGATCGATTGAATCTGTCTGCTTTTGGCGTACTGAACCGATATATAGACAAAGGAAACAATTTTGAGCAATCTTTGACCAATACATTTGGTGGCTTCCAATTGGAAGGAAATTATAAGGACTGGTCTTTATCTGCCTCTTATACGATCAAGTCAAAGATGCAGTCAGGTGAGACAGTTCTGATTTTTCCTGCTCGAGCAAACATCTCGCTCCGCTATCGACATAAATCCATACAATATGAGTTGAGCGTGCAAAATCTGTTCTTGCCAGATGGGACACCCCAAAAAGAGTTACTGAACTCAGCGTACGTTCAAAAGAGTACGGCTTCTTACGTAAGAAACGAGGGAAACCAGGTAAGGCTCAGTATTGCTTGGAACTTTGACCTAGGGCGTAAGTACAAGGGATCGCAGAAACAAATCTATAATTATGTGGATGAAGATGCAGGAATCGTAAAATGATTAGGATATACAGATAGATGAATATTTTTATTAAGATCAAAAACCATGAGGAATTTAACAGTAATCATACCCTTTTTGAATGAAGGTGCTGAAATATGCGAGACCGTTAAAAGCATTAGGGAAACAGCAAGAGATAATGTGGACATCCTGCTGATCAATGATGCCTCGACCGACTCTTTTGATTATGAGGAGATCGGAAGGGTATATAAGGTTAAGTACATGGTGAATAAAAAACGTTTAGGACCTGCTTTTTCTCGAGATTTAGGTATCGGAATGATAGAGACCGATTATTTTTTGACTGTAGATGGACATATGCGATTCTATGATAATGACTGGTGGAAAAGAATCGTAGAGGTGACAAGTGACAATCAACGAGCGGTGTATTGCGCTAATTGCAAGACGTTAGACTTGAATGGAAACTTTGTCGAAGGAAAACCGCATTTTGGCGCATATATCAATTTCCAAGACAAGAATAACATCTTAAATCCTACGTGGATGAGAAAAGATTTGCATCCCGAACGTGAGATTGTTGAAATACCCAGTGTATATGGTGCAACCTATTGTTCCTCAAAACGATATTGGCAGTATATAAGAGGCTATGAAGGATTGAAACAATATGGATTTGAGGAACCCTACATCAGTATCAAAGCTTGGATGGAAGGAGGAGGATGTTATCTTATCAAGGATACGGAGATTGGCCATATATTCAGAACTGGTTTCCCATACGAAATGGATCTAAACTATTTTGTCTATAATAAGTTACTTATACTAGAGACTTTATTTCCTTCAGATCTAAAGAATGATATATACAATATGCTAAGAGAGACCTGTGGCATCTATCTTAGGAATGCTACGGAGATCATGCTAGAGCATCGAAAAATGTTGGAAAATCTCATAAAGGAGTACTCTACGATTTTAAAATCGGGTTTCGACTCATTTCTTGAGATAAACAAAAAGTATGAATCTTTAGCTAATGAGGATAGGTTTTGATTATGGCTATTGAAAAAGTAATACATCAAATATGGGATGGTGATAATGTACCTTTCCAGTTGAGGATCCTTTCATGTACATGGAAAAGATTTAACCCAAATTGGGAATATCACCTTTGGAATAAAAAGGAGATGGTAGAATTGGTGGATTCTTATTTCCCAGAGTGGGCTAATCTTTATCATTCTTTACCTTTTAATATACAGAGATTGGATATGATTCGATACATGATTTTATATTGCCATGGTGGAGTTTATGTGGATTTAGATATTGAATGTTTTAAATCTATAGACCCTCTTGTAGAAAACAAGTCATTCTTTTTGGGAATGGAACCTCCTGAGCATTGGGTCTGTTTTAATGGATCAAAGCAGAGAGTGGTAGGAAACGCCTTTATGGGTTCATCTAATAATCATAAGGGCTGGTTACGCATCTTGTCTGATATAGATTTTACTGTTAAAAACAGGATCTATAGAGATGATATCGTATTGAATACTACTGGTCCATATATGTTATCTAGGCTTATTAATCAGTTAAGGGATGAATATGGTGCATCTACGCTTTCTTCTTATTTGGTTTCTCCCGTCTGTAAGGAGGATTTTCAAAACTATAGGAAAGGTGTTGGTTCTGATTTATTCTATGGAAAGATAAAGAATGCCTTTTGTGCGCATTATTTTTTCGGGGCTTGGGATAAGAAGCTGAGTGTTTATAAGAAAAATGACAATACGGATGGTACGGAATCTTTTATTTGATTTGGATCGAGACACGGTTATTAAAGCAACACATCAAGCATTGTTTAGGGTGGACTTAATCTCAAATGTCGGATTATACAATGGGAAAATGGGAATGATTATATTGTTCTTCCATTATAGTAACTATAGTGGAGAATCGGAGTATAATGAATTAGCGGAAGGGTTGCTTATGGATTTATTAGAGAATCTCTCGTATAAAGAATCTGTTGATTTAGCTACAGGTTTGGCTGGTGTAGCTTGGGGATTGGTGTATTTGTTGGAAAATGGTTTTCTACACAAAGATATAACCGAAACAATTTTACGTATTAATAGATATATCCTACGGCAAGACTTGCGTAGACTAGAGGATCTCTCATTTGATACAGGATTGCAAGGTCTAATTCATTACTACAATTATGGAAAGACTGTATTAAACGATAAAAACATCCCGTGGTTTGATGAGTTATTTGTTAGTGACCTAACTACTATGGTAGATTGTTTACCTATTGAATCTAATCTACTATTGGATCAAATCCTGTCAGGAAACAAGATCATCTGTTTTAACATTGTACGTAGTATCATAAAATAATTAGTTTTTAATGAATAAGATCATACATCAGATATGGATTGCAGACAGTGAGGACATGATGCCCTGTAATCTAAGGATACTTTCCAATACATGGAAAAAGTATAATCCTGATTGGGACTATCATCTTTGGTGTTCAGCTGAGGTTGAGAGCTTACTATTCTCTGATTTCTCTGATTTCTATCTGCTGTATAAATCTGTATTTACCCAACGGCAACGTTTAAACCTAGCTAAATACATGATATTGTATCTTCATGGAGGACTCTATGTTAATTTAGACACCGAATGTTTCCAATCAATATCGCCATTATTCAACGACTCTCAATTATTTTTCACTAACCAACCAAAAGGACATTGTGATTTGCTAAAGATACATCCTTTGCTGGGTAACTCATTTATAGGCTCTACCGCTAAAAATGTTTTTTGGATATTTCTGCTGTCTCAAATCGAAGAGTCTATTCATAACAAGACTTTCTTCTACGGTGAAAACAACCTAGGTGCTTTAAAGATTACAAGATACCTAGATTATATGAAAAATCATTTTACTGTATCTGTTTTTCCATCGAAGAAGGTAATGCCTGTCTCACAAGAAGAATTCAAACAGTATTCATTAGGTTTGAACACTGATATTTTTTACAAAAAAATAAAAGAAGCTTTCTGTGTGCATTATTTTTTCTTGTGAATTGTGAAATGAAGTAATAAGATGTGAATAAAAAAATGAACAAATTCCCTCATATCAAACAACCAGACTCCATGGAATGCGGTGCCACTTGCCTTCGTATGATCGCCAAGTTCCACGGCAAGGAGTATTCCGCCGAGACGATGCAAAAGCTTTGCGTTGTCTCTCGAGAAGGAGTTTCCTTGTTGGGTATGGTTGATGCCGCCGAGTATATAGGATTCCGTACGATATGTGGACGAATGACCCTGGGGAAGATGGTGGATCAACGCCCTTTCCCCTGTATCCTCCATTGGAACCAGGATCACTTCGTCGTACTCTATGACGCTAAAAAGAAACGGGATGGTGAATATGTTTTCTATATTGCCGATCCCGGCAAGAATCTATTACGGATCAATGAGGATGAGTTTCGTAATGCGTGGATCAGTACCCGTTCGAGAGGGGAGGAAAAAGGGATATTGATGGCCTTGCAGCCGACTCCCGCATTTTACGAACGGAAAGATGAACGGCATACGGGGAAAGATCCTTTCCGTTTCTTGTGGGGATACATGAAACCCTATAAACGTTTCTTTATCCAATTGTTGCTCGGACTGGCGCTAGGCAGCGTCTTGCAATTGATCTTCCCGTTTCTTACGCAAGCGATTGTGGATAAAGGGATAGCCGGAAAGAATTTGAATTTGATCTATCTGATCTTGGTGGGACAATTGATGCTGGTGCTGAGCCGTGCCTCCGTGGACTTTATCCGCCGTTGGATCTTATTGCATATTAGCGCTCGGGTGAATATCTCCTTGCTCTCCGATTTCTTGATTAAGTTGATGCGTTTGCCCATGTCGTTTTTCGATACGAAAATGACGGGAGACTTGTTGCAGCGTATCCACGACCATGAACGGGTGGAACGTTTTCTCACGGCGCAGACATTGACGGTGCTCTTCTCCGCTTTCAGTTTCATCGTGTTTGGGGGGGTATTGCTTTATTATAACCGATTGATATTTGGCATATTCGTGCTAGGTAGCGCCTTATATGCGATATGGGTGACGCTTTTCTTGAAGAAACGCCGGTTGCTGGATTATACCTATTTTGAGCAGCGGGCCCGAAACCAGTCGAAGACGATGCAGATGCTGAACGGCATGCAGGAGATCAAGCTCCAGCATTGTGAGCGCCGCCGCCGTTGGGAATGGGAGGATATACAAGCGGACTTGTTCCGGACGAACATCGAATCGATGCGGCTGCAACAGAGTCAGGAGGCCGGCAGTATCTTGATTAATGAGGTAAAGAATATCGTGATTACGGTGATTGCCGCTACGGCTGTGATCGGGGGGAGCCTGTCGTTGGGTATGATGTTGGCTATACAGTATATTATCGGGCAGTTGAACGCTCCGGTGGAACAGTTCGTGCAGTTTCTTTATAGTTGGCAAGACGTGAAGATTAGTCTGGAACGGATGAGCGAGATCCGCGACCGGGAGGAGGAGGAGACGGAAGAGCGCATGATAACGGGCTTTAACGGGAATAACCGGGATGTGGAGATCCGTAACGTGACGTTCCAGTATGAGGGCATCCATTCCCCGAAGGTGCTGGACCAAGTGAGCCTCCGTATCCCAAGCGGGAAGATCACGGCGATCGTGGGTACGAGTGGCAGTGGTAAGACTACGTTGATCAAATTATTGCTGGGCTATTATAACCCGGTCGTGGGGGATATCCGTGTGGGAGGCAATGACCTGCGTTCCTTTAGCTTGTCGTGGTGGCGCGACCAGTGCGGTGCTGTGATGCAGGACGGTTATCTGTTCTCCGAGTCCATCGCCCGCAATATAGCGGTTGATGACGGTGAGATAGACAAGGTCCGTTTGTTGTTGGCGGCCCGTATCGCGAATATAGAGGAGTTTATCGATCGTCTCCCCTTGAAATATAATACGGTTATCGGTTCGGATGGTCAAGGCGTAAGCCAAGGCCAGCGTCAACGGATCTTAATAGCCCGTGCGGTTTATAAGAACCCTTCTTATCTCTTTTTCGATGAGGCGACGAATTCGTTGGATGCGAATAATGAACGTGCTATAGTAGAGAATTTGACGGACTTTTACCGGGGTAAGACAGTCATAATCGTCGCCCATCGATTAAGTACCGTACGCAACGCCGATCAAATAGTCGTTCTTGACAAGGGCCGTATCGTGGAGGTAGGCACCCACGACGTGCTGATCGATCGCAAGGGTGCTTATTATAATTTAGTGAAGAATCAATTAGAGTTGGGGAGTTAAGGATATGTCAACATACAATGAGATGAAGAAAAAAGCGGAATCGGATCAAGACCGTATCGAGTTGCGTAGCGAGAAAGTCCGCAACATGATTGGCGAGATGCCTTCTTTTTTGATCCGGTGGGGGAATACGATCTTGGTGATCATATTCGTTCTGCTGGCCTTGATCGCTTGGCTTGTATATTTACGCCCCTAAGTTGTGCTGTAAGACCGTATTCTTAAGGACGTAAATATATGGTTTCTGGCCTTGATGTCTACCCTGTTGAACTTATCGTCGGCGGTGAGTTGATTACCTTCGCTCTCGAGTAATTCAATGATGCTCACTTTTTCACCCAGCAACACGGTGAGGAATCCTCGTAAGCCCACAAGATTATTCTCGTGAGCCTACGAGTATAATCCTATTATTTCGCATAACCTACCGGATGATTGATCATCGGGATTTGGGAGTCGGATAGCTTTAATACCTTCTTCAACGCATCTGCCTCCATGCTGCCGCGGGGAACCGTTACCAAGCCACATCCGGAGCAGAACAAGGCGATGTTTTGAGAGACCAATCCTGCGTCTAACGCTCCAAAGCGCTCGCGCATTTGCGGTGTGCCCACGTTGCCGAACTTAGAAATATCAGAAACCATCAACAGGCAAACAGGGGCAGAGTTCACGGAGGTTTGCTTGCCACCGATTAACGGACGATGATCACCTTCCGCTACCGGGTTTAGTTGGTGGGCCTTTGGATCATACAAATAAGCGCCCTCTTCCATAAGTACATAGACATCTATGTCTTGCTTGTTCAAGGCGGAAGCGGCGGTACGTTTTCCATCCTCCCGGTTGATACCGATAGCGGCCCACATCAAATCAGAAAGGTCTTGCTGGCTGAGCTTCTTGTTGGCGAACTCACGTTCAGAGTGACGATTGGCCAAGGCTTTCATCACCGAAGCGCCTCGGGTCTTGTCGGGAGCATTCAACTTAATGGCTTTTAAACTCTGGGCCTGCATACCGGTCAAGCCCAACATCAAAGTGGCTAATACACAAAAAATAGTTCTCATAATGTTGTTATTTAGAAAATTAGATGTACAAAAATAATGATATATTTCTTTTTTTAGACTTTTTGTGAGAAATAATAGCCAACGAATGTTTATAATGTTTTTATTTGTACGAATAAATCGTAAACGCAGTGTTATGAGTGGAATATATTGTGTTTTGTAATAAGTGATGCATGTATGAGAGAAATGTTGTTAACCTTATTTATGGTACTGTTTCTTGCGTTTCCGTTGTATGCGCAAATGGAAAAAGCCGGTTCTTTTACGGTTAAAGGTCAGGTGCTAGACTCTCTGACAAATGAATCTGTATCGTATGCCACATTGAGAATCGCTTTGGCGAGTACACCGGAGAAGCCAATCAAGCTGTTGGCGTGTGATATAGATGGAAAGTTCCAGACTCCGCTGAATAACATCGGAACGTATATTATCGTTATGCAATCTATCGGGAAGGCTCCGGCAGAGAAGGTATTCACCCTTTCGGATGAACGGAAAGTCATGGATCTCGGCGTGCTGTTTATGCAGGATAATAACCTGCGTTTGGAAGAGGTTACGGTCACGGCGCAGAAACCTTTGGTGAAAGCAGAGATCGACAGGATCATTTACTGTCTGGAGGATGATCCTGAGGCACAGACCAATAATACGCTTGAAATGCTTCGTAAGGTCCCGATGGTTACCGTGGACGGTGAGGATAAGATTGAGTTGAAGGGGTCTTCAAATTTTAAGGTTTACATGAACGGTAAGCCATCGAATTTGTTAAGCAATAATCCGTCGGTAGTATTGAAAAGCATGCCGGCAAGCTCGGTGAAGAACATCGAGGTTATCACGGAGCCGGGTGTGAAGTATGATGCCGAGGGAATTGGGGGGATTATCAATATCATCATGGTGAAAAACACCTTGCAGGGTTATACGGGATCGGTAAGTCTGAACACCATCACCAATGGGCGTATCTTCGGGAGCGGCTATCTGTCGCTGAAAGCCGGCAAGTTCGGATTGTCTGCCAATTACAACTGTGACCGTGACAATACGCCTTGGAACGACGCTTCTTCCATGCGTGAGGATCTGAATAATAAGGAAGAGCATTATCTGAATCAGGTGGGACGTAGTAAATCGAGAGCCCCTTATCATTTCGGGAATCTGGAAGGTAGTTATGAGATCGATTCGTTGAACTTATTGACTGTAGGGATTGGTCTGTACCTCGGAACCACGAGGAGCGTCTTGGAATATGCGGTGAAGATGCTGGATGCCGACCGAAACCCCGTTTATAGTTATAACCGTAATTCGGAATCGAGCCGCAAGTCCGGCTCAGCTGACATGAATGTGGATTATCAGCGTTCCACGCGCAAGAAAGACGAACTACTCACCCTTTCGTACCGTTTCAGTCGTTCCCCGAACGATAACGAGGATTATACGGAGTTGACGGATATTCGTAACTACGAGCCGTGGTTGGGCTATCCGCAAAATAATATCAATAAGGCATCGACGAACGAGCATACCGGGCAGTTTGACTATACTACACCTACTTGGAAAGATCAGAGCTTGGAAGCGGGCATAAAGTATATCTACCGTCAGAGCCGGAGTAATACGGATCGTAAGGTCTTCAACCAGACATCACAAATGTGGGAGGAGGCGACTCCTGCGGACAGCCATTTCGATCATTCGCAACAGATCTATTCCGCCTATCTGGGATATACGATGAAACTTGGAAAATTCGGGGTGAAAGCTGGTGTGCGGGCAGAAGGGACTTCCTTGAAAGTGAGGTATGAGCTGGCACCGGATATGAATTTCAGGAACGATTACTTCGACGTGGTGCCAAGCGCTGTCGTATCGTACCAGCTTAGTATGAGCCAGCAGCTTCGTCTGGGATATAATATGCGTATCCAACGACCAGGTATCTGGTACCTGAATCCGTATGTGAGCAATGCGGATCCGCAGAACATCTCTTATGGTAACCCGAACTTGGATTCGGAGAAGAGTAACGGTGTGAACCTGAATTATAGTATATTCGCCCAAAAGTTCAGTTTCAATACAAGTATCTCTTATACATTTATAGATAACTCAATCGAGCGGTATACGTTTATCGATCCGGCGGATCCGGGAATTTTCCAGACTACTTACGGGAATATCGGGAAGAGGCAGACTACCGGCCTTTTTGTTTACGGTAGCTGGAATCCGATCCCCCTGTTCCGCGTTAACTTGAATGGAAGCTTGAGCTATACGGATTTGAGGAGCGAAAAGAATGACATGGCGAACAGAGGCTTTAGCGGGCGTGTCTTCGCCGGGGCTCAGTTTAACTTACCCCTCGATATCCGGTTGAATCTGAATGGAGGCTTTATCTCTTCGGCGATACAGCTGCAAGGGAGGCGTTCGCCGTTGAATTTCGCTACAGTCTATGTGAGCAGGGATTTTTTGAAGAAGAAACTGTCCGTATCCCTCTATTTTTACGATATGTTTTGGAAACGCAGGAAAATGGAGGCTACGACCTACGACGATACTTTCTATAGGCAAGATATCAGCTATTCTCCGACGCGTACATTAGGTATCGGCATCTCCTATCGTTTCGGTAATTTGAAAGACGCTATCAAGAAGGTGAAACGTGGTATAAGGAACGATGATGTAAAGGCTTTGGAGAGCGGTTCATAAAGGATATAGATGAGGAAATATGCAACTTATCGGTATCAAAGCTCGTCTTTGTATGAAAATAAAGTTTTTTCAGACTTTTTGTGAGGAAAAAATGCTTACGAACGTATATTAATGTCTTTATTTGTACGAATCAATCGTAAACAGTGTGATTTAGTACAAAAAGTTGAGAGATAAGTATAGTATTATGTAATAGATGATGAACGTATGAAAGAAAAATTGTTTGCCTTATTTTGGGTACTGTTCTTTGCGCTTCCTCTGTATGCGCAAGCGGACAAGACAGGTTCTTATTCTATCAAGGGACAAGTGTTGGACTCGCTGAGTAACGAGTCCGTACCCTATGCGACGTTGAGAATTGCTTTTGCGAAGACCCCCGAGAAACCGGTCAAGCTTTTAGCGTGTGATGTGGATGGTAAGTTTCAGGCACCATTGAGTAGCGCCGGCAAATATATCATCTCTATGCAATCTATAGGAAAAGCTCCTGCCGAGAAAATATTTACGATCTCGGATAAACAGAGGAACTTGGATTTGGGTAAGTTATATATGCAGGAGGATAACCAGCGGCTGGGGGAAGTGACGGTTACGGCGCAGAAACCTTTGGTGAAGGCTGAGATCGATAAACTTACCTATAGCTTGGAAGATGACCCCGAGGCACAGACCAACAATACGTTGGATATGTTGCGCAAAGTGCCGATGGTAACCGTGGATGGAGATGACCAAATCCAATTGAAAGGTTCCACGAACTTCAAGATCTACATGAATGGTAAACCTTCTAACCTGTTGAGTAATAATCCTGCTGAGGTATTAAAGAGTATGCCGGCCAATTCCGTGAAAAACATAGAGGTGATCACAGACCCGGGCGCTAAATATGACGCCGAGGGTATCGGTGGTATTATTAATATCATTACAACGAAAAATGCTCTACAAGGATATACTGGTACGGTTCGTGTGAACGGTAGTTCGTTGGGGCGTGTAGGCGGTGGTGGTTATGTATCTCTAAAAGCCGGAAAATTAGGACTTACCGCCAACTATAACTATAATCGGGAGCGGGACCCATGGAATGACGCTAACTCCGTACGGGAAGATTTGCAAAATGACGGGGAACACTTCTTGACACAAAATGGACGTAAAAAGAGCCGTGGACCGTTCCAATTCGGTTATTTGGAGGGAAGTTATGAGATCGACTCTTTGAATCTATTGACCGTTGGCGCGAACTTATTCCGTGGCGAGATGAAAAGTTTCTCGGAGTATAACGTGAATATGCAGGATATCAATCATAATCCGGTCTACAGTTATAACCGTAACTCGGAAACGACAGAGACATTTGGTTCTACGGACGTGAACGTGGATTACCAGCACTCTACCCATAAGAAAGATGAGTTGCTGACAATCTCTTACCGTTTCAGCCATTCTCCGAATGATAGTAAGGATTATACGGAATTAGAGAATGTCGTGAATTACAATCCTTGGCTCGGCTATCCGCAAAATAATATCAATAAGGCTTCTACGAATGAGCACACCGGACAGGTGGATTATACGACTCCTACATGGAAGGACCAGACCTTGGAGGTTGGCGCGAAATACATATTTCGCCAGAGCCGGAGTAATACAGATCGTACCGCTTTCAACGATTCGCTGAATATATGGGAAGATGTTACTTCCAAGGATAGCCATTTCCGTCATACCCAACATATCTATTCCGCTTATCTGGGCTATTCGATGAAGTTTGATAAGTTTGGCGTGAAAGCGGGTGTCCGTGCGGAAGGAACTTCTTTGGATGTGAAATACGAGATGGCTCCCGATATGAATTTTGACACCCATTATTTCGACGTGGTGCCAAACGCTACGATCTCTTATCAACTGAGCATGGCGCAACAGCTTCGCTTGGGATATAATATGCGTATCCAGCGTCCGGGTATCTGGTATTTGAATCCTTATGTAAACAATGCGGATCCGCAGAATATATCCTTCGGTAACCCAAATCTGGACTCTGAGAAAAGTAATA
Source organism: Parabacteroides sp. AF19-14 (assembly GCF_003635485.1). NCBI lineage: Bacteria > Pseudomonadati > Bacteroidota > Bacteroidia > Bacteroidales > Tannerellaceae > Parabacteroides > Parabacteroides sp. AF19-14. The sequence continues at coordinate 21,761 of NZ_QTMJ01000029.1, read as the reverse complement.
ATATTAACTTGAACTATAGTATGTTCGCCCAGAAATTCAGCATTAACGCGAGCGCTACTTATACGTTCGTGAATAATTCGATCGAGCAATATACCTTTATCGATCCGAAGAACCCGGGTATTTTCCAGACTACTTATGGTAATATAGGAAAGAAACAATCTACGGGCTTGTTCGTATACGCAAATTGGAACCCGGTTCCTTTGTTCCGTATTTATATGAATGGAGGTGTGGATTATACGGATTTGAAGAGCGATATGAATGATATGGCGAACAGTGGTTTCAGCGGACGTATATTCGCCGGTACGCAGTTTAATTTCCCGATGGATTTTCGCTTGAACTTGCATGGAGGATATTTCTCTCCTTGGATTCAGTTGCAGGGTAAACGTTCTCCATTCTATTTTACGGGAATCTCCGTAAATAAGGATTTCTTGAAGAAAAAGCTCTCGGTTCAGTTGTCTTTCCAGAACCCGTTCTGGAAACGAATGAAGATGGAAAACACTTCTTCAGACGATACGTTCTTCCGCCGTGAGACCAATTACCGAACGATGCGCATGTTACAAGTTAGCGTATCCTATCGTTTCGGTACCTTGAAAGATGCTATCAAGAAAGTAAAACGCGGTATCAATAACGATGATGTGAAGAGCGGCGGCTCTGGCGGCGGCGAGCAGCAGATGTAAGTACAGGATTGAACACGGAACACACAGCGATACACTGAGGTATATAGTATCAGTCCGTGTGTTTCGTGTATTCCGTGTTCAATATAATAATTAAACCTTTTCTTTTGCCGTCTTCTATATACTTTCTATCTTTACGATCCGAAAAACAGTTGGAGAATGAAGAATAGACTATTTGTTAACAATAATACCATTATACTATTCCTTTTTATTATAGGAAGTTTCCTATTCATAGAGTTGAATTTTCGGTATTGGTATCGTTTTCTGGAGCAGTATATGATGTTTCAGACTACCGGTAGTTATTTCCAAGACCGATTGGTCGAACCGGGTGGATTGAATGAATATGTGACTGAGTTCTTATCGCTTGCGTTTATCCATCCTTATGGAGCTTCGGTAGTGATCGCTTTATTATTAGGACTGATCTCCGGTTGTTTTTTCCTTTACTTAAAAGCTTGTGGGGTGCGTGCCTCTATGTTGGCGGCTATTCTTCCCTCTTTTTTAATTTGGATCTATCCGCAGGAGTCAATCGCCTTGTTGACGATGCTCGCTTTCGTGCAGGTTCTTGCGTATTTGTATACTTCAATCAAGATTGATTGGCTTCGTTATCTCTTTGGCTTCTTGTTTTTGGGGGGCTCTTATTTTTTTGCGGCACCCGCTAATTTATTGTTGGCCTTATTGATCGCGGTTTATGAGTGTTGTGCTAAAGAGGATAAGGCTCGTTTTGGAGTAGCCATTATCGCTATCGCTTGGGGAGGTTTGCTACCGTTGATCGCCATGCGTACGGTTTATATTCTTCCGATGCGAGAAGCGTTCTTCAGCAAACATCTATGCCATCCCGAATATCCGATACCTAATTCTTTAGGATATATCGGGCTTTTATATCCTTTGATCGTTTTAATTCTTTATTATGTAAGGAACCGGGTTTTTATCCGTAAGGAATCTTGGAAACGAATCGTTTCTTACGTTTTTCTTTTGATAGCGATGGTCGCCGGGATTCTCTATAAGAAAGACCCGATGGAGCAGGCCTATCGGTATGATTACTATGCACGGCTGGGAGAATGGCAGAAGATTGTCTCACATGCTCGTGCGCATTCGGTCCGGGATATGGATGCCTTAATTTATCTGAACTTGGCTTTGTCTAAAACCGGACGTTTTACTTCCGATTTGATGCGTTTCCCCCAGATCGGTGAGGGTGGTTTTATTCCGCACGATCCGAAAAGCCGGATGGGATTGATCGAGGCGAGTGAGGTGGCTTGGCAAGTCGGGCAAGTGAACGCCGCCCAACGTTTCGCCTTTGTGGGGGTATTAAGTTCACAACGTTGCGTGCAACCTCGTTTGATGAAGCGTTTGGTGGAGACTTATCTGGTAACCGGCGAATATCGTGCGGCGGAGAAATATATCAAGATACTGGAATCGAACCCGCATTACCGGGATTGGGCAACCGCTCAACGTCTATTATTGGACTCCGTGGCTTGTGCGTCGGAAGATTGGATAGCGGCAAAACGGGCGATGCTTCCGATTACCGATAATCCTTTGGACCTGACCTTGATCTTTCCGAATGCTTTGGCTTTCCTGATCGATGATCATGCCGATAACCGTCCGGCTTTCGAATATGGGATGGGATATCTTTTGGTTTATAAGGATTTGATGACTTTTATGCATTATATGGAATTGATGAAAGAACGGGGTGAGGCATTCCCGGTGCTTTATCAAGAAGCTATTTGCTTGTTCTTCGCGGCTGTACAGAAAGATCCGGAGGCGTTCCGGAGCTTCCCGATCAGTCAGGAGGTGCAGAATCGCTTCCTGCAATTCATGAAAGTGGCACGCTCTATGCCGCCGGCAGCCTTGAAGCAACAGTTTGGTGATACCTATTATTATTACGCTCAATTTATCCCGACTCCTAAACGACAATAATACATGGATAATACAAAGAAAAGAAAGATCGTCCGAAATTTTGTGATCGGATATCTAATAATACAAGTTCTCACTATAGTCGTATATTTAGGCTTTTGGTCCTTGCATCCGGAAGGCATTACGAATGTCACGAACGAACGTATGTCCCCGCCTCCTATTTTTCCGGATTATAAAGGGACGACTATACCTTATAATATAGCTCCGTTGAATTTCCGGATAAATGTACCAGCGGATGAATGCTATGCGAAAATAGAAGGTAGTGAGTCGGAAGTATTTGAATATCATGGGACAAATACGATCCGTTTTAAGATGAAGGATTGGATTCGCTTGACACGTGCGAACCGTGGAAAAGCCTTTTTTGTTACGATCGCCACGAAGATAGGTGATGAGTGGACTAAATGGGCACCATTCTCTGTCTATATCAGTGATCAAGCGATCGACTCTCATTTAGTATACCGTTTGATAGAGCCGGGATACGAGAAATGGCATATTGTGGGTATTTATCAGCGGAATTTGGAGTCGTTTGACGAACAGCCGATTATCCGTAACGATATGACCGGCTATAATTGTATGAACTGCCATTCGTTCTGTATGGGAGATCCGGGGCAGATGATGTTCCATATGCGTGCGGCGAATGGGGGAACTTATATTGTCCAAGACAAGAAAATCAGTAAATTGAATACGAAAACGAATGGGACGATCAGTAATATGACGTATCCTTTCTGGCATCCTTCCGGGCGCTATATCACCACATCGGTAAATGATATCAAACAGTTTTTCCATTCCGTGAAAGAGAAAAAGATGGAAGTGTTCGACTTGGAGTCCGATGTGGTGGTGTATGACGTGAAAAACAAAGAAATCCTTTCGAAAGCCTCATTGATCACAAAAGATGCATTCGAGACTTTCCCTGCGTTCTCTCCGGATGGTAAATGGCTTTATTTCTGTACGGCCCCGGCCCAGAAGATGCCGGAGAATTATGATAAGGTACGTTATAATCTCTGTCGTGTTGCGTTTGATCCGGATCGTGGCGAGATCAGCTTCCCGATCGATACGTTGGTACATGCGGATAGCTTGAGCTATACATTTCCCCGTATCTCTCCCGATGGACGTTTCCTGATGTACACGGAAACCGCTTATGGGCAGTTCCCTATTTGGCACCCGGATGCGGAGATCCGGATGATGGATTTGGAGAATCGGACAGCGATGGATATGTCTGCGTTGAATAGCCCGGATACGGATAGCTATCATTCTTGGAGTAGTAATAGTGATTGGGTCGTATTTAGTAGCCGCCGGGATAACGGTTTATATACTTTACCTTATATTTGTTATATAGGGAAAGACGGTAAGCCTTCGAAACCGTTCTTATTGCCTCAAGAAGATCCGGATAAGTATGACTATCAGTTGTATTCCTACAATATTCCGGAATTGACGAAAGGCGCCGTAGAGGTCAGCCCCTATGAGATCCAGCAAGTAGCCGAGAAAAATAAACCGGAGCAGGTTCGGTTTAAATGACCGGATCTATTTATATTCGCGTATAAATAAGAGATAAGATGACAAAAGATATTATAGCCGAATCTGTACAAAACGATTTACGGTATTTGCAATTGTTGGCACGGAGTTTCCCGACGATCGCAGATGCCAGTACGGAGATCATTAATCTGGAGGCGATCTTGAACCTACCGAAGGGTACGGAGCACTTCTTGAGTGATTTACATGGCGAGGATCAAGCCTTTAGCCATGTGCTGAGAAACGCTTCCGGTGCCGTAAAGCGCAAGGTGAACGAGATTTTCAGTAATACGCTCCGGGAATCCGAGAAGAAGGAGCTTTGTTCCTTGATTTATTATCCAGAGGATAAGCTGGAACTGATCAAGAGCCAAGAGCAAGATCTGGAAGATTGGTATCAAGTGACCTTGAATCAATTGGTACGTGTTTGCCGGAACGTGTCCTCCAAATACACCCGTTCGAAAGTACGTAAGGCTTTACCCAAGGAGTTCTCCTATATTATTCAGGAGTTATTGCACGAGTCTTCCGTAGAGCCGAATAAATCCGCTTATGTGGATCAGATTATTTGTACGATCATCTCCACGGGACGTGCGGACGATTTCATTATCGCTATGTGTAACTTGATCCAACGGTTGACAATCGACCTGTTACATATCATCGGCGATATTTACGATCGGGGTCCGGGCGCTCATCTGATCATGGATATCCTTTGCGATTACCATAATTTCGATGTTCAATGGGGTAATCATGATATCTTATGGATGGGAGCCGCTTCCGGTAATTTGGTAAGTATCGCCAACGTGATTCGTATGTGTTTACGCTTTGGTAATATGGCTACCTTAGAAGATGGATATGGCATCAATCTTTTGCCGTTGGCCACTTTCGCGATGGAGGCGTACGGGGATGATCCTTGTGCGTTATTCATGCCGAAAACAAAGTTCGCCGATAATGCAATGGATGAGAAGACCACCCGTTTGATCGCCCAGATGCACAAGGCGATCACCATCATCCAGTTCAAGCTGGAGGGTGAGATCATCCGCCGTCGTCCGGAGTTTGAGATGGATGACCGGATGTTGTTGCACCATATCGATCTGAAGCGGGGAGTGGTTCATATCGATGGAAAGGATTATACGCTTAAAGATACTAACTGGCCTACTTTAGACCCGAAAGATCCGTATCGTCTTTCTATTGAGGAGGAGGATTTGATCCGAAAGATCTTGCATTCTTTTGAGAGCAGCGAGAAGATGAAAAAGCATATGCGTTGTTTCTTCCGGCATGGGGGAATGTATCAGGTTTGTAATTCCAATTTACTGTTTCATGCCTCTATCCCGATGAATCCGGATGGGACGTTTAAGTCAGTACGTATCTTGGGGCAGGATTATAAGGGCCGTGCTTTGTTGGACCGTGTAGACCAACTGATCCGTACGGCTTATTTCAAGACCGGGGAGCAGGAAGAAGTGGAATATGCGCATGATTATATCTGGTATCTTTGGGGCGGCAAGGACTCTCCGTTATTCGATAAAAGCAAGATGGCTACTTTCGAGCGTGCCTTTATCGAAGAGGCCGAGACTCATAAGGAGGAAAAAGGCGCTTATTATACGTTACGAGAGCAAGAGGAAATTTGTGATAAGATATTGGATGAGTTTGGGGTGACCGGTATGCATCGGCATATCATCAACGGACATGTCCCTGTCCGTTCCAATCAAGGTGAGAATCCCATCAAGGCGAATGGCAAGATGCTGGTAATCGATGGCGGTTTCTCCCGTCCGTATCATTTGGAAACCGGTATCGCGGGCTATACATTAGTATATCACTCCCGTGGTTTCCAGCTTGTGCAACACGAACCCTTCGAATCCCGGGCGAAAGCGATCGAGGAAGGCTTGGATATCAAATCCACTACGATCGTGGTAGAATTAAGCTCCCATCGCCAGATGGTGAAAGATACGGATAAGGGTGCGGATCTTCAAAGCCAGATCAAGGACTTGGAGAAACTGCTTTATGCGTATCGGAATGGGTTGATAAAGGAGAAGGAGAGGATGGAGAGATAGATTCCTTACGATTTTTCTTGCTAAATATAAGATGAAAGAGGCCTGAGCTTATCAGACCTCTTTTCTTTTTAGGAATTTAGACATAGTTTGACGTGTTGTTTCAGTTTAACGATAGTCCATCTAGAACTATTGCCTAGAACGACATTTTTCCTATTTTGTTGATTCATGATAAGTTCGCTATTGTTCTTGTAGAAAATAAGGATATGGTATCATTGAAGTATGCTTGGTTGCATCTGAGTATCACATGTTGAACACCTAAACAAATCAATTGATTTAATGAAACATGCAGAATTGCGGTAATGTTTTTTATATAAACATGGCTTATTTTAAAAAAATAAGTTATATTTGCCTCGAAAATTCTCAATTGTGTTTGTGAATTCAATGATTGTTAACCTAAAAATTAAGTAATTATGCAACGAAAGAAAACTTTTGATTCTTTCAGACGCTGTAAGGTAGCGATACTTTCAGTGTTGATGTCTCTTTGCATGACAGCGGCCTTTGCCCAATCTGGCGCTGTTAAAGGAAAAGTTCTAGATGAACTTGGTGAACCCATCATCGGTGCGAACATCGTGGAAAAGGGTACTACCAATGGTACGATTACCGATATTGACGGTAATTACACGCTTACGCTTAACGACTTGAAAAAAGCCGTTCTTCAATTTTCATTTATTGGTTATAACACTTTAGAGGAAGGGGTTAAAGGACGTAAGACTGTTGAAGTTAAATTGGCTCCTTCTGTGGTAAACTTAGGCGAGGTTGTCGCTATCGGTTACGGTACGCAGACTCGTAAGGAAATTACAGGATCTGTAGCAAATGTTTCGGAGGAGAATTTTAATAAAGGTATTACTCGTGATGCGTCCGATTTGTTGCAAGGTAAGGTAGCCGGTTTGACGATTACATCTGGCTCGGGCGACGTGACCCGTAGCTCCCAAATCCGTTTACGTGGTACATCAACCTTGCAGAATGACCAAGGCCCAATGATCGTGATCGATGGTGTTCCGGGTGGTGATATGTCCACTGTATCTCCTACGGATATCGAGTCTATCTCCGTATTGAAGGATGCCTCTTCTGCGGCAATCTACGGTTCTCGTGCGGCCGGTGGTGTTATTTTGATTACGACTAAGAGAGGCTCCGGATCTAAAACTCAGATCAACTATGATGGTTATGTGACCATGGATATAGTAGCTAACAAACCTGATATGTTAAATGCTTCTGAATGGAAAGCGCTAAATAAAGAGCTAGGTAAGGATATAAGTGTATTCGATGGCTATAATAATGACACTGATTGGTTTGATGAAGTTCTTCGTACAGGAGTTTCGCAAAATCATTCTATTTCAATGTCCGGTGGAGGTTCAAAGAATAATTATCGTGCGTCTTATACTTATTTGGATCGTACTGGTATTGTTCGTGATAACTGGATGAAACGCCATAGTTTCCGTTTCCAGTTCCAACAACGCGCTATTAATGACCGTTTGCGTATTGGTTTAACCGGTGCTGCAACATTGACAGACATGCAAATGCCGTTCCAAACAAACTTTATTTACGCATATAATATGTCTCCAGTTTTGGCTCCGTTTAATGAAGATGGTTCTTACTTTATTCGTAATGATGGTTATGATCAAGGTAACCCTGTACAGAACCAGGATCAGAACTATAAAAAGAATAGTAATGTGTATTTTTATGGTCAGGGAGATCTTCAGTTTGATATTATTGATGGATTGAATGTTAAGGCTAATTTATATAAAAGTCGTTTCTCTAATGATTATAGTGAATGGCAGGATCCTGCTAACCGTATTGGTGTTGATGCTGGTAATGGTTTGGCTATTCGGCGTTCAAGAGCATGGAACCGCGAATTAATGGAGTGGACTTTGAATTATAATAAAGCTTTTGGTTCGGAAGAACAACATAAAATTGATGCGATTATAGGTTATTCATGGGAGGATAATCAGTACTCTAGTCATGAGGCAAAGGTCTTAGACTTCGCTGTTAGTTCAATGGGTGCTAATAATTTGCAAACAGGCAATAAATTGGATGTAGGTAATGTAAAGTCTGATAAAAATGATTATAAATTGATCTCTATGTTTGCTCGTGCCCATTATAGTTATAAAGAGCGTTATATGATTACAGCGACAGTTCGCCGAGATGGCTCCTCTAAGTTTGGAGCTAATAACAAATGGGGTACATTCCCTTCAGTTTCCGCAGCTTGGGGTATTTCAGAGGAAGCTTTTATGCAAGATGTTAATTGGCTTACGGATTTGAAATTACGTGCAGGTTATGGTATAACAGGAAATCAAGATGGCTTACAACCTTATAAATCAATTGAGCTTTACGAGGCAAAAGGTACATACTATAGTGATGGCTCTCAATTGACCGCATTTAGGGTTTCACAGAACGCTAATCCTGACTTGAAATGGGAGTCTACTGCGATGTTTAATGTTGGTATCGATTTTCAATTATTTAATGGACGTCTTGGTGGTACGATAGAATACTATGACAAGAAAACTTCTGATATGTTGTATCGTTATAAAGTACCTACTCCAACGTACGTATATAGTACAATTCAAGCGAATGTGGGTGACATGAGCAATAAGGGTATTGAAGTTATGTTGAATTTGGATGTTATTCGTAATAAGACTTTCAATTGGAATACTTCTATTAATCTATCTCATAACAAGAACAAGATCACGAAGCTGTCTAATGACTTGTATTCAACAAGCCGTATTTATACAGGAGATCCTTGGATCAGAGGTGCTTCGGGTGTGACTTCGCATGTAATTGAAGAAGGTCGCCCGGTAGGTCAGTTCTTTATGCTGAAATGTGATGGTATTGATGAGAATGGTAAGTATATCATCGAAGATATCAATGGTGATGGACAGATAACGGATGATGACCGTACATATGTAGGTGACGCTCAACCTGATTTGACATTCGGATGGAATAACTCGTTCTCATGGAAAAATTGGGATGCTAGTTTCTTTATACGTGGAACAATCGGTAATAAGGTTTTGGATAATCCACGTGCAGCCTATGCGAATAATACTTATTTGAGCGGTGCAAATGCGATGAATGATGAACTTACTTATAAATTGCGTGAGAACTCTCGTGTATGTTCTTATTATGTAGAAAATGGCTCATTCGCTCGTTTGGATAATATGTCTATCGGATACACATTTAATACTAAAAAGATTGACTGGTTAGACAAAGCACGTATTTATGTTGCCGCCCAGAATTTATTCGTGATTACAGGTTACAAAGGATTGGATCCTGAGGTAGAACTGTTCCGTGGTCAGGCAAGTGATGATGATGCTGGCTTGTCTCCGGGTATTGAACCTCGTGATTACATGCCGAAATCTCGCTCATTTACATTTGGTGTTAACTTAACATTCTAATAAAAATAAGGAAAATATATTATGAAACGAAAAACTATATTATCATTTCTTACTGGTGCGGCTTTACTATGTTCTATGCCGTCCTGTATGAATTTGGACGAGGAAGTATACGATAAACTACCTGCTGAAAATTTTGGCAATACAACTACTGAAATTAACGCCTTGGTTGGTACGGTTTATAATACGTTAAAAAAATATTCCGGAGACTATATGATCCTCGCAGAAAATTCTGGTTCGTCAACAGTGAACGTAACTCGTAATGGAGGTGACTGGTATGATGGGGGACAGTACCGTGAAGTTTATATGCATACATGGACTGCGAATACTAGTTGTGTAAAAAGTTGTTGGAGTATAGGTTCGGAATGTATTGGTACGTGTAATGCGACAATCGAGGTTTTGAAAAATTCAACTTTATTGAGTGATGCGGAGAAAACATCTAAAGTTGCGGAAATTCGTGGGGTCCGGGCTTTCTGGATTTATTCAATGATGGATTTCTTTGGAAATATTCCATTGGTTGTTGATTATAATGATAAGGAATTACCAACTTGCAAATCTCGTCAAGAGGTATTTGATTGGCTGATAACAGAGTTGAATGCTCTAGCTACAGAAGCTCCTGATTACGATACAAAAAAATATGGAACTTTTACTAAAGGGACAGCTTATACGATTTTAGCTAAGATGTACCAAAATGCGGAGGCTTGGGGTGTTAATATCTCCGAGAATGCTAACAGTAAAGTTATAGAATACTGCGATAAGGTAATGGCAATGCCATACATATTGGAGCCTAATTGGAAAACAAACTTTGATCCCAATAATAATACTTCTAAAGAAGCTATCTTTGCGGCGTCTTATTCAAGTACAGATACAGAGGATCAAAATGTTCTTTATAGACGTACGTTGCATTATAAGCAAGGTTTGGCTCTAGGAGCTAGTATTAGTGTTTGGAATGGCATTTGTGCTCAGCCAGACTATGTTAAATTATTCAATGAGGATGATCCTCGTTATGAAGGTACTTATTTAATCGGCCAACAGTATGATATCTCAACCGGGGAAAAAATTATTACAGACGAGAATCGCCCGCTGGATTATACTGTAGATATTAGTATTATTCCGGGTTCTGAATTGGATGGAACTAAGTGGGGAGCTGTTTATCAAGACCAAGGAGCTCGTTGTCAAAAATGGACGTATGAGAAATCTTTATCTACGGCAATGGAGAACGATTTCCATCTATTTCGTTTAGCGGATATTTATTTAATGAAAGCAGAAGCTTTGCTTCGTAGTGGAGGTAGTGTTGCTGAAGCGACAAATTTAGTCAATGCTATTCGTGAACGCGCTTATGGAAATAACACCCATAATTATTCAACCATAACGTTGAAGGAGGTCCAATTGGAGCGCCGTTTAGAGTTGGCTTGGGAAGGTTTTTCTCGTCAGGATGATATTCGTTTTGGCTGTTTTACTAAAGGAATGTGGACTGAATCCAATTGTGAAAGAAAAACAGATGATTATTTAAAAATATTCCCTGTTTCTCAAGACGCATGGCAAACCAATCCAAACTTGGTTCAGAATCCGGGTTATGCAAGTTTCTAAACAGGAATCTTAGATGAGGCGTAAGCTTCATCTAAGATCTTTAAAATTAAATATTATGAAAAAGGTAATTTATTTTGCGTTAGCTTCCTTCGCTTGTACGTTAGTTGCGTTTGCAGTAAAACCAGTTTCCTGTTGTTAATATAGTAGATGAGGCTCGTGTGATTTACAATGTGGAAGGTTGGTATGAGGCGTCTACCGGATCTTCTACTTTCTCAATTGGAAGTAATTTGCATATTCCTGCAGGAACAACGGCGATTTCTGTTTATATTACTTCTCCAGTACTTACCTCCTATACATTATACATCAACTATTAAGGACTTGATTATAGGTTCTTCAAATAATCATGTAACCTTGAATTGCGCAGGTACAGGATTTAGTAGTATAATTGGAACGAGTATTGATGTAAGTGGCTGTTGTCCGGCAACAGGGCAGAATGAGACTTTTCATATAGCCTTTTTGCCCTCTTTTTGATATTAGTAAATTAGATGCATAAATAAGAGGTTGTCTCATAAAAGTGAACCCGATAGATTGGGGGTTAAATTAAACATTCTACATTTTTAATGGGCTCGGTATTCTATCGGGCTCATTTTTATACCAGTTGATATATTTCTTCAAGTTCTTGTGTCTGTGTTGCGATTTGTTATGCTCTTTTAAAGAAGCTAGCTTTATTTTGACTGACTATACCTAAATTTTCTGGTTCTTCTTTAATTTAGTAGAAGAGCTAGTTGAGTCGTAAAATGTGTTTGTGAAATATGTCTGGTATACAGTTGATTAAGTCACTCGTAAAAGGCTTTCCAAGTGATTAGTTATTCACTTCCCAAGCCGTAAGCTAACGGCTAGGTATAGCCGTTAGTTATTCACTCGACAAGCCGTTAGTTATTCACTTCAACAGCCAAAAATAGTGTGCTTCTCAACGACCAAAGCATCTCCTTTTGAGAGAATGGAACTGTAAGCAAAATATTGAAATGAATGACTTGATCGAGTTTTATCGAACCAAAACAACAGACAGACGCATTCGTTTGTGAACTAAACTTGAATAAATACATTTGCAAACATTGTGGTTGCTCTTTTTTCTAAATATTAGTGCTTATTGCAAGGAATAGACTAACTTTGCCTACAACAAGTATAAAAGTTATCCAGTATATGAGTCAAGTGAAAGGAATTCCTTACGGAATATCAGATTTCAATCGAATAAGGAATGGTAATTTCTATTTCGTGGATAAAACGATGTACCTTCCGCTTATCGAGAAGATGCCTAGCTATCTTTTCTTGATCCGTCCGAGACGGTTTGGCAAGAGCGTATTCCTAAGCATGATGCGTACGTATTATGATATATTGCGTCAGGATGATTTTGATGCATATTTTGGAGATCTCTGGATTGGTACGCATCCAACCGGTGAAAGGAATAAGTATCAGGTACTTTATTTCGATTTCTCTAAAGCGGGCTGTTCGATGCCGGGAGCGGACCTGATGACAAGTTTCAATGATTATTGCGGCTTAATCATTAATCAGTTCGCGCATGTGTACGCAGCTTATTATGACGCTGATTTTAAGGAGACCGTCGAGCATATAGAAAGCGCGAAGTCTAAGCTGGCTTACATAGAGGTAAAAGCGAAGGAAAAGGGATATCCCCTGTATCTCATTATAGATGAGTACGACAACTTTACCAATGTGATATTGAGTGAGCATGGGCAGCGAATGTTTCATGACTTGACTCACGCCAGTGGTTTCTACCGGGAGTATTTCAAACAATTCAAGGGAATGTTTGACCGTATATTCATGATGGGGGTAAGCCCTGTGACGCTGGATGATTTGTCGAGTGGATATAATATAGACTGGAATATCTCGGTAGATCCTCGTTTTAATGCCATGATGGGTTTTGATGAAACGGATGTTCGTGAGATGTTCCGTTATTATCAGCAAAACGATATGCTCAAAGGGGATGCTGAGGCTATGATTACGGAAATGAAGCCTTGGTATGATAATTACTGTTTCGCAAGAGAGAGCTTGGGTGACGATCGGATTTTTAACTGTGATATGACTTTGTATTATTTACGTTGGCAAGTTGATTTTCATTGTTCCCCGGGAGAAATGGCCGATAAGAATATCCGAACGGACTATAGTAAGCTGAAGATGCTGGCACGTATTGATCGTGACTCTGTACAGGAGGAAAATCGTATGGGTACCATCGAGGAAATCGCGGCAAAAGGAGAGATCTTGGTGGACTTACATACATCCTTTCCTGCCGAACGGGTAACGGATATAGATAATTTCCGTAGTCTACTTTATTATTACGGTTTGCTTACGATGTGTGGTACTCGAGGCGATCGTTTAAGAATGTGTATTCCTAATAATTGCGTACGTGAGCAATATTTTGGTTTTCTTCGTGAGGTAGGGAGAAGTATAACATAACTCCGCTTTTTTGTATACCTTCGCGCCATGAACAAACAAGCACTGCTTTTTTATCCGTTGTTGGGGGTGGTTCTTTTGGTGCTCTTTGTGGGAGGGCTGGCGTATGGGGCCGTACCGATTCCTTTGGATCACGTGATGGATATTTTGCTGGGGAAGGGATCTGATAAGATCGCATGGCAGAATATCGTGTTGCAATCTCGTTTGCCTCAGGCTATAACCGCATTATTGGCGGGGGCTTCCTTGGCTACCAGCGGGTTGCTATTACAGACATTGTTCCGGAATCCGTTGGCGGGACCTTCCATATTGGGCATTAGTGATGGCGCTAATCTTGGAGTAGCCGCTATCATGCTCTATTTCGGTGGTACGTTGGGGCAGTTCACAGATTGGCCGATCAGCGGATATATGGCGGTAATCCTCGCGGCCTTTGTGGGGGCTTGCGTGATACTGGGACTGATTATCTATTTTTCGGCAAAAGTGAAGAATAATGTCATGCTTCTGATTATCGGAATCATGATTGGCTATCTAGCTTCTTCGGTTATTTCTATCTTGAATTATTATTCATCTACAGACCGGGTACATGCGTTCGTGATGTGGGGGCTTGGTAATTTTTCCGGTGTATCCTTGGAACAATTACCATTCTTTGGAACTTGTGCGTTAATCGGGCTGTTATTAGCGATCTTGCTGATCAAGCCTTTGAATGCCTTATTATTGGGAGAAATGTATGCCGCTAATTTAGGTATCCGGATCAAACGAACACGGATCGTGATTCTTTTGTGTACGGGAGTATTAACGGCTACAACTACTGCTTTTTGCGGCCCCATTTCCTTTGTCGGATTAGCAGTTCCACATATCGCCCGGTTAATGTTAGGCTCTTCCAATCATAAGATGTTGGTGCCAGTTACAATGCTGACAGGTTCCTGCGTTGCTCTTCTATGTAATATGCTGATGGTGGTACCGGGCAGTAATACGATCCTGCCATTGAATGCCGTTACCCCTATGCTTGGGGCGCCTGTTATTATTTACGTAATCGTGAACCGGAAAAATATTCAATATTTTAATTAGTGGCTATGGAACGGATCCCTGTGATAAAGACAAGTGATTTAAGTATTGGGTATATATTGAAAGGCGGACAGAAAAAGCGCGTGCATGATGCGTTGGATCTGAATCTATATCCGGGTGAAGTGACCTGTCTTCTCGGATTAAATGGAGCGGGAAAGTCTACCTTATTGAGGACATTATGTGGTTTTCAACCTCCTCTGGGAGGAGAAATCGAGCTAATGGGGAAGCCGCTGAATTCTTATTCACAAGGTAATTTCTCACGGCTGGTGGGAGTTGTCTTGACAGAGAAGACAAATGCCGGTGGAATAACGGTTTACGAGTTGGTCTCTTTAGGAAGACATCCCTATACCGGCTTTTTCGGACAATTAAGGCAGGAAGATCGTAGGATTATCGAGGAATCGCTTGCTGCCGCCGGTATCGCTCATAAGGCTTATAATTATGTGTCGGAACTTAGTGATGGCGAGCGTCAGAAAGCCATGATCGCCAAAGCGCTGGCACAGCAATGCCCCATCATATTGTTGGATGAGCCGACGGCCTTTTTAGATGTGACAAGTCGGATAGAGACTATGGTCTTGTTACATACTTTAGCGGTAGAGCAACAAAAAGCGATTCTGCTATCGACGCATGATCT
This sequence comes from Parabacteroides sp. AF19-14, assembly GCF_003635485.1. Taxonomy (NCBI): domain Bacteria; kingdom Pseudomonadati; phylum Bacteroidota; class Bacteroidia; order Bacteroidales; family Tannerellaceae; genus Parabacteroides; species Parabacteroides sp. AF19-14. Next base: position 6,544 of record NZ_QTMJ01000029.1, on the reverse strand, counting down.
TGATTTGGCGATCCAGCTGGGAGACTGTCTATGGTTGCAGGAGAAAAGTCGCCCAATGGCATGTGGAACGCCGGAGGACTTGATTATGGGAGGAGCTTTCGAGACTTTCTTTAGCAAGGAAGGAATCGTGTTTGATCCGAATACCGGGAAATTGAATACGGCAGCTCCAACAAAGCTTATTGGGGTTGAGGGGGATTTTATGACTTCTTATTGGGTTGGGAATGCCTTGATCCGGAATGGCTTTAAGCCCTCGTCGGTTAGCGAGGATTATATAAGTGTTTATTGTAATGCTCCGGATAGCCTGCGTATTCAGTTCCCTGCGGAAGAGGGCACGAGAATCGTAGGAAGTGTGGCGGAGATGATCTCAATCATAATTCATAAATCATAAGTTATATATGTCAAATGAGATTACATGGCGGCTGGAAAATGAGAATATAGGCCGTTTGTTGGTACATTACGCGATTCCCGCCGTTATCGGGACCATGGTTAATGCTCTTTATAATATCGTAGATCGTATATTTATCGGACAAGGAGTGGGTGCGCTAGCTATCTCCGGATTGACTTTGACTTTCCCGATACTACTCTTTATGCAGGCATTTGGAATGTTGATCGGTGCGGGAGCCGCTACAAGGGTCTCCATTCATCTAGGCCGTAAGGCGAATGATCTGGCAGATAACGTATTAGGAAACGCTTTCACTTTGACATTCATTATCGGAGCCTTGACGATTATCCCCAGTATGATTTTCTTGGATGATTTGTTAACGTGGTTCGGAGGAAGCGAGCAGACGATACCTTATGCGAAAGACTATTTATATATCGCTATCCCGGGTAATTTGCTGGCTACATTAAGCTTTAGCTTTAATGCCGTGATGCGTGCTTCCGGATATCCGAAAAAGGCGATGTTCACGATGATGATCGGTGCCGTATTGAACGTGATCCTAGACCCGATCTTTATCTTCTGGCTGGATATGGGGATACAGGGTGCCGCTATCGCTACGGTGATCTCCATGGCCGCCGGTGCCGCTTTCGTGATGAGTCATTTTATCAGCAAGGATAGTATCGTACGTTTCCATACGAAATATTTCCGGTTGAAAGGTTCCATTATTTGGAATATATTTACGATCGGCATGTCTCCATTTTCCATGCAGCTGGCGGGCAGTGTGGTTGTGGTGATCATGAACCATGCGTTGAAAGAGAATGGAGGCGATTTGGCGATTGGTGCCAGCGGTATTATTTCCAGTATCGCCATGCTGCTGGTTATGTTGATTATCGGTATCGCCCAAGGGATGCAACCGATTGTCGGGTTTAATCATGGCGCTGGGCATCATGACCGGGTATTGGCTACCTTGCGGTTGTCTATTATAGTATCGACCTTGATTACAGGGGTAGGATGTATCGTCAGTTTATTATTCCCGAGACTGATCGTTAGCGTATTCTCGACGGATGCCGAATTGGTGTCGATTACGGACAATGGATTACGTCTGACGATGCTGGTCTTTTTCGTTGTCGGTTCCCAGATTACGATCAGCCAGTTTTTTCAAAGTATCGGTGTCGCATGGAAAGCGATGTTTCTGAGTCTAAGTCGGCAGGTTTTATTCCTGATACCGGCTATCCTGCTATTTCCTCCGATCTGGGGATTGGATGGCGTTTGGCTAGCGCAACCTTTCTCCGATTTCATCGCAGCGGTAACCGCATGGGGCTTTTTATGGTATCATGTTAAAAACGTGAAAAATAAGGGTTAAAGATGAACTTATGTCGATGTTAATTGTATTTTTATTGTATGTATAAAAGTACTTTTATAGACAAACCTTTAAAAATGAGTTAATATGAAGAAGATTGTATTATTGCTCGCCGTTTTATTATTTGGTGCAGGGTCGATGATGGCACAGCAGGACAAGTCAGCGGAGAAAGCTGCGAAGCAGGCCGAGAAAGAAGCAAAGAAAGCAGAGAAGGCAGCGAAGAAAGCTGCGGAGGAAGCCGAGGCTAACGCATTGTTTGAACAAGCGGTGCAAGCTTTGAAGAATAAGGATTTCGTATTGGAAGCGGATCGTATAGAGTTTAAGCGCGGTAGTTTTGTTTATGTTACTCCGAACACGAACTTTGTTTCGGTGAAGGGTGAGAAGGCTACCATTCAGTTAGCGTTTAATACTCCGGCGGCCGGTCCTAACGGAATAGGAGGTATAACGGTTGATGGAACAACTTCTGGTGTACAGATGAAGACTGACAAAAAAGGAAACGTTATGTACGAGATGAATGTGCAGGGTGTAGCGGTATCCGCTAGGGTTACGTTCCGTATGGCGAAAGGTACGAATAAATGTACTGCCACGGTATCACCTAACTTTAATAGCAACCGTATATCCTTTACGGGAAATCTCTATCCTTCGAGCGAGTCGAATGTGTTCAAGGGACGTTCTATTTAATGTAGATAAATGTTCATTATAAATAAGAGCGGGCTTTCATCAAGAAGGCTCGCTTTTATTTTCGGTAAACTTTCCGTAAGTTCGCGAAATAAAAATTTAACATCTTATAATCATGCAACTATCCATAGATCAAAAAGACATCGATAAATTCCTGATGATAGGCGATAAAGTATTGATTAAGCCTAAGAATCCACAGAGCCAGACGAAGACCGGATTGTATCTGCCTCCCTCGGTTCAACAAGGGGAGAAGATACAAGCGGGTTATATCATAAAGACGGGGCCCGGATATCCGTTGCCTTCTCAATCTGAGGAGCATGAGGTCTGGGAGAAAAAGAAAGGGGAGGAGGTGCAATACTTGCCGCTTCAAGCCCGTGAAGGTGATTTGGCTGTCTATTTGCAGAATGCCGCTTACGAGATCAATTTTAATGACGAGAAGTTCTTGATTGTTCCTCATTCCGCTATTTTGATGTTAGTGCGTGATGAAGGTTTGTTTGAATAAAGCCTTTTGTTAAGGAAAATAGGGCTATATTCACTTTTTTATCTTATTTTTGCCAGCAAAACAAGACAAACTATCAACAGTAGCGATTATAATGAATAAGATTGTAAGTAAAGAACATTTCTCAGCCAACGTGGTGAAGCTGGAAGTCGAGGCTCCTTTGATTGCCCGCTCCCGCAAGGCCGGTCACTTCGTGATCGTGAAGGTTGGCGAAAAAGGCGAACGTATACCTCTTACCATTGCCGGGGCGGATACCGAGAAAGGTACCATCACCTTGGTGATCCAAGCGGTAGGCGGCTCATCCCGTAAAATCTGTGAATTGAACGAGGGTGACTATATCACGGATGTGGTGGGTCCGTTAGGGCAGGCTACCCATATCGAGAAGGTTGGAACGGTTGTTTGTGCCGGTGGTGGCGTAGGTGTCGCTCCGTTGTTGCCGATCGTGGAGGCTTTCCATAAGGCAGGAAATCGTGTGATCGTCGTATTGGCGGCCCGTACCAAGGACTTGGTGATCCTTGAGGAGCAGATGCGCCAAAACTCGGATGAGGTAATTATCATGACGGATGATGGCTCTCTGGGTACGAAAGGCTTGGTGACGAATGGTGTGGAGAGCGTGATCAACCGGGAGAGGGTGGATTTATGCGTTACGATCGGTCCGGCTATTATGATGAAATTCGTTTCCGCTCTTACAAAGAAATACGAGATTCCTACCGTAGCTTCCTTGAATACGATCATGGTGGACGGAACGGGTATGTGTGGTGCTTGCCGTATCACGGTAGGCGGGAAGACCAAGTTCGTTTGTGTGGACGGACCGGAGTTCGATGCTCATCAAGTGGATTTTGATGAGATGATCATGCGCCTCGGCGCTTATAAGGATATAGAGAAGAAATAACGAAACCACGTAATTGAATCATGACAACAGAAGAATTAATCGCTGCTCGTCGTGCCGAACCTTGGCGGGAGGCGCTTCGCAAAAGCAAGAAAAATAAAGAACGTGCGGATATCCCCCGTGTGAAGATGAACGAGTTGGACCCGGAATACCGGAGTCGTACCCGTTTGGAGGAAGTTAACTTAGGCTTGACAAAAGAACAGGCTATGCAAGAGGCCGAGCGCTGTCTGGATTGTCCGAATCCTACTTGTATGCAGGGATGTCCGGTAAATATCAATATACCTACTTTTATCAAGAATATCGAGCGTGGGGAATTCTTGGAGGCCGCTAAGACCTTGAAAGAGACAAGTGCCCTGCCCGCTGTTTGCGGTCGTGTCTGTCCGCAGGAGAAACAATGTGAGAGCAAGTGTATCCATTTGAAAATGGGTAAGGAAGCGGTTGCCATTGGCTACTTGGAACGTTTCGCCGCTGATTACGAACGTGAGAGCGGTAATATCTCGGTTCCGGAGATTGCGGAGAAGAACGGTATCAAGATTGCCGTGGTAGGTTCCGGTCCTGCCGGATTGTCTTTTGCCGGAGATATGGCGAAGCGTGGATATGATGTGACTGTGTTCGAGGCATTGCATGAGATCGGTGGTGTATTGAAATATGGTATCCCGGAGTTCCGCCTACCGAATAAGATCGTGGACGTGGAGATTGATGGCCTTCGTAAGATGGGCGTACAGTTTGAGAAAGATTGTATCGTGGGTAAGACGATCAGTTATGATGATTTGCATGCGGATGGCTTTAAGGGCGTGTTCGTGGCAAGTGGCGCCGGTCTGCCTAACTTTATGAACATTCCGGGTGAGAACTTTGTGGGCGTGATGTCGTCCAACGAGTATTTGACCCGTGTAAACTTAATGGATGCGGCGAATCCGGAAAGTGATACGCCGGTGCTACAAGGGAAGAAGGTGGCCGTGATCGGAGGTGGCAATACAGCTATGGACTCTGTCCGTACTGCTCGCCGTCTGGGCGCTGAGCGTGCTATGATTGTCTACCGTCGTAGCGAGGAGGAGATGCCCGCTCGTTTGGAAGAGGTGAAACATGCGAAGGAAGAAGGTGTAGAGTTCTTGACGCTTCATAATCCGATTGAATATATAGGAGATGAAAGAGGTCGTGTTAAGCAGATGCGCTTGCAGAAGATGGAGCTAGGTGAGGCGGATGCCTCTGGTCGCCGTCGTCCGGTACCTATCGAGGGAGCTATCGAAACAATCGATGTGGATGAGGTGATCGTCAGCGTCGGTGTATCTCCGAATCCATTAATACCCCGTGCCTTTGGAGGCTTGGAGGTGAGCAAGAAGGGTACGATCGTAGTGGAGGAAGACAGTATGCGTTCTGCTTTAGGCGATGTGTATGCCGGTGGTGACATCGTTCGTGGTGGAGCTACCGTGATTCTGGCGATGGGAGACGGTCGTAAGGCTGCCGCCGCTATGGATGCGGACTTAAGAGGATAAGTATAATATCTATTAGTTCTATAAGGAAAGACGGGTTGTTTGGACGATCCGTCTTTTTTCTTTTATCGTGATACGGAGATTTATGTTTATTATCTATAAGACTAATTCTTGAAATAATCTCTCAAATGTCTGTTCTAGATCGTTGGAAAAACCGGGATGTGGACGCGAGGTTTGGATAGAGGCACTTCTTATGGCGGTAAGCCAACGAAAGCGCTCCGGAATATCTAGGCTGGCTATAGGACCTCCATCCTTTGCGCCGGAACATATCTTATCGAAAACGTGGAGATTCGTACACAAAGATTCCTTATCTATATCTGATGTGAACAGACGAAGTTTCTCCTCGTTTACATGATAGCGAGCCTTGATGAATTTAGGCCGTTTACAGAACATGATAAGGCCTACATTGATAAACTCCTCCCGTTCGATTTTCGGTACGATACGGATTACGGCATATTCATATAAGTGTTTGTCTTGCATGTCGAGCTTCATTTATAAACGTGTCAGAATGGGCGATTCGGTCAATTAAGAACCGGATATATACATCACGTATCTCTTGAGGCGTACCGGGACTATCGTTCCAATGCAACCAATCGTCGGGTACTAGACCTACGATCTCACGAATTTTCTCTTCCGTTAAGATACGTTTGAAATCTTTGTTTACTTCCTCCAGCAGCGTCGCTTGTGGCAATAATACATGATCCTTGATATGGATGAAAGGGCCGATCGCATGTTTTTGCCAATTTACCCATGAGAAATGGAAAAATAAGGAAGCTCCATGATCGATGAGCCAAAGTTCCTTATTCCATATCAACATATTCGTATTCCGGACCGTGCGGTCTATATTTGTCAAAAGAGCATCGAGCCATACGACTTGTGAGGCGAGTTTGGGATCTACACGATTGACTACCGGATCGAAAGTCAAGGCTCCCGATAAAAAATGTAATCCCAGATTGAGCCCTTGACTTGCTTGTAGTAAGTCTTGTATCTCCTCGTCACCTTCCGACCGCCCGAAAGCCTCGTCAAGATTCAGGAAGACCAATTCCGGTACATGGAAACCCAAGCAACGAGCGATCTCACCTCCGATCAACTCGGCTATCAAGGCTTTTGTCCCATGTCCGGCCCCCCGGAACTTAACGACATATTTAAACTCATCGTCTGCCTCCGCTAAAGCAGGCAATGATCCGCCTTCCCGCAGAGGCATGATATAGGCTCACCCGATAAACCTGGGGGATTAAGCATACAGCTT
>NZ_QTMJ01000028.1:0-60896 GCF_003635485.1 Parabacteroides sp. AF19-14 | reverse complement strand
GATGGAGAGGAGTCAGTCCGTAAGGGGTGACTCCTTTTTTTATATTAAATTTGATGTATTAAATCTATTATCTAATATCATGAAGAAAATCTATTTATTTCTATTTAGTCTGTTTATCTGTAATATCCTTGCGGCGCAAGATCAAGACTATAAAATAGTCAGAGATATCTCTTATACCCAATCGAAAAATCCATATGCGGTGGAACGTTGTAAATTGGATCTTTATTATCCCGAGAACGCAAAAGACTTCCCTACGGTAGTTTGGTTTCACGGAGGCGGCTTGTCGGGAGGTAGCAAATTCATCCCGGAGGAATTGAAGAACTGCGGATTAGCCGTTATCGCCGTAAATTACCGTCTGCTACCCAAAGCCACGTTGAGCGATTGTATCGATGATGCCGCCGCCGCTGTCGCTTGGACATTCAGCGAAATTGAGAAGTATGGTGGGGATAGGCGTAAAATCTTTGTCTCAGGTCATTCCGCCGGAGGTTATTTAACAAATATGGTCGGACTGGATAAGAAGTGGTTGACTAAGTACCGGATAGATGCTGATTCCATCGCCGCATTAATCCCTTTCAGCGGTCATGCGATCAGCCATTTCGCTTATCGGCAGGCGAAGGGGATGAAAGATACCCAACCGAGTATCGACGAGTTCGCCCCTTTGTTTTACGTACGTCCTGACGCTCCTCCATTGATTATCGTCTCGGGCGACCGGGAGATGGAGATGCTGGGCCGCTATGAGGAGAACGCCTATTTCTGGCGTATGATGAAAGTGGCCGGACATAAGAATACTTATATCTATGAGTTGGACGGATATGATCATGGATCGATGGCCGCTCCTGCCTTCCACATCTTAAAGAATCACGTGAAGGCGATCTTGAAAGGTTCAGAAACCCGGTAATTCGATAAACTATTTAATTTAATACGTATGGTTCTCTTTTCTTTATTAATGGTCTTGATTTGCTTGAACGCATGTTCTGGAGCGAAGACCTCGGACAATGTAACGGTGTATGTCACGACAAACGATCGTGCGAAAGATTTCGTGAGAAGTGAGATCGCCTTGGGGGACAAACAAGCCGCCTCGCCTTCCGCGATAACGATAGACCCTTCGGTGCGCTATCAGACGATGGATGGCTTTGGCGCCGCCGTGACAGGCTCTACCTGCTATAACTTGATGCGGATGGCTCCCGAGGATCGGACAGCTTTCCTGAAAGAGACTTTCTCTGATACGGAGGGGATGGGGTATAGCTATATCCGTATCTCGATTGGCTGCTCGGACTTTTCTTTAAGTGAGTATACTTGTTGTGACACGAAGGGTGTCGAGAATTTCGCCTTGCAGAGCGAGGAGAAGGAGTATGTGATACCGATCTTGAAGGAGATCTTGGCGATCAGCCCTTCTATAAAAATCTTGGGATCGCCTTGGACTTGTCCAAGATGGATGAAGGTGGATAACTTAAAGGATTTGCGCCCGTTCGAGTCGTGGACTAGCGGACAGCTGAATCCCGCCTATTATCAAGATTACGCTACCTATTTCGTGAAATGGATACAGGCGATGGAGGCCGAGGGGATTCCTATCGAGGCGATAACTCCCCAAAACGAACCTTTGAACCGAGGAAATTCCGCTTCCTTATTTATGGGATGGGAGGAGCAACTCTCTTTCGTGCGTGACGCTCTAGGCCCTAAACTGAAAGAGACTGGCCTCAAGACGAAGATCTACGCTTTCGACCATAATTACAATTACGATAATATGTTGGAGCAGCAAGGCTATCCGATGAAAATCTACGAGGATGAGAATGCCGCTTCTTTCCTGACAGGTGCCGCTTACCATAATTACGGGGGCGACCGGGAGGAGTTGAATAACGTAAACGGCAAGTTCCCCGATAAAGAATTAATATTTACGGAAACTTCTATCGGCATGTGGAATGATGGACGTAACTTAGAGAAACGCTTGATGGAAGATATGGAGGAGACGGCCTTGGGTACGGTGAATAACTGGTGTAAGGCAGTTATCGTATGGAACTTGATGCTGGACAACGAGCGGGGACCGAACCGAGAGGGTGGTTGCCAGACTTGTTATGGTGCCGTGGATATCGATCGCTCGGATTATAAGACGATTACCCGGAATTCTCATTATTATATTATCGGTCATTTATCCTCTGTGGTGAAACCGGGGGCAGTACGGATCGGCTCTAAAGGGTATACGGCTGATGGGATTATGTATTCCGCCTTCGAGAATTTAGATGGAACGGAAGCGCTCGTATTACTAAATAATACGGACGGGACTAAAAATATAACGGTAAACAGCGGCGAACGTTCGTTTACCTACGAGGTTCCCGCTAAAGCAGTCGCTTCTTTTCGTTGGAATCTTTACTAATAAGGAGGGGGTGTTAAAAGTTGGTATTATGGCACGCAGATTTAGCAGATTTACGCAGATAATATATTGATTTTCATATCATAAATCTGCGGTCATCTGCTCAATCAGCGTTATCTGCGTGCCATGTTCACACTTTTGACACACCCCCGAATGTCCAATACTTTATCTATAGTGGCAACAAGCCGGTAGCTTATCATATACGGCTTTATCCGCCTTATCCATATCCGTGTCATGGCCTACTTTAGCGATCGCCTTGCTGATCGCTTTCGGGGAGGTCTTTTGGGGATCGTACTGGAGATGGATCATCTGGGTATCTTTGTCCCAATGAGCGGATAACACACCATTTACTCCTTTGGCCGCTTTCTCGATACGTTCCTTGCACATATCGCAAGAGCCTTTGACACCGAACATGGCATGCTCGGAGGCTACCCCCGTGGCGCTTTGCGCATGCATCATATGCCCCTCATGCCCAATCATAGGCTTGGCGGGCTCGTCGCCGTTATTCATCATGGAAGTTTTTCCCTCCAGCTGTGCGCTGGCGTCTATGGCGAAGACTCCGTTGGTTACGATTTCCTCACCTTCTCGCAAGCCATTCAAGATAACATAAGAGTTACCAAGGGAAGGGCCTAGCTCCACTTCACGCATCAAGAAAGCGGGGGTATTCGTATCCGGTTGCTTTACGTACACGATAGCACGTTTACCCGTCCAGAGCACAGCGGTTTGCGGTACGACGATCTCGTTCTTATAGTTGCGGAGCGGGGCGCTTACGTTTGCCGTGGCGTACATCTCGGGCTTGAGCTCCAAAGAGGCGTTCGGTACCTCTACACGGACCTTGGCGGTACGGGTCGTCGTGTTCAAGATCGGGTCGATGAAAGAGATCTTACCCGAGAACTTCTTGCCGGGTAGCGCTTGCAAGGTAAATTCCACCGGATCACCTTTGCTAAGGAAAGGGAGATCCACCTCGAAAGCGTCGAACAAGGCCCATACCTTCGTGAGGTTCGCCACGTCGAAAAGGATAGCTCCTTGGGATACATAATCACCTTGGCTTACCCGCTTGGACAGGACGATACCGCTCGTGTTCGACTTGATCTCTACAACCGGGGAGATAGAGCCGGACTTCTCGATAGCGGCGATCTGGGCATCTGTCATCTTCCATAAATATAGTTTTTCACGGGCGGCCTGTATCAATTGAGATTGTCCCATGCGGATCGCTTCCAACAATTCTTGCTGGGCGGTGAAAAGCTCTGGGGAGTAGAGGGTAGCGAGGGTCTGTCCGGCACGCACCGTCTCACCCGTGAAATCAACGTTCAAGCTCTCGATGCGTCCGCTTACATGGGCTGTTTGAGATTGCAGGCTACGCTCGTCCGGTACGATCTTGCCGTATAAACGGACTTGCTTGACCGGATTCTGGCGGGATACCTTGGAGGTTTGTACGTCCGCTAAGGCTGCTGCTTCTTCCGAAAGCTGAATGGCGTTGGGATCGATGGCCTTGTCGGAGAAGGAGCTCTTACGTACAGGGATCAAATCCATGGCGCAGATAGGGCATTTACCCGGCTTGTCTTGGCGAATTTGGGGATGCATGGAACAAGTCCACTCGCCGGCCTCGTTCTGTTGGAGGTCGTGGCCATGCGTAGGGTCGTGAACTTCCGTGCCGGTCTCGCTCGCTTGTGACGTATGGCTGTCGGTATCGGAGTTATGGAACAGAAGCCAGCCCAACAAGAGGCCGCCCGCTAGGAACAGGATATATATCAGGTACTTGGATTTTACGGTTTCATTTATATTTTTCATTTTCTTATTCGTTTACAGAGGTGGATATTAATTTCTCGATTCCGGCGATTTGGGTATTATATTCCGCTATCGCTTCGCTTTTCTTCAAGTGATAGTCCAACATTTGTCGCTCCACTTGGATCACGTCGGTCAAGGTCGTACTTCCTGTCGAGAATTCCCGGACGATCAGTTGGTAGGTGGCCAACGATAGATCGTATTGTTTCTGGTACAAATCGATTTTCCGTGCGGCATCTTCCAATTGCTGGGTAATACGGATATACTCGGCTTGCAGTTGGTTCATCGTGTTCTCGTACTTCAACTCGCTGGATTTCCAATAATGCTTGCTTTCCCGTTGCTGTGCGTTATATTTCTTACGGAAGATAGGAAGGCTGATCTTTAGCATGGGCATGAACATATCCTTTCCGTTCATACCGGACATAGAGCCCATAGACATATCCTCTGGTTTCTTCCCGATCAAGGAATACTGGAGGCCGATACCTAGCATGGGGTAACTCATTTTCTTGTCCATCTCCGCCTTGGCCCGGTAAGCGTTTCCTTCCGCCTCCAGCATGGTAAGCATGGGGTTGTTGGAGATGACGCTGTCAAGAGCCATCGACTCACTCCATGAGAGAGGAAGCCGTTCCAACGAGTCGGGGACGGAAATCGGGGTAGCTAGCGACTGATTGAGCAACGTATTAAAAGCAGCCTCGGCCGTTTTCCGTTGCGATAACAAGGAGGCTAGCGTATTCTCCAGTTCTACCTTCTCCATCTGGATTCGCAGTACGTCCGACATTCCGCCCATGGAGTTGCCACTTCCCATAGAGCCTCCACCCATAGGGCTACCGCCGGACATTCCGGACATCGTACTACCGGATGCTCCCGTGCTTTGTACCGTAGGGCTTCCCATGCTACTGCCTCCCATACCCGACATACCTCCACCGGATACGGCGGGAGGAGTCGATGGAGCAGAAGATACGGGGGAGGGTAAGACGGAGGAACCGCCCGCCTTCGCCGACGGAGCGGAGAAGCGGTTCAATGCCAACTGTTCCAACTGGTCTAGCAGACGAAGGTTCGCCTGCGTATTTTTATACTGCTCGCTGATATTGCAAAGCTGGTACCATTGACTCTTCACCTCGTAATACAGGTTGTTGCGACTGTTACGGAATTGTTCGTAAGCCATCCGGGCCATCTCGGTCGCCTCGTTGCGGGCCGCCTTCCGGGTACCGAACCAAGGGAACATTTGCATCAAGGTGAAATCCGCTATTTGCTTTCCGGACAAGATCTCCATCGGTTTCAGGAAGAAACCGATCTCCAGTTCCGGGTCCGGATAGGCTCCGGCTTGCGGGACTTTCTCCAAAGATGCCTTATACAGGGAGAAGTCGGCGTTGATCTGCGGATTGTTACGTGCCGCCAGTTCCAGATAATAGCCTAAACTATCGGCCGGCTGGGAGTAAGCGAAAAGGACGTTTAGCATCCCCAGTACACCTGCCATGATGATTGATCTGATTCTTTTATATCTCATAAGTCGTTACCTCCTCTTGAATTTTATTCTTTTGTTCTTTCTTTATAGCGTTCTCCCGCCACCAGCATTGCAGGACGGGAACGACAAACATGGTCATACTCTGGATCAGCATTCCTCCGAACGTAGGGATAGCCATCGGTACCATGATATCCGCCCCCTTACCGGTAGAGGTAAGTACGGGGAGCAAAGCGATCAGGGTAGTGGCTGTAGTCATGGCCGCAGGGCGTACCCGTTTCAGTCCGGCGGCTACTACCGCTTCCCGGATATCGTGCTTGGTGCGGGGGTCTCGCTCGAGGAATACATGATGGATGTAGGTTCCCATCAATACCCCATCATCCGTAGCCACACCGAACAAGGCGATGAAACCGACCCAGACTGCCACGCTCAGATTGATCGTGTGCATCTGGAAAAGATCCCGCATATTCTCTCCGGCGATGGAGAAGTTCATGAACCAATCCTGTCCGTAAAGCCATAGCAAGATAAAACCTCCGGCGAAGGCCACGAACACCCCGGAGAAATGGATCAGTGAGGCAGTGACCGTCTTGAATTGAAAGTATAGAACCAGCAGGACGATCAACAAGGCGAGGGGAACGACGATCATCAGCCGGCTGGTGGCACGCTCCTGCTGCTCGTAATTGCCGGCGAACTTATAGGATACGCCGGGATCAAGGTTCAACCCTCCCTCCTTTATTTGTTGCTCAAGGATGCGGGAAGCCTCTTTCACGACATCCACTTCCGCCTTCCCCGCCAGTTTGTCGAAGATGACGTAGCCTACCAAGAAAGTGTTCTCGCTTTGGATCATCTGCGCTCCACGGGTATAGTTGATATCGGCAAGCTCTTTAAGCGGGACTTGCGCCCCAGTGGCGGTCGGTACGAGGATCATACCTAGCGCCTCTGGATTATCTCGAAGCTCACGAGCGTAGCGTAGGCGCACCGGGAAACGTTCCCTGCCTTCCACGGTGCGGGTCAGTACCATGCCACCGACAGCGGCACTTAATATCTCTTGCAAGTCCTCCACGTTTACGCCGTAACGGGCCATATTCTCACGGTTCAGTTCGATCTCCAGATAAGGGGCGCCTACCGCACGGTCGTAAAATACGGAAGAGGGGATAACGGAGGGTACCTCTTTCAATGCCTTCTCGATCGCCTTTCCGGCTTTCTCGATCGTCTCCAGATCCGGGCCATACACCTTGATACCCATCGGGGCACGCATACCGGTGGATAACATGACGAGACGGGCCTCGATAGGCTGCAGCTTCGGGGCGGAAGTCAATCCCGGAAGATGGGTGACGTTCACGATCTGTTGCCAGATATCGTTCGTGTTCTTGATCTCCGGTCGCCATTGGCGGAAGTAATCGCCTTTAGCGTCTGGGATCAGGCTGTCTGAGGGAATCAGCCGGAAACCGTCTTTGGGGTTATATACGCCTCCATCTTTTAGGAGATACTCCCCTTGCCGGTTTACCTTGAAACGTTCCCTTTTCCCGTCCTCATTCAGGATATATTCCGGACGGTAGTTGATCGTATTCTCGAACATCTGTACCGGCGCTGGATCGAGGGCGGAGTTTACACGGCCCCATTTACCGATGGCGGTCTCCACCTCGGGGATAGAGGCCAGCCGTTTGTCGAGCGCCTCTATATAATCAAGGTTTTGCTCGATACCGGAATGCGGCATGCTAGTCGGCATCAGTAGGAAAGAACCTTCGTTCAGGCTAGGCATAAACTCCTGTCCGATGCCTCTCCATATCCAGAAACCGAATACGATGGTAGCTCCCGGAATCAACATGAATTTCCAGCGGTTATCCAAGCACCAGCGCAATATCCTCTCATAATACATAACGAGCAGCCACAGGATGCTTAGGATGATGGCTACGCAACCCGCCACGAACAGGATATTGGCGAGCATCCCTTTTTGCGGCCCCATCGGCAACCATTCCTCGGACAGGTAATAGATCGTGACAAAGAGGGTGATACCGATATTGATATAAGTGCTCATTTGAGGCTTCTTCCAATAACCGGACAATAGATTATTCACCCCGACTGCCGTTAGCCCGATAGCCGGAATACTTCCATAAATAATAAGTAAGGCGATTCCGGCCACGATCAACAGGCAATTCAGTATTTTCCGTATCAGCCTTGAATGGATCTTTATCGAGAACAACCAATACGATAGGGAAGGAAGCAAGATCAATCCCAGCACGAAGGCGGAAGCCAAAGCATACGTCTTGGTATAGGCCAAAGGCGAGAACATCTTCCCTTCCTGCGCCTCCATGGTGAAGACGGGGAGGAAGCTGACGATCGTCGTGATCATCGCTGTGCTGATTGCCCCGGACACCTCGCTTACCGCCTTATAAATAAGGTTGACAAACGCCTTTCCCCCCTGTATATGCCTGTTCTCGGGCATCTCCCGGTAACGGATGATACTTTCCACGAAGACGACCCCTACATCCACCATCACGCCAATGGCGATCGCTATACCCGATAAAGCCACGATATTCGCCGCTATCCCCGTATAACGCATGATGATGAACGTGGCGAGCACTGCTATCGGTAGCATACTGGCGATAACGATAGAGGCCCTCAGATTGAGCACCAGCACGATGATAACGATCACGCAGATCAATATTTCGTGGGAGAGGGCGGTCTCCAACGTCCCGATCGTCTCCTTGATAAGCCCCGTACGGTCGTAGAACGGCACGACGGTTACCTTGGAGACCGTCCCGTCCGCCAGTACCTTTTGGGGCAATCCCGGCTCCATCTCCTTGATCTTCGCCTTTACGTTATTGATAACCTCCAAGGGGTTGGAGCCATAGCGGGCTACTACCACTCCGCCCACGGCCTCCACACCCTCCTTGTCCAGCCCTCCCCGTCGGGTTCCGGGGCCGATATTCACGAACGCCACGTCCGATATGCGAACCGGCACGCCTTCCCGAACGGTGACGACGGCATTCTCTATATCTTTTACATTCTTGATATACCCCAAGCCCCGGATCAGGTACTCCACCTTGTTGATCTCCATCGTCTCGGCGCCGATATCGAGGTTGCTCTTCTTGATGGCGCTCATGATATCCATCACGGAGACGTTGAAGGCGTACATGGCATCTGGGTTCAACTCGATCTGGTACTCCTTCACGAAGCCGCCCGCCGAGGCAACCTCGGATACCCCCTCGGCGGAGGATAAGGTGTACTTGACGTAGAAATCCTGTATCGTACGCAACTCCTCGGCGTTCCAGCCTCCGGTAGGTTTACCGGTCTTGGGGTCCCGTCCTTCCAGCGTATACCAATAGATCTGCCCGAGGGCGGTAGCGTCCGGTCCCAAGGTAGGCTGCACGCCTTCCGGCAAGGTTCCCGGAGGCAGGGAGTTCAGCTTCTCCAATATACGGGAACGGCTCCAGTAGAACTCTATATCGTCATCGAAGATAATGTATATGAAGGACATCCCGAACATGGAGGAACTACGGATCGTCTTCACTCCCGGGATACCTAAAAGAGAGGTGGTCAGCGGATAAGTGATCTGGTCCTGTATATCCTTCGGCGAGCGGCCCATCCATTCCGTGGCCACGATCTGCTGGTTATCGCCGATATCGGGGATGGCGTCTACCGGAATCGGATTCCGGGGAATGATCCCCCCGTGCCAATTGAAGGGGGACGTGGAGATGCCCCATACGATAATCAGCACTAGTAAAAGTAAGGTTACCACCCTGTTCTCAAGGAAGTAACGAATGATTCTGTTTAACATTTGAATGAGCTTTTATGATTTGAAAACATATGAGAACGCTTATTTGTTCGTCTTTGAAGGCAAGCGATCACATGAGTACTCGTGATGCTTTACGCCAGTACTCGCAATGGATTACTCCAGTATTTGCAATGGATTACTCCAGTACTTGCGGTGGATTACTCCAGTACTCGCAATAGATTACGCCGGTACTCGTGCGTAAACAGACGTAAATCGCCTTTTAAAAAGGAAGCCTATACGCTAAATCAAAAAAGTACAATGATGGACGAATAACGGGATAGCGCTATTCTCCTTGGGTGGATTAATAAAGGGATTGGAACGTGTTGTCTCGTCTCGCCCGGCGATCTTATAGGAGTCGAGTAGATCGAACAACAAAACTACAGCGACAGGAGCGGACAATTGCACGAGCGTATTCGCCACATCCTGATCGACGGATAACTTAACATATTCCGTCTCGGTAGAGCAGCACTTATGGGACGTGCCCGCCTCACCGCAACTGGGGCAAGTGTCAAGATACTGCAAACTCACCTCCGCCAACTTACCCATACAATAATGGTAATTCAGCGCAAACCCGGAGGAAACCCCGAGGTAAAGAACAGCGAGTATGAACAATAAAAATCTTCTCATCCCAAGTAATATATTCCGCAAATATATGAATATTTTTTGAACGGGCAATAGGGTGGAAAAAGTGCTCGTAGGGTTGTTAAAATCAGAACCTTTTCTTTATAGCCTTGTTCAAGGTAGGTAATTAATCTAAACAAAACACATTTATGAGACTATTTGTACAAGGAGCAGTATTACTGCTAGGTATGGGATTCTTATCGGCTCCCGCTAAGGCTCAAAAGGTGGTCATCGAGGATGACGTGCCAAATTCGATAGTCCTTGTCAGCCAAGACAAGGCAGGTGATGAAATCGTGAGGATAATGAATGAGACGCAGAGCCCTCGTTTCCACGACCCGAAAGCCCCCCGCTTCGTATTGACCGATCGTAAGGGACGTTTCGCCTTGGGTATCGGCGGTTACGTGAAGGCTACGGCGGAGTATGATTTCGGCGGGATCTCGGATGATGTCGATTTCTATCCGTCCATGATCCCGAATGGTGGGCAGAACTACGTCCGTAACCAGTTCCAGATGGACGCTACTACCAGTACGATATTCTTGAAATTAGTGGGTCGTACCAAACACCTCGGGGATTTCGTCGTGTATACGGCGGGTAACTTCCGGGGAGGCAGCAAGGTCTTCGAGCTCCAGAACGCCTATGTGTCTTTCCTTGGTTTCACGATGGGTTACGATTATAGTACCTTCATGGATCTGGCCGCCCTTCCGCCCTCGATCGATTATGCGGGGCCTGCCGGACAGGTTTTCAGCCGTGCCACCCTGTTACGCTATGAGCGTGCTTTCGGTAAGGGATGGAAAGCGGGTGTAGGTATCGAGATGCCAGTGGTGGATGGCATCACGAACCAAAGCGTGAATATCAGTAACCAACGTATGCCGAACTTCCCTGCCTATATCCAATACGCTTGGAATAAGAGCAGCCATATCCGTGTAGCTGGTATCGTACGTAATATGACGTATGAGAACTTGGTGGCGCAACGGGCCGAGTCTAAGGCCGGATGGGGCGTGTTTGCCGCCTCTACGTTCAATGTGACGAGCAAGCTGAACTTCTACGGTCAGGCTACTTACGGCCGGGGGATCAGCCAGTTCTTGAATGATATCAGTAATCTGGACGTGGATCTGGTTCCGGACCCCGAGGCCAAAGGCAAGATGCAAGTGCTTCCGATGATGGGTTGGTACGCTGGCTTGCAGTATAATATCACGCCGAAGGTATTCGTCTCCAGCACCTATAGCCAGACTCGTTTATACAGCGAGAATGATTACCCGGTTACCCCGTCGGATCAATACCGCTACGGTCAATACTTGGTAGCCAACATTTTCTGGAACGTGAACGCTAATCTGCAAGTCGGCGCCGAGTATTTGAGAGGCTGGCGTACCGATTTCAACGATATGACCCGCCACGCCAACCGACTTAATGTTTCCGCTCAATATAACTTCTGATAATGTAGCGTTTTGTTGATGTGCCACACCGGGGGATTCTTGGTGTGGCATTTCTTTTCGAGGCGATTGGCAGGTCTGCGATTAATAGATGTTCGCCATGCTAATCAGCGGCTCATACAGCTTCTCGATATCCTGCGAATCGATCTCGATCTCAACTTGATCACCGGGGATAAGAGTCTGTCCGGCGGGAGCCAAGTCCTTGCGATCCCGGTGAATAGTCTTGATGATACAACGTTGGGGGAGGGTGAGGTGATCTACCTCCTTCCCGTCGAAATAGGCACCTGTCATGATCTCTACGAACAGGCTGGAACGCCCTTCGGTACGGAAGGCTGGAGTCGAGATCATCTCGTCGTAGAGAACCACGTTAAAGGGCTTTATCTGTAGCATTTCCGTGAAGTAATACGTAAGCCCGCCGACAATGATAGAGGGGTAGAATACATCCAGATGCCCGGTTATCTCCGTAATCAAGACGATACCCGTCAGCGGTGTCCGGACTACCGCCACCAAGAAACCTACCATGCTGATTAACATGATATAGCTGATGCTCTCCGTTTCAATGAAACCATACTTCACCAATAATAAGGCGATGATCTGCCCGAACAATCCCCCGGTAACTAGTGTAGGGATGAAATTCCCTCCCGGCAGTCCGGAGGAGAAAGAGAGAGACGTGAATATCAAGTGGATGAGCATCATCGCCGCTATCCATAAAACGGGGTGATATCCATGCATCGCTTGCATGATAAGGAATTGCTCGCCTCCTCCTGTCAAGTCGATCTCCGTCAATGAGATCGTATACGCTATGATAAGCAGGTACAACATCTTCATATAAGGAGGATGCTTCAGTCTGGTAAAGAAATCCTTGCACCAAAGGGTAAACATCGAGTAAATTTTCCCGAAGACGGAAATAACCACGGCCAGAAATAAGAACAACTTCAGTTGATCTATAAAAGTAGCCTGCGGGGCAATAGCGCTAATCTGCGAGTAGGGGTTGAAGGGGAAAATCAAGCTCGCTACGCCTCCCGCCACGACCCCTGCCAGCAAGGTGGTAATGGCGGTCTTGGGAGCGTCGAACCGTTCGATGGACTCGATCACCAAAAGTGAGGAAGCGAGGGGAGCGGCGAAAGCGGCGGCCAATCCGGCACCTGCGCCGGCAGCCAAAAGTTGCTTGCGCTCTCCAGCCAATACGTGTCCCCATTTGGAAATGATATTCCCCACGTAAGATCCGATCTGTACGCACGGTCCCTCACGACCAAGGGACAGGCCGGCGCTGATCGCTAATATCCCTCCCGTGAACTTGGCGATTAATTGTGTCAACGGGTTTTTATAAGTGATCCTGCCATTGATAACCGCCCGTGTCTGGGGAATGCCCCCACCGGTAATCAGCGGCATCTTCTTGACCATCCAATTCACGCAAAGCAATATACCCCATAGCGTGAAGAAGAACAAGACATGGAAATACCAAGGGTAATGACCGTCGAAAAAAAGTTTCCGGCTATTGAATAACTGCTGGAGCAGATAGTGATAAGGTACCGCTACCAACCCGGTCAGCAATCCCACGAAAATGCTTACAAAATAAAGTCTGGCGTCAATAAGTTTCAATTTCCAGATCCGCCAGCGCCTCAATTTTGTTATATCTAAGAGATCATTATCCATCGGACTCACCTTGTTTTCGTTTCCTGTTACAACAACCGAGGTAAATAAGAGGTTTAAAATCTCATTCCATTGAACCTTTTTTAAAAAGCCTTGTTATTAAGATATAGTGTTTTTCATGGTATTAGAATTAAGTTAGATTAGGTTATCCGTCTTGTTCGTGAGAATAGGGCGGTTTTCCTGTTTATAGGGGTTTGTACTTTGAGGCGGTTAGGATTTCTTGGGCGTCGTTGTTTTGCATCAACGCCTCCGGGGTAGATCCCGTCTCCTTCATGTACTGGTTGATGATCTGCCAGCCTATCCAAGTCCCGATATTCCCGGGAGCGTCGTTCTCGGGGAAAATGGCCGGGGTATCCTCGAAATACTGGGAAGTTGTCAGTTGATCCGGGGTATAAAGATGCTTGCGCTCGATGATTGCTTTCCAGATTGTTCCTTCGTTGTCCTTGCACCAGTTGTAGGCCTGTTCGGTGTATCCCATTAGCTCGGCGGCATCGGGAACGCCTAGGGCTTGCGAGAGCAGGTATTTGATTTTTCCCTCGTAAATCATCCGGTCCAGCAATACGTTCTCTTTTCCCGCGAAAGGATATTCGGACATGAGCCACCCCGCCAGATAATCCGGGACCACGAGTCCACGTTGCATTTTCAATTTCTGGGAGTCATAGAAGAAATCTTGATACAAGGGATAGTCCTTTCCCATGTACTTATCGATGGAAAGGGAAAGCAGGCTATCGCCTACCAATACGTTCTGGTTGAAACCGGATACATGCATATAGATAGCAGGGATCTGCATCGAGGGGAAATTCTCCTTTAGATAGGCGAATCCGTATCCCAAGGATTTCTCGATATCCTCCACGGAAGCATATTGGGTGATAGCGTCACGATACAAGCCTTTCAAGGTAGGCTCCGAGTAATAATTCCGCATTTTCTCGAAGAAGCCGGGAGTCTCGATGGTTTGCAGGTTTAATATGCCTTTCCCGATGATATCCAGCATTTCCGGGTATTGTTTGATTAGTTCGGGTTGCAAGGTGGTATCTTCCGTATCGATCAGCCGGAATAAATCCTTGTCAAAACGATTGATATGCAGGGGTTCGACGGTAGCGTAGTTGATCGTATTTGTGTTTTGCCCGTTGCAGCTCAATAGCGTAGCGGACAAAATACAGGCCATGATGAGTTTTGTAACCATATCTCTTCGTATAATAATGTAATATGATAAGAAACGGATCGCATGGGGTAATATTGTGTGACTGGCATCTTATTACTACCTTTGCCTCCCTTTTATTTAAGATTCATCATGCGATATACGAACAAACAAATTCTAAAGATCACGTATCCGGTATTAATCAGCTTGCTCATGGAGCATATGATCGGATTGACGGATACCGCTTATCTGGGACGTGTCGGCGAGGTCGAGCTAGGTGCCTCCGCCTTGGCAGGAGTCTATTATCTCGTGATTTATATGCTGGGCTTTGGTTTCAGTGTAGGCGCTCAGGTGATGATGGCACGTCGTAACGGTGAGGGGGAGTATAAACGGATCGGCGAGGTTTTCACGCAAGGCGGGCTATTCCTTTTTTTGCTGGCGGCGGTGTTGTTTACGGCCTCTAATCTGCTTACGCCCCATCTGCTCCACCGGATGATCGGTTCGGAAGAGGTGTATCGAGCGACGATGAGCTATCTGGACTGGCGGGTGTACGGGTTCTTCTTCTCTTTTATAGCGGTGATGTTCCGTGCGTTTTACGTGAGTACGACGAATACGAAGATCTTGACGGCCAATTCGGTGGTGATGGTGCTTACCAACGTGGTCTTGAACTATATCTTGATATTCGGTAAGTTCGGGTTCCCCGCTTTGGGGATAGCGGGTGCCGCTATCGCTTCCTCGATCTCGGAAGCTGTTTCCGTATTGTTCTTCGTGATTTATACTTGGAAGAAGATAGATTATAAAAAATATGGTCTGTTCCGTTTTACGAGAGTGGATTTTAGGATGCTGGGACAAATACTGAGTGTCTCTATCTGGGTGATGATCCAGCATGGGATCGCTTTTGGGGGATGGTTTATCTTCTTTATCGCTATGGAGCATCTGGGTGAGCGGTCGTTGGCGATTACGAATGTGGTACGTAGCATCTCCTCGTTCCTGTTTATGTTCGTGAATGCTTTCGCCTCCACGAACAGCTCGCTGGTAAGTAACTTGATCGGCGCCGGGGAGTCGGACCGGGTGCTTCCGCTTTGCCGGAGGATGATCGAGCTATGCTATGCGTTCGTGCTACCGATCGGTATCTTGATTGCGATGTTCCCGTCTACCGTATTGCGTATTTATACGGATAACCCGGATTTGATCGCTAGCTCGATCCCCTCGCTGTGGGTGATGCTGTCGTCTTATCTTTTCGCCGTTCCCGGTTTTATTTATTTCTTTAGCGTATCGGGAACAGGCAATACCCGACGTGCGCTGGAAATCGATATGGCTAGCATATTCGTGTACGTATTATATATATTGTATGTCGCTGTATGGTTGCGTGCGGACGTGGCGGTTTGCTGGACTACGGAGTATGTATATAATATCATGATCCTTTCTTCTTTCTTCTATCTGTGGAAAGGAAATTGGCGTAACAAGAAAATCTGAAGACTTATCTTTTGATTAGTACGGTAATTCGTAAGGATAAATCAAAAAAGACCATCTTGGCATTCACGTTCTGTGTGATATGGCGTTCCGCTTTCGCCAATTCTTCCATCAAATCGATCACGTTTCGTTCGTTCACGAAAGGTGAGAACTTAACAGAGAAGCTTGCCTCGTCTAGATTCATATAATTAAGTTCGGGTGATTGGAACCGGTACATGAAGTTCTCCCGGATCAAATGCTGGCAATAGGAGAGGAAGTTCTTCTGTCGCTCCCGTCCGATCCCTGCCATGACGTCTGCCATCGCTTTCATGCCTTTTACGTTTCGTGCCCATGAGTTTCGCATCATGGCCTTGAATTGCTCCAGAAAGAATTTATTTTCCTCGCCCAAGCTAATCGCCTCCATTGCCTTGATAAAACTTCCGGAGGAGAGGTGAGCGACGTGTTTAGCGTCGTCGGGCGAAAGCCCGAAACGGGATACCATGGCATTCATGATCGCATCGGTCTCAATGGGACGGATGTGGATGCGTTGCGCACGAGATTGGATGGTCCCGAGGATAAGATCCGGAGTCTCGGATACCATAAGGATAACCGTTCTCATAGGAGGCTCCTCTATGATTTTCAGAAGCTTATTGGCACAAGTAGGATGCAGTTTCTCCGGCAACCAAACCATCAAGATACGATATTCCGCCTCATAAATCTTTAGGCTCAGTTTATGGATAATCTCATCGCTTTCCTTGGAATAGATGATGGCTTGTGAGTTTCCGGCCTCGATATAATCCAGCCATTCATCCATATTGAAATAGGGATGTTCTTTGAGGAACCCACGCCATTCACTGAGATAATCATCGCAGACCTCTTTCTTTTTCTCTTTCTTGGCTACGATCGGGAATACAAAATGTAAATCGGGATGTGCCAATTCGTCATATTTGAGGCATGACGGGCAACGTCCGCAAGCGTCCGTGTCCGTCCGGTTCGTACAATTCAGATAACGGGCGTAAGCCAAAGCCAGCGGAAACGCCCCGGCTCCCCCTTGCTCTGTGAATAACTGTGCATGGGGTACGATCCCCGTCCGAGCCGATTGTCTCAACCGTTCCTTCACTTCCTCTTGCCCGATGATATCTTTAAAATACATGAGATATTTCCTTTTCTATAGAATAATGAACGAAGTTACGGAAAAGTATTCAGATATCAAAAAGCGCGAGGTTTTGTAAATATCAATTGACATATGTAGAGTAAAACTAAGAACGGATACAATACCAAGTCAAGTCCAATAAAGAATATGTATTTCATTACCTTAGAATTTTAAAAATAACCATACTTAGTACATGATTGTTCAATCGTGTACTTCTATTAGACAACTCAGCGTACAAAAACCCCTATTGTATTTCAATAAATTTCTTTCGCTATTTTGTAAACGCTATCCGAGGCCATCATTGTGTAGAAATGTAAGCTCGGTACGCCATGAACGATCAGATCCTTGCACTGCTGTATACACCATTCCACACCCACCT
Organism: Parabacteroides sp. AF19-14; assembly: GCF_003635485.1. Lineage (NCBI taxonomy): Bacteria > Pseudomonadati > Bacteroidota > Bacteroidia > Bacteroidales > Tannerellaceae > Parabacteroides > Parabacteroides sp. AF19-14. The sequence goes on along the minus strand of NZ_QTMJ01000028.1, from coordinate 43,677 downwards.
CTTTCGCTTCCGCATCATCTTTACATTTACGTAATTCTGTCGCGAAAGGCTCCGGGATATCCGCACGGAATATCTTCGGAAGAACCGTTAATTGGTTCTTGAAAACGATCGGTTTGATACCGGGGATGATGGGAACCGTGATGCCTTCCGCACGGCAACGATCCACGAACGCATAATATTTTTCATTATCGAAGAACATTTGGGTTACCAGATATTCAGCGCCATTTTTTACTTTCTCCTTTAAATAATAGATATCAGATTCCATATTGGGCGCTTCCTCGTGCTTCTCCGGATAGCAAGCCATGCCGTACGAGAAGGGAGTCTCTATACCGTCTATCTTGGAACCGTCTAATGCGATACCTTCGTTGAAATGATTTACCTGCTGCTGTAAATCAGTCGCATGATCGTGGTATAACTCCGGGTTTTGCTGGGAGGCCTCTAAGGTCTTTATATCTCCCCTTAATATTAAGAGGTTGTTTACGCCAAGGAAGTTCAAATCGATCAAAGCGTATTCCGTCTCGTCTTTCGTAAAGCCTTTACATATAATATGGGGTACGGCAGGAATACCGTATTTATTCTGGATAGCCGAAGCGATCGCTACGGAGCCCGGACGTTTACGGATGTTTACTTTCTGGAAACTTCCGTCTGGTAAGGTTTTATAGACGAACTCGCTATGGTGGGAGGTGATATTTATGTATTTAGGGTCGAATTCCTTCAACTTGTCAATTACATTATACACCTTCTGGATACTGTTACCTTTCAGCGGCGGTAATATCTCGAAAGAAAAAGCGGTACTCTTACTATTCCTTATCAGATCAATGACTTTCATATTTTAATTATTTTTGACGCGAATGTAGCAAAAATCTTGGTAACATAGATTTTAATCCGCTATTTGTATATATCCAGGCCACGGCTCTTTCATTTACCCATCCGTTTCGGCAGGCCGGAATGCATGAATCTCAAGTGAAATTCCGCACAATAAGTTTACGAGAGAAAATTGTGTATAAGAATCTGATAATCAGTAATTAAAAAACAGGATAATCTTTCTGCGAAAACACGTACATGTTTTTGGAAAAAGTCGTACGTGTTTTCCGGAAAGGTCGTACGTGTTTTCCGGAATCCTTCCACCGAAAACAAAAGCGCATGTTAAAATTTACAAGAAACCCCACTTTAACGAAATGTTAAATGAAAAAGCCGTGGCCTTCCGTTTGCTTTTTTTAGTTTATAGGCCGAACTATATATAAATTAGCGTATATTTGCGGTACACAAAATCTCCCATAGCGACGGCTATGGGCGTTTTTGCTTTTGAGCGATATTATTAACAGTGTAATTTGTTGATTTTAAACTAATTACAGCAAATTGTATAGATATGGAAAATTTAAATTGGTCTGAGCTGGGATTTGGTTATATCAAGACAGACTACAATGTAAGATGCTACTATCGTGACGGCAAATGGGGTGAGTTGGAAGTTTCTTCATCCGAGATTATCAATATTCACATGGCCGCTACTTGCTTGCATTACGGACAAGAGTCTTTCGAGGGTTTGAAGGCCTTCCGTGGAAAAGACGGTAAGATCCGTGTATTCCGTATGGATGAGAACGCTAAACGTATGCAATCTTCCAGCCGGGGTATCAAGATGGCTGAGTTGCCTGTAGAGATGTTCGAGGAAGCTGTACGTAAGGTCGTGAAATTGAACGAGCGTTTTGTTCCTCCTTATGAGAGCGGTGCCGCTTTATATATTCGTCCGTTGATGATCGGCTTGGGCGCTCAGGTGGGTGTGAAGCCGGCTCCCGAATATATGTTTATGATATTTGTCACTCCGGTAGGTCCGTATTTCAAGGGTGGATTCCAGCCCTCGAAGGTGTGCGTGCTTCGTGAGTACGACCGTGCGGCTCCTAACGGGACAGGTACGATCAAGGTGGGTGGTAACTATGCCGCTAGCTTGGTAGCTGGCGAGATCGCTCATTCCAAGGGATACGCCGCCGTATTGTATCTGGATCCGAAAGAAAAGAAATATCTGGATGAGTGCGGTCCGGCTAACTTCTTCGGAATCCGTGGCAATAGCTATATCACTCCGCAATCCCACTCGATCTTGCCCTCGATCACGAACAAGAGCTTGCAGCAATTGGCCGAGGATATGGGCTTGACGGTAGAGCGTCGTCCGGTTCCTTTCGAGGAGATCGCTACGTTCGACGAGGCTGCCGAGTGTGGTACCGCCGCGGTTATCGCCCCGATCTCACAAATCGACGATTTGGATGAGAACAAATCTTTTGTTATCGCCAAAGACGGCAAACCGGGTCCTGTTTGCGAGAAACTATATCATAAGCTACGTGCCATCCAGTATGGCGACGAGCCGGATACTTACGGATGGATCTCGATCATTGAATAATATCTTTTGTTTCGTAAGGACTGGAGTGCGCTCCGTCTTTACGAGACAGAATACGTTGATAGGCAATTGTTAGTTTGAACTTTACTTTTTGCAATAAAATTGCAATCTCCGCATTGCAAATGAGAAAAGATGTTTATCTTTGCATCGGTAATTCCAAATTTTCAATTACCAATTATGTAGGTGGAAGCATTCTTTAAAACACATAAATATCTGGTAGAGCATCTGTATTCTCCGGTACGAAGGGGATTGATGGATGAGATCAATTGGGAGGATCGGTTGATCGGTGTTAAAGGTTCGCGAGGAGTCGGAAAGACCACTTTCTTGTTAGACTATGCCCGTGAATATTTTGGTGCCGATAATAAGGAATGCTTATACATTAATTTAAATCATTTCTATTTTACGGAGCGTACACTCGTTGATTTCGCCGCCGAGTTTCGGGCTAAAGGCGGAAAGGTGTTGTTGATAGACCAAGTATTTAAGTATTCCAACTGGTCGAGAGAGTTGCGGTATTGCTATGATAATTTCGAGGACTTGAAGATCGTTTTCTCCGGCTCGTCGGTGATGCGTCTGAAAGAGGAGAATCCGGACCTGTCCGGCAAGGTGGTATCGTATAACCTCAGGGGGTTCTCGTTCCGTGAGTTCTTGAACTTGATGTCGGGGAACCAGTTTCCTGCGTACACGTTCGATGAGGTATTAGAGAATCATCAGGAAATCGCCAAACGTATTTGCTCGGTCGTAAGGCCGATGGCTTATTTCCAAGATTATCTACATCATGGTTTTTATCCGTTCTTCTTGGAAAAGCGCAACTTCTCCGAGAACCTGCTGAAGACCATGAACATGATGCTAGAGGTGGACGTGTTATACATAAAACAAATCGAACAAAGCTACCTGCCAAAGCTACGCAAACTACTCTACTTATTGGCTACGAGCGCTCCTTGTACCCCAAACGTGAGTCAGTTGAGCAAGGATATCGAGACATCCCGGGCCACCGTGATGAACTATATCAAGTATTTGACAGATGCCCGTTTGATGAATATGCTGTATCCGGTGGGCGAATCCTTTCCGAAGAAACCCTGCAAGGTATATATGTATAACTCGAACCTGATGTACCCCATCCGTCCGATGGAGGTAAATGCTGGGGCGGTGCGTGAGTCGTTCTTTTATAACCAACTATTGAAAGACAATAAGCTGAATGAAGGAATCAAGAACGCCCACTTTCTGGTGAATACGATGTATAATTTCCGGATCGAGGAAAACATGAAAGTGAAGAACAATCCGGATATGTACTATGCTGTCGATAAGACCGAGATCGGGGAGGGGAACATGATCCCGCTTTGGTTGTTCGGTTTTTTATATTAAGTAAGGATATTTTTTAATACTAATAGTTTTATAGGTCTATGACAAAACAGAAGAAATTTTTAACCTGTGATGGTAATCAGGCCGCTGCTCATATCTCGTATATGTTCAGCGAGGTAGCCGCGATTTACCCCATCACTCCGTCGTCTACAATGGCTGAATATGTAGATGAATGGGCTGCAGCCGGACGTAAGAATATTTTCGGCGAGACTGTAATGGTACAGGAAATGCAATCAGAGGGTGGTGCCGCAGGTGCTGTTCACGGTTCATTGCAAGCTGGTGCCTTGACAACAACCTACACTGCTTCTCAAGGTTTGTTGCTTATGATCCCTAATATGTACAAGATCGCCGGTGAATTGCTTCCTTGCGTTTTCCACGTATCCGCTCGTACATTGGCTTCTCATGCGTTGTGTATCTTCGGTGACCATCAAGACGTGATGTCTGCCCGTCAGACAGGTTTCGCCATGTTGGCCGAGGGTTCCGTACAGGAGGTTATGGACTTGGCCGGTGTCGCTCACTTGGCTACGATCAAGTCTCGTGTGCCGTTCGTGAACTTCTTCGACGGTTTCCGTACCTCTCACGAGATCCAGAAGATCGAGGCTTTGGAGAATGAGGACTTGGCTCCGCTTATCGACCAGAAGGCCTTGGCTGAGTTCCGTGCCCGTGCCTTGAACCCGGAGAGACCGGTCGCTCGCGGTATGGCCGAGAACCCGGATCATTTCTTCCAACACAGAGAATCTTCCAACACGTACTACGAGGCAGTTCCCGCTATCGTAGAAGAATATATGAACGAGGTTTCCAAGATCACAGGCCGTAAATACGGTTTGTTCGATTATTACGGAGCTGAGGACGCTGAGCGTGTGATCATCGCGATGGGCTCTGTTACGGAGGCCGCTCGTGAGGCTATCGATCACTTGATCGCTAAGGGCGAGAAGGTAGGTTTGGTATCCGTTCACTTGTATCGTCCGTTCTCCGCTAAGCATTTCTTGGCTGCCGTGCCTAAGACCGCTAAGCGTATCGCCGTATTGGATCGCACGAAAGAGCCGGGCGCTAACGGTGAGCCGTTGTATCTGGACGTAAAAGACTGCTTCTATGGTCAGGAGGATGCTCCGGTTATCGTAGGTGGCCGTTATGGTCTGGGTTCTAAGGATACGACTCCGGCTCAGATCCTGTCCGTATTCGAGAACTTGGCGTTGCCGATGCCGAAGAACCAGTTCACGATCGGTATCGTGGATGACGTTACTTTCACTTCTCTGCCTCAGAAGGAAGAGATCGCCTTGGGCGGTGAGGGTATGTTCGAGGCTAAGTTCTACGGTTTGGGTGCCGACGGTACGGTAGGCGCTAACAAGAACTCGGTGAAGATTATCGGTGATAACACGGATAAATACTGTCAGGCTTATTTCTCTTACGACTCTAAGAAATCCGGTGGTTTCACTTGTTCTCACCTGCGTTTCGGTGATCATCCGATCCGTTCTACTTATTTGGTGAATACCCCGAACTTCGTGGCTTGCCACGTTCAGGCTTATTTGCGCATGTACGACGTGACTCGTGGTTTGCGTGAGAACGGTACCTTCTTGTTGAATACCGTTTGGGGCGCCGAGGAGTTGGCTAAGCACTTGCCTAATAAGGTAAAACGTTACTTCGCTCAGAAGAATATCACTGTATATTATATCAACGCTACACAGATCGCCTTGGAGATCGGTTTGGGTAACCGTACCAATACGATCCTCCAGTCCGCTTTCTTCCGTATCACGGGTGTTATCCCTGTAGACTTGGCTATCGAGCAGATGAAGAAATTCATCGTTAAGTCTTACGGTAAGAAGGGAGAGGACGTAGTTAACAAGAACTATGCGGCTGTAGACCGTGGTGGCGAGTACAACCAATTGACGGTTGATCCCGCTTGGGCTAACCTTCCGGATGATGAGGCTGTCGTAAACAACGATCCCGCTTTCATCAACGAGGTAGTTCGTCCGATCAACGCTCAGGATGGCGACTTATTGAAGGTTTCCGCATTCAAGGGCATCGAGGATGGTACTTGGGCGCAAGGAACCGCTAAATACGAGAAACGTGGCGTGGCCGCTTTCGTTCCGGTTTGGAATGAGGCGAACTGTATCCAGTGTAACCAATGCGCTTACGTTTGTCCTCACGCTTCTATCCGTCCGTTCGTATTGAACGATGAGGAGCAGAAGGGCGCTAGCTTCGCTATGTTGGACGTGAAGGCTCCGGCCGCTATGAAGGGTATGAAGTTCCGTATGCAGGTAGACGTTCTCGACTGTCTGGGTTGCGGTAACTGCGCCGATATCTGTCCGGGATTCAAGGGCAACAAGGCATTGTCTATGGTTCCGCTGGAAGGCCAGTTGGCTGAGGCCGATAACTGGAACTACTGCGTAGCTAACGTTTCTTCTAAGCAAAACTTGGTAGACGTGAAGTCTAACGTAAAGAACTCACAGTTCGCTACTCCGTTGTTTGAATTCTCAGGCGCTTGCTCCGGTTGTGGCGAGACTCCGTACGTGAAGTTGATCACCCAGTTGTTCGGCGACCGCGAGATGGTGGCTAACGCTACCGGATGTTCTTCTATCTACTCCGGTTCTGTTCCTTCCACTCCTTATACAACGAACGAGAAGGGGCAAGGTCCTGCTTGGGCAAACTCTTTGTTCGAGGACTTCTGCGAGTTCGGCTTGGGTATGGAATTGGCGAACGAGAAGATGCGTAAACGTCTGGAAGGCTTGTTGCAACAGATCACCGTGGGCGAGCATGCTCCGGCTGAGGCCAAGGAGATAGCCGCCGCTTGGATCGCTAACCAGAACGACGCCGATAAGACGAAGGAATTGGCTCCGCAGGTAATGGCATTCGTTGAGCAAGGCATCAAGGAGGGTTGTCCGGTTTGCGCTCAGATCAAGGAATTGTCTCACTTCTTGGTAAAACGTTCTCAATGGATTATCGGTGGTGACGGTGCTTCTTACGATATCGGTTACGGTGGTTTGGATCACGTGATCGCTTCCGGCAAGAACGTAAATATCTTGGTATTGGATACCGAGGTTTACTCTAACACGGGTGGTCAGTCTTCTAAGGCTACTCCGGTGGGCGCTATCGCTAAGTTCGCCGCTTCCGGTAAGAGGGTACGTAAGAAAGACCTTGGCTTGATGGCTACTACTTATGGTTACGTATATGTGGCTCAGATCGCTATGGGCGCCGACCAAGCCCAGACATTGAAGGCGATCCGCGAGGCCGAGGCTTACGACGGTCCTTCATTGATCATCGCTTACGCTCCTTGTATCAACCACGGTTTGAAGAAGGGTATGGGTAAGTCGCAAGCTGAGGAGAAAGAAGCCGTAGCATGCGGTTACTGGCACTTGTGGCGTTACAACCCGGCTTTGGAGGCAGAGGGCAAGAATCCGTTCACCTTGGATAGCAAGGAGCCGGATTGGAGCAAGTTCCAAGACTTCTTGAAGGGTGAGGTTCGTTTCGCTTCCGTAGCTAAACAATATCCGGCTGAGGCCGCTGAGTTGTTTGCCGCCGCCGAGGAGAACGCTAAATGGCGTCTGCGTAGCTACAAACGTATGGCTGCCGAGAATTGGGATGTAGAGGCTTAATATAACAGGTCTTTTAGTATAGAATGAGGGCGGTGTCTCCGGAAACGGAAGGCACCGCTTTTTTTATGGGGTGGATGGGGGAAGCTGCACATAAGGCGATACGGACCTGTACTACCGTATGTATCGGCCTGTACTTCCTTATGTGTCAGCCCGCGCTACCGTATCTACAAGTCCGTACTAACGTATCTACACGTTTGCACGAACGTATCTGCAAGTTTGCACGAACGTATCTACAAGCTTGTACTACCATATCTGCAAGCCTGCGCTACCGTATGCGCGGTTTCTCAGAAGACCGGGATCGAATAGACCAGCCCCAGCGATATGCGGTGTGTATCCGGTTCTATGGCTCCCATTCGCGTGGCGGCTTTCTCTAGGATAACGCCCCGGTAGGTGTATAGGACGAATACGAAAAGGTCGAGTTGCTTGAAGGGGAAGAATTCCACGCTACTCTGCGCGTTCCACGAACGGCGGTACATCCCTTTCCGGAAATCGCCGTTGCCCTTGTACACCCGGGCGGTCTCGTACGCCCCTTTCACGTAAACGTTCCATTGGGGGTGGACACGGTAATCCACGTCGCCGATAATCGATAGGTATTCGGTGTTCATGGCGGTATGAGGCGTTCCGGGCAGACGGCTGACGACCCCATGCTGGTCGATCCCTTGGCGGGTGTACATAACGTCGAGGTACGTTAGCAACGGGCCTTTCTCATAGGTGTTGCCACAGGTGAAATAGTAGGAGTAGCGCTTGCGGGTCTGCTGTCCGACGGCGGTGGCATAACGCAGTTGCAAGGCCTTGTCCAGATAATAGCTATTCCAGTTGACCGTGTACATAAAGGGTATCTTGGCCTTGGCGGTACCCTCGGGAAGTCCGGTAGGGTAGATGTCCTCGTCGTTACCGTTGCGGTTATTCACGATCTGGAAACAAAGCTCGTGGTCCGGGTTGACTTGCCAGTTGCCCGAGATACCGGCTTGGTAGGCGGTCAGTAAATTATTGAACTCGCTAAACTCTCGTACCCGGATGGAATTGACGTAATACTCGTATCCCCCGAAATTAACGAATTGCTTGCCGATCGTGAAATTGAGATTATGCCGTGCCTTTAGGTTCACGTAAGCCAGCTCGAGCGAGGAGGAGAGGTTGTCGAGCGAATAGGGATCGGAGTATTTGTTGAAAGACTGCCGGTAATGATACCCCAGCCACTTGCCCACGTCCCCCTTGATCTCCAGCCGGACACGGTTAAGCTTGAAGTTCATACCGTCTAGCTCGTTCCCGACAAACTCAGCGTTGGCCGAGGTGAAAAGCTGGAAGTTCATCTCGGCGCTATTGATCTTGATCTCTCCGTTCGATAATCGTTCCACGAGTGTAGGTTCCCCGTTATTCTCCCGAAGGGTCTCTTGGGCCGTCAGGCTGGCGTTCGTGGCTAGACAAAGCAAGAAAAGTAGAAAATGTTTCCTCATACGATAGATTTAGTTGGTAACAGCCTACAAAAGTATAAAAAACGTCTTAACCAAGATACGTTTAAGGGGATGAAAATGGGTGTTTAGGGGATGCGGACTTTCGTGCTATCCGCATCCCGAGGTGTATACGCTTTCTCTAGCCTCCGTCTAGAACCTCAATTGAGAATTCAATTCCGGGAACTGCGCTTGATGCCAATACGGGTAGATCGGGGTCGTCTGGCTTGCCATATCGAGGCGCTTCACCTGCTCCGGGCTGAGGCTCCAGCCTACGGCCTCTAGGTTCTGCCTTAGCTGCTCTTCCGTGCGGGCACCTATGATAAGGCTGCTTACTGTAGGCCGTTGCAATAACCAGTTCAAGGCGCATTGGGCTACGCTATGCCCGGTCTCCTCGGCTACCTGTTCCAATACCTCCACGATGTCGTACAGGCGTTCGTAAGAAGTAGCCTCGTCAGGTATCGGGCTTCCTCCGCGAGCGACACGCCCGTCCGTCGGGATCGGGTTATTCCGGCGGTACTTCCCGCCCAGACGTCCGGCGGATAAGGGGCTCCAGATAATGGCGCCCACCTTCTGGTCGATGCCTAGCGGCATCAGTTCCCACTCAAACTCCCGGTTCAACAAGGAGTAATAAACCTGTTGGGCCACGTACCGGCTCCATCCATACCGCTCCGATACGGAAAGCGACTTCATTAAGTGCCAGCCGGAGAAGTTCGAGCAAGCGATATAACGGACCTTCCCGCTCGTCACCAAGTCGTCCAAGGCTCGGAGTGTCTCCTCTACCGGGGTATTCGCATCGAAACCGTGCATATGGTAAATGTCGATATGATCCGTGTTCAATCGTCTCAGGCTCGCCTCGCACGCCTGTATCAGATGGAAACGGGAAGAACCGATGGCGTTACGGCTCTCCGGGCTGAGGTTGAAAGTCGCCTTCGTGGAGATCAAGAGGCGATTCCTCAATCCGTGGATCGCCTTTCCCAAGATTTCCTCGGAAAGACCGTTGGAGTAGACATCCGCCGTATCGAATAGATTCACCCCGGCGTCCAAGCAAAGATTGACCATACGGGTAGCCTCTTCCACCTTGGTATGTCCCCAACCTTCAAAACCATTCGTGCCACCAAAAGTAGCCGTACCTAAACAAAGTGCCGGAACGTATAATCCGGAACCTCCTAGTTGTCTGTATTCCATAAAAAACTATATCTATTATTTGATGAAGGAAATGAAAATACAAATGTAACAAATAAAGTGTATCTTTGTCATTAAAAGAAGATAATAGGTATAAGTATGATTAAGGCAGTATTTTTTGACATTGACGGTACGTTGGTAAGTTTCAAGACGCATAAACTACCGGACTCCACGGTCCGGGCCTTGGACCTGTTGCGAGAAAAGGGAATCAAGGTTTTCATCGCTACCGGCCGCCAGTTGCAATCTATCAATAACCTCGGGACGCAAGAGTTCGATGGCTATGTTACCTTGAACGGAGGATATTGCTTGGCCGGAAAAGATAAGGTTATCTATAAACATAATATCCCGTCGGGGGATATAGAGGCGTTGATCCGCTATCAAGAGAATGAGGAGGCGTTCCCGTGCGCCTTGGTGGAGGAAGATGGGATTTACCAGAACTACGTGGATGATTCTGTGCGACAGCTTTACGACATGCTAGACTTCCCTCATCCTCCCTTGCGTCCTTTGCGTGGCAACGGGGGTAAGGAAGTATACCAGCTGATAGCCTTTTTCTCTCCCGGCCATGAAGAACGTATCATGTCCGTCTTGCCGCATTGCGAGGCTACTCGCTGGAACCCGCTATTTGCGGATGTCGTGCCGCGGGGGAGCAGTAAGGCGGTAGGGATCGATAAGATCATCGAGTATTACGGGATCTCGCTCCACGAGACGATGGCTTTTGGCGATGGAGGCAACGATATGGCCATGCTTCGCCACGCCGGGATCGGGGTAGCCATGGGTAACGCCGGCGACGAGGTGAAAGAGGCGGCGGATTACGTGACCGACTCCGTAGATGACGATGGTGTCATGAACGCTTTAAGACATTTCGATGTTATATAAATAAACAGTTTAATAACGCTAAATCACAAACGCTATGATTGATGAATTGGTAAGCTATAATCGTGAGTTCGTAAAGAACAAGGGGTATGAGAAGTATATCACGAATAAATATCCCGATAAGAAGATCGCCATCGTGTCTTGCATGGATACCCGGCTGACCGAGTTGCTACCCGCCTCCTTGGGCATCAAGAATGGAGACGTGAAAATTATAAAGAACGCAGGGGCGATCATATCCCACCCCTTCGGAAGCGTTATCCGGAGCTTGATGGTGGCGATTTACGAGCTTGGGGTTGTAGAGGTAATGATAATCGGGCATACCGATTGCGGAGCCAAGCACATGAATAGCTCCGAGATGATCGAAAAGATGAAAGAGCGGGGAATTCCGCAGGAACGAATAGATATGATCCGATATTGCGGTATAAACTTCGAGTCGTGGTTGCGGGGATTCGAGACCTCCGAGGCTTCCGTGCACGAGACCGTGGAGCAAATTCGGAATCATCCGCTGATTCCGTCGGATATAACGGTAAGAGGGTTTGTAATAGACTCTGTTACAGGTGAATTAACGCCGGTGGAGTAATCCCCGGCGTATTTAGACTTATTTGCACAAGTCATAAATAATCGAAAAAATGAAATATTTTATTATGTTCTACAACATTGTTTCGGATAAAATGGTTATCTTTGTAACGAATTAAGAAAGAAAGATCGTTTTAGGATTATTTATTAACTGGCTTTCCAAGCGTGGGAAGCGTAAAACAAAAAGATTATGATGATGAGAGAAAATGAGAAAAGCCTTCGTGCTTTAGCGATGTTGCGTTATCAAGCAGATCGTTACCAGTCAGCTGGCAATGGTGCCATGAGTCAGCGATTAAACGCTGAGATCCGTCGCCTTATGAGCGAAATGAGTGTAGATGCGGATAAGAACTAAAAGACCGCGTCTTTTTTAAGTAAAGAATTAAAGTAAGAAATAAATTAGATGTCATCTCTTACCTCCGTTCAAAACGGAATGGTGAGAGATAGGAAATGAGGATTACCTTTGGCGATACGGCCGGGTGAGCCTTTTTTTTTGTGCCCTTTCCTTTCCTTCTCCTTCGCGTATCAGGGAAATTACTTATATTTGTGGATGAAAAAGCTAAAACAATAATCATTTGAACACAAAAACGATGAAAAAAGCAGGATTACTCTTAATGTCGCTGGCATTAAGTACGGCTCTTTGGGCGGAAAGTCCGGAGAAGAAAGGTTTGGACGTGATAAATAGATCGACCGCCGAGGCGCATATCGGTTTCTTGGCCGATGATGATCTGGAGGGCCGTGAGGCCGGTTTCCGTGGAGGCCGTATAGCGGGCGATTATATCGTGGCGAACCTGAAATCATTGGGTATCGACCCTGTAGGAGACTCTTATTACCATCCGTTTGAGGCTTACCATATGGAACGCCAGAAGAGAGGGGCCCGCTGGCAGGTGCAGCCGGATTCCATAGCGGCTATCAAGCAAACCGGTGTTTTCCAGAAACTTTCCTTGAATAATATCTTGGGTAAGATAGAGGGCAAGAACCCGAGTGAGATCGTGATCGTCGGCGCTCACTATGACCATCTGGGTATCGACCCGATGCTGGATGGCGACCAGGTCTATAACGGGGCGGACGATAACGCCTCCGGAGTCTCTGCCGTTTTGCAGATAGCGAGGGCTTTCCTTGCCACGGGCCAGCAACCGGAGCGAACCGTTATATTCGCTTTCTGGGACGGTGAGGAGAAAGGGCTTCTCGGATCGAAAGCCTTCGTTCAGTTTTTTCCAGAGATAAAGAACGTGAAAGGATATTTGAATTTCGATATGATCGGCCGTAACAATAACGAGGCGAAGCCTACCCATGTGGTTTATTTCTATACAGAGGCGCACCCTGCTTTCGGCGATTGGCTGAAGAACGATATCAAGAAATACAACTTGAATCTGGCACCGGATTATCGTCCGTGGGATAACCCGGTAGGAGGGAGTGATAACGGTTCCTTCGCTAAGATAGGTATCCCTATTATCTGGTATCATACCGACGGGCATCCGGATTACCATCAACCGAGCGACCATGCCGACCGGATTAATTGGGACAAGGTGGTGAATATCACGAAGGCCTCGTTCCTTAATATGTGGTATATGGCGAATGAGAAAGATTTTTAGAGATTATACGTCTTTTTCAATAGAAGATATCTAATAAAAGTAAGTTAACTTCATCGGCGAAGTAAGTTAACTTACTTTGGCATTTTAATTAACTTACTTTGCCGATGAAGCTGGCTTGCTTTTATATTCTGAAAAAACGCTTGAATTACTGTAATTTCATATCTTACCGCAGATACTTAGTTCTACATGAACTCAAGTCGATTTTAACTTAAAATCGTTTATATTTCTAATTTTATATTGTAAAACATAAAAAATAAGGGAGGATTTATTTAATTATAATAACACAATGTAATGAATATTTCATATCTTTGCCTCCGATATAAAATGTGCTAGGTATTTTGGCGCCAACTAAATAAAACAACTTCTACTTAAGAAAAGTTCATGTAGGACTCCGATAGTTAGCCCATTTTTTATTTGAACTTAATTACGCTAGAACTCAGGAGTGAGTGTATGTATGTGAATAATTTTAAAAGACAAATGTTTCGCCAAGACATTGTCTAATTATTTATTAATAAAACCATCAGTTATGTTGAAAAACTTTAAACCTGTCAGCTTAATTTTATGTGCGGGTGCGTTATGCTTCTCGGGAAGCATGTATGCCAACATCGCACCTGTTGAGCAAGGTACCTCTATCTCCCAGCAAAACGGGAAAGTAACAGGTACAGTGGAAGATGATTTCGGCCCAGTGACCGGAGCGTCTGTTGTCGTGAAAGGAACGTCTAATGGAACGATTACCGATATGGACGGTAATTTCACCTTGGATGGCGTCAAGAATGGTGATGTAATCCAAATCTCATTCATTGGTTACTCCACCATGGAGCTTACGTATACCGGTAAGCCGGTAGGCGTTATCAAATTAGCGGAAGACACCCAGAAATTGGATGAGGTCGTGGTTACGGCCTTGGGTATCAAGCGTGAGAAGAAAGCGTTGGGATATGCTACGCAAGAATTGAAAGGAGACGAACTTGTAAATGCACGGGAAAGTAATATTGCGAATGCGTTATCTGGTAAAGTATCGGGTTTGCAGGTAGTTCGTTCTAGTAGTGGCCCTGGCGGTTCTTCAAAAATTGTATTGCGTGGTAATAATTCATTAACTGGATCTAATCAGCCGTTGATTGTTGTCGATGGTATTCCAATGGATAACTTTACTGGAGGAGTTGATGATGCTTGGGGTAATAGCGGCGTGGATATGGGTAATGGTTTGTCAGATATCAACCCGGAAGATATCGAATCCATGAACGTGTTGAAAGGAGCTTCAGCCGCCGCGTTATATGGTTCTCGTGCAGGTAATGGCGTAATTTTGATTACGACGAAATCGGGTAAAAAGCAAAGTGGATTAGGTATTACTGTAAATGCCGGAGTTACAGTGGAAAGCATGTTTTTGAAACCAGAATTACAGAATACGTATGGTCAGGGTACAAATGGCATATATAATGTGAAAGACCGTTCAAGCTGGGGGCCTGTTGCCGATGGTTCCGTAACAATTGATCGCTGGGATGGGCAGAAAGTCCAGATGTATACTTATGATAATATAGATGCTTATTTCCAGAAAGGAACTTCATTCAATGAAGGTGTATCTTTTCAGCAGAGCTATGATGGGACGGCGGTATTCGCCTCAATTAATCGCTCTGATGATAAGGGCATCGTTCCGGGTGCATCATTAAATAAAACGTCTCTTACTTTGCGTGGAACAAGCGAGTTCGGTCCGGATAAAAGATGGAAATTAGATGCAAAAGCCAACTATTTAAATAATAACGCAAAGAATCGTCCAATCCAAGGTATTAACCAATCGAATGCCTTTAGTACGATCTATAATTTACCACGATCGCTGGATATTAGGGATCTGGAGAACTGTTTGGACGAAAATGGAAATATGATTTGGTGGGATACCGAGAGTACTCCCCAAGAAAATCCGTATTGGATTAAAGATTATAGAACAAATCAAGACTCTCGTAATCGTTTGTTAGGTACAATTTCTCTTTCTTATAAGATAACGGACTGGTGGAACCTCGAGCTAAAAGGCGGTACGGACTATTATACGACTACGACTACAAATAAGGTATATTCTGGTGGTAATGTGAATCCGAAAGGGCGTTACTCTGAGAAGTCGGAGACTTTTTATGAGAACAACTATAGTTTCTTGACTACCTTTAAGAAAGATAACCTTTTTAGCAAGTTTGGTGGTTTTGTGACCGTGGGTGGAAACTTGATGATGCAACGCCGTAAGAAATTAGAGGCTGGTACGGGTGATTTATTGATCCCGAATCTATTTGCGATGTCTAATGCCGCTGACAAGAATAATATGACGCATACATCTGAAGATGTACAGCGCAAGATGAATTCTATTTACGGTTCTTTGCAAATGAACTGGGATGGCTGGCTGTTTATGGATATTACGGCTCGTAATGACTGGTCTTCCACTATGAGTAAAGAAAACCAATCTTATTTTTATCCTTCGGTTAGCTTATCTGGTGTTATTTCAGATATGGTGGAAAAGGTTGGCGGTACAATGCCGGAATGGATGAGTTTCGCTAAGGTTCGTGCTTCTTATGCGGAAGTAGGTAATGACCTTGATCCATATCAATTGTATACTGTATTCAAGGTTGATAAAGATCCAAATGGTAACCCAACTGCAGCTCTAGGAACTACTTTATATGATTCTTCTGTACGTTCAGAGTTGATTAAATCTTGGGAAGCCGGTATTGATTTGAAGTTTTTCAATAATCGATTAGGTATTGATGCGGCTTGGTACAAATCTAATGCTACCCGCCAATTGCTAGATTTGGCAATGGATCCATTTTCTGGTTATTCCAAACGTAAGATCAATGCAGGTAATATTCAAAATTCAGGTGTGGAATTAATGCTTTATGGTACTATTTTGCAGAATCCTAGAGGCTTAAATTGGGAAACAACATTGAATGCTTCCTTCAATAAAAATAAAATCATAGATTTGTATGAAGGAGTAAATGAATATGGCATCAAGACTTTTGATGATTTAAAGATTGTAGCCCGTACGGGTAGTTATTATGGCGATATTTATGGTAAAAAATTCCAACGTGTTGAAAGTGGGGAACATGCTGGTAAAATTATTGTAGATGCTCAAGGTTTACCATTAGTTACTTCAGATGATTATTATCTGGGGAATCAACAGCCTGATTGTATGTTGGGATGGACTAACTCGTTCTCTTATAAAAATATTTCTTTGAGCTTTTTGATTGATGCTCGTATTGGTGGAAATATTTACTCAGCGACCACTGCTAATTTGTACAAGGCAGGTAATGCCGCAGGTACCGTTATAAATGGAACCCGTGAGGAATTTGTAGTTCCGAATTCAGTGACTTCTGATGGAAATGGTGGTTATACGGCAAATTCTAATGCTGTTACTCCTGAATTGTACTGGGGACGTGCTGCCGGAGGTAATATCGGTGTGGGTGAGGCATTTTTATATGATGCTACTAATATTCGTCTACGTAATATTACCGTTGGTTATGATTTTGAGAAAAAATGGTTAGAGAAAACCCCATTACAGAAAGTACGTGTATCATTCGTGGCGAATAACGTTTGGATGATTGTAAATCATTTGGAAGGTATTGATCCGGAATCTATTTCGGCTACAAATTCCAATGCTACTGGTTTTGAGAATGGGGCAGCTCCGACTTCTCGCTCTTTCACATTTAATGTAACAGTTGGTTTCTAATAAGAAAGATGATTTTAAGTATGAAAACATTAAAAAGAACAATAATAGGGTTAGCTTCATTAGCCGTTTTATTTACTGCATGTAACGACTTTGAGGAAATAAATAAAGACCCGAATGCCGTAGATGAAAGTGCGATCAAAGTATCTTATCTACTGAATAAATCAATCATGGGGGCACAGCAGAACCCGCATATCGCAGAGCGTGTGTTCGTGTATCAATGGAAAAGTGCGGCTCGTTTTGAACGTCGTAGTGGTTTAGCTACAGGTGCGAATTATAATGATTATAATACGGACTACTTTGGCGTTGATTATGGAGTGGGATGGCTGAACAATGTTAATATGGCCGTGAAAATTGGTACGGAACGTGCCGCCAATCCGGAGTATCCTTATGAGAACAATTTGCTACAGATGTCTCGTATTTGGCGGGCTTATGTCATCTCTGAATTGGCTGATAACTTTGGTCCTGTGCCTCCGGCAAACGCTTTTGATGGTATCGTAGAATATAAGAGTATAGAAGATATTTATGATTTTATTATTTCTGAATTGAAAGATGCCGCTGGCAAGATAGATGTAAATGCGGATATGAGCGCTATTACATCAGAGAAAACGGATGCTTTCTATGATGGTGATGCCTCTAAATGGATAAAGTATGCGAACTCATTACGCTTGCGCTACGCTATGCGTTTATCTGCTGTAGATCAAGCTAAAGCAAAGGCTGCTTTTGAGGATGCCGCTTCGACGAATAATTTTATTACTACGCAAGATGAAATTGCTCAGGTGCAAGAAAAAGGCGGTTGGACTGATCTTGATGGTGTGATGTCTCGTCCTTGGAATGCCCAACCCATTTCGGTCACCATTAATAATATGATGATTGGCCTAGGAGGAATCGATTTCCAAGTTCCTGCGGCGATAAAAGAGGATGTGGTATTGAAAGATGCTCGTAATTATCTAGGCCTTCGATTAGAAAAACACTTACCGGTTTCTACGAATGATCCGGCTGCAGGCTATTTCTTTGATGCTCTTCCTTCAAAGATTGATCCTCGTGCTACTAAGTTGTTTCATATTCCGGGATATGATGATGGTACTGTTTATTTCTCTAATATCGGTTTGGCTGATAAGGCTCGTTTAGCGGATCCTGCTACTGGAAATGTTGAGGATAACAATAAGACATATTTGGAGTTGAACGTGAAATATACTTGGAATACTTGGGTTGCTGGAAAATGGGATAAATACTCAGCGCTAACCAGCGAATTGACAGGAGCAAGTAAGACTTATCCTTCTTTATCCAAGATATATCGTGAAAGTACGAATAAGCGTGTATGGTTTGGGCCGTGGGAGACGGAGTTCTTATTGGCTGAAGCTGCGTTGTATGGTTGGAACGTGTCTGGTAGTGCGAAATCTCATTATGAGGCTGGTATAGCTGCTAGCTTTGAATATCACGGTGTATCTGAGTTCTTAAATGATTATTTGAGTTCTACGGAATATAACCGTGTAGGTACTTCTGTCGCTTTTGATCATACGGCGGAAGCAAAGTCTTATACGGCTGAATATGTAGATGGTTATACTGGTGAGAAAAAGACTACTACTTATACTTATCCGAAAAATTCTATTTATAAGAATGGTACGGTCAATAATGATAAGCTGACAAAGATAATCTCGCAAAAATACTTGGCACAGGTTCCTTGGTTACCTTTAGAGGCATGGTCTGATCATCGTCGTTTAGGTTTGCCTTTCTTTGAGAATCAAGCTGTTGAGATAGATTATAACGTTTCTAGTAACGAGTTGCCTCTTACTCGTGCTAACTGTAAGGAATGTAAGTGGGAATTCTATCAAGAACGTCTGCGCTATCCAGCGAATATGGAAATCAATAGTAAGGATAGTTATATGAAAGCTGTTGAGCTATTGGGTGGAGCTGATTTAATTTCTACTCCGCTATGGTGGGCTAAACATTGATTTATATGAAAGCTCAAGGTGAAGGATTATGCTTCCACCTTGGGCTATTTTTGTTAACTTAATAAATTGTCTGATTATGAGAAAGTTATTAATGGTATTGTTTTTATTTGGAACAATTAGTGTTTTTTGCAATGCCCAAATAGATGGTTATTATGTAAAAGACAGTGGTAATCTAGCGCTTTTTGCGGATGGAGAACCTAGAACTAGTACTTCAATTGGTATTGAAGCTGGGAAATCAGTGGAAATTCGTTTTACTCAACCTTCTACTGGAGATTTCTTGTGGCAAAAAATAAGTGGTAGTGACTATATTCAATTTAATCCCGGTGGGTCTGGACGTTTTGCATTAATTTGGACACAGGGTGCAAGTAAAGGGGACTCGGCTGTTTTTTGTGTCACAGACAAGAATGGTGATGTGCTGACGATTACTATTCATGCTTATTAGACTTTATATAAAATAAAGATATCTACTTCTTGTCTTTTGACAACTTTGTATTGTAACTGATTCGGAAATCATAGAGAATAAATATTCTTACGAGGAAAAGGGCGTATCGATGTAAATGTCGGTATGCCTTCTTTTTTTGTAGTGATGGTTTGTATGGTAAACCGGAGCTTTTAGGGGCTTCTGAAGTGAATAACTAACGGCTTGTCGAGTCGTAAGCTTACGGCTACCCCTAGTGAATAACTAACGGCTTGGGAAGTGAATAACTAACGGCTTCCTGCCTCTTTTACGGTTTGCTTATTCTTTGGTGAAAGTTTCTGTAAATCAATTTTTTATGAATGTTAGTGAGGATAACTCTTATTCGTTTTGTCTGTAAGGAGAGAGTAGTTGCGGTATCCTCACCAGTTACCTCTTGTATATGTTAAACTCAAAACATATCTGCCCTTTTTATGTTTATACAGGATAAATGACATTCGTTGACGCAAAAACTAAAACATTGTCTATCAAAATAAACAAAAAACAGTAGTTATGTTGAAAAGATTCAGACCAGTCAGCTTAATCCTGTTGGTAGGGGCGCTTGGGTTCTCGGGAAACTTATACGCCACGCCTATGCCCGGGATTCCGAAGGTTGACATTTCCCAGCAAAACGCAAAGGTGTCGGGAATAGTTGAGGATGCCTTAGGACCCGTTACCGGGGCGTCCGTAATCGTGAAAGGAACTACCAATGGTACTATGACCGACTTGGACGGGCATTTTACTTTGGATAACGTGAAGAAAGGGGATATCATACAGATATCGTTTATCGGTTATACCTCGCAAGACATCCCATATACCGGCCAGTCCGAGATTACGGTTAAACTCGTGGAAGATACCCAGAAACTCGATGAGGTGGTGGTGACTGCCTTGGGTATGAAACGAGATAAGAAAGCCTTGGGCTATGCCATGCAGGAGTTGAAAGGGGACGACCTCTTGGCCTCCCGTGAGCCGAATTTGGCGAACTCCCTTTCCGGTAAGGTTTCCGGTTTGCAGATCGTCCGTTCAAGCAATGGCGTAGGAGGGTCCTCTAAGATCGTACTTCGTGGTAATAACTCATTGACGGGTAGCAACCAGCCCTTGATCGTCGTAGACGGTACCCCGATGGATAACTTCACCGGTGGCGTGGATGATGTATGGGGTAACTCCGGAGCGGATATGGGTAACGGTCTTTCGGATATCAACCCGGAAGATATCGAGTCCATGACGGTATTGAAGGGTGCTTCCGCCGCCGCCCTTTATGGCTCACGTGCCGGTAACGGCGTGATCTTGATCACTACCAAGTCCGGACGTAAGAACGAGGGACTCGGTATTACGATCAACGCCGGTATCACCGCCGAGACGATTTTCCTGAAACCTGATTTACAGGACGACTTCGGACAAGGCTCCGTGGGCGTTTACGATAACCAATCCCGCCTTAGCTGGGGACCGAAAGCCACGGGACAAATGGTAACCGATTGGAGAGGCAACCAAATCCCTCTGCATACATATGATAATATCGACGCTTTTTTCCGTACCGGAACCTCCTTTAACGAGGGTGTCAGCTTCCAGCAGAACATAAAGGGTACGGCGGTATTCGCCTCCGTAAACCGTTCCGACGATGCTAGCATCACCCCACGCTCAAAACTAAACAAGACGAATATTACCTTGCGTGCCACCACTTTCTTGGATGAGGCGGAAAAGTGGAAAGTAGATGCCAAGGTGAATTATATCAATCAAAACGCACATAACCGCCCGATTCAGGGCGTGAATCCCTCGAACGCTTTCAATACGATCTATAACCTGCCTCGTTCCTTGAATATCCGTGAGTTTGAGGATGACGTGGATGAGCAAGGCAATATGATTTGGTATGACGCCTCCAAGAATCCGCAGGAGAACCCTTATTGGGTGACCCGTTATCGCCAGAACGAGGATACCCGTAACCGTTTGTTAGGAAATATCTCCTTGAAATATGCCCCGACCGATTGGTTCGATATTGAGTTGAGAGGTGGTACGGATTATTATACCACGACGAAGAGCGAGAAAGTATATGCCGGTGGTAATACCAGTCCGAGAGGTCTGTATACCGAGGGATCGGAGACCTTCTATGAGAATAACTTCAGTTTCTTGGCTACGGCCCGGAAGGATAACTTGATCGATCGGCTGGGAGGCTTCGTTACTTTCGGTGGTAACTTGATGCTCCAGCAGCGTAATAAGATGAACGCTTCTGCCGGAGAGTTGTTGGTGCCGAACTTGTTCTCGCTGAATAATGGCGTGAATAAGCCGACAGTCACTTCCGAGTTGATCCGCCGTCGTATGAATTCCTTGTACGGGTCGTTGCAGTTGAACTGGGATGGTTATCTGTTCTTGGATGTTACGGCACGTAACGATTGGTCGTCTACGATGTCGAAAGCCAACCGCTCTTATTTCTATCCGTCTGTCAGCTTCTCCGCGGTGATCTCCGATATGTTGCCGAAGATTGGCGGAAGCATGCCGGATTGGTTCTCTTTCGCTAAGGTACGTGCCTCCTTCGCTGAGGTAGGTAACGACTTGGACCCGTATCAATTATATAACTTCTACTCTGTAGGCAAGGACCCCAACGGGAATACGACGGCGAAACCGGGTAAGGTACTTTACGACTCGGACGTACGTAGTGAGTTGATTAAATCATGGGAGGCCGGTTTCGATATCCGTTTCTTCAATAACCGATTGGGCTTAGATGCCGCTTGGTATAAGTCCAACGCTACCCGCCAGTTACTGGATTTACCGATGGACCCGTTCTCCGGCTATGCTTCCCGTAAGATTAACGCGGGTAACATTCAGAACGAGGGTTTGGAGATCTCCTTGAACGGTACGATTCTAGACAATCCCGCCGGATTGAGCTGGAGCTCTACGGCGCAGTTCTCCTTGAACCGGAATAAGATCAAAGAATTATACGAGGGCGTGAATCTATATGATATAAAGACGTTCGACGCTATCCAGATCGTAGCTCCGGTAGGTGGTTATTATGGTGAGATCTACGGGCAGACCTTTATGCGTGTGACCGATGAGAATAGTCCTCACTATGGAAAGATCGTCGTAGGTGATGACGGTTTGCCTTTGATCTCTACCGAGAAGTCGAAAGTAGGAAACCAGAGTCCGGATTGGATGATGGGTTGGACCAATAATTTCTCTTATAAAGGTTTTAACCTGAGCTTCTTGATAGACTTCCGTATCGGTGGTAGCATCTATTCGGCGACAGCCTCCAACCTGTATACCCGGGGTAACGCCGCCGGAACAGTGGTGAATGGTGATCGTGCCGAATTCGTGGTACCGAATACCGTGGTTCAACAGGGCAGTGGTTATGCGGAGAATACGGTCGCCGTCACTCCCCAGAACTATTGGGAACGTATTGGGTCTACCGGAAATTATGGTTTACCAGAGGTTTATACCTATAGCGCCACCAATGTCCGTTTGCGTAATATCACCTTTGGCTACGAGTTCAATCGACAGATGTTGAAGAAAACGCCTTTCCAGCGTGTACGTCTATCCGCTACTTGTAACAATGTTTGGATGATCCATTATAACTTGCCGGGTATCGACCCCGAGTCCGTTGCCGCCACGAATACCAACGCTACCGGATTCGAGAATGGAGCCGCGCCGACCAGCCGTTCCTATACGTTTAATGTAACCGTGGGATTCTAATGGAATACATGATAATTTGAATTACGATAAAAATGATGAAGATGAAAACAAGAAATATACTTTTTACCGGACTGGTATCGGTGGCCGCTCTTCTTTCTTCCTGTAATGACTTTCAGGAGATCAATGAGGACCCGAATCTTGTGGGAGAGGATAAGGTGAAGCCCCAATGGTTCCTGAATGCCTCTATCATGGGAGACCAGATGAACCCAGAGATAGCCGAGCGTATCTTTATCTTGTACTGGGACCGTGCTTCCCGTTTCAATAGGGGAAGTGGTTTTACGATCGGTACGGATAACAATGATTATAGTACTACCTACTTGAGTAACGATTACGCCGTGGGTTGGCTGAACCAAGTGACCAAAGCGATCCAGTTAGGAGAGCAGATGGTTGCCAATGGCGAGGCGGATACCTATCCTTATTATAAGAACGTGATCCAGATGTCCCGTATCTGGCGTGCTTACTTGAACTCGGAAGTAGCTGACGGTTTCGGGCCGATCCCCGCGTTGGCCGCTTTCTCCGGTGTACCGGCTGAGTACGATAGTGTAGAGGCTATCTATCAATTTATATTGAAAGAGTTACGGGAAGCTGAGTCTGCGTTAGACCCCTCCTTGGATATGTCCGCTATGGCTAACGAGGATGCTTTCTATGCGGGAAATGTTGCGAAATGGAAAAAGTACGCCAACTCTTTGCGTATGCGTTTGGCGATGCGTATCTCGGCTGTCGATCCTGTCTTAGCGAAAGCGGAATTTGAGGATGCCGCCTCTAAGACATTTATTTCCGAGCCAACCGATATCGCTTCCGTGCAGGAGAAAGAGGGTTGGGATGAGCTGACGAGCGTGATGTCTCGTCCTTGGAACGGGCAGGCAATGTCCGTGACGTTTAAGAACTTGGTAGTTGGTTTGGGTGGACAGGAATTTCCGTTGCCGGACTCCTTAAAAAGCCATTTGAAGAATCCATACGATTATCAAGGTTTGTATTTGAACCAGCACTTCCCGCTGACAACGAATGATCCGTGCGCTGGTTTCTATTTCGACGGTATACCTCAATATGTAGATCCCCGTGCCCCGAAGTTGTTTAGTGTAGTAGGCTGGGATGATGGCGTGGTTTATTCCGATTATATCGGTGCGGCCAGCGAGGTGAAGCCGGTTCACTTGAAGAATCCGGCGGATAATACCCAGAATATGTTGACAATCGATCCGAAATATACGTGGGGCACTTGGGTCGCCGGAGAATGGGACGTGAAAGCCGGTCTGGTAAGTGAGCTGACAGGTAAGAATTATAATTATCCCTCTATGTCGAAACAATATCGAATGAGCACCAATAAGCGTGTCTTTTTCGGCCCGTGGGAAAGTTACTTCTTATTGGCGGAGGCTGCGGTGAAAGGCTGGAAAGTTCCGGGAACGGCTAAATCCAATTATGAGTCTGGTGTTACGGCTAGTTTTGAGTATCATGGCTTATTGAGCCAAGTCGGCGATTATCTATCGTCTCAGAAATACAACCGTGTAGGTACTTCCGTCGCTTTCGACCATACGACAGAGGCGAAATCGTATACGATCCGTTATACGGACCCATATACGAAGGAGGTAAAAAGCCGTACGTATGAATATCCCCATAACTCGATCTACCGGAATGGCGCTTATAATAATGACGCTCTGACGAAGATTATCACCCAGAAATATATAGCGCAAGTTCCTTGGTTGCCGGAAGAGGCTTGGAGCGATCATCGTCGTTTAGGTCTTCCTTTCTTCGAGAACCAAGCGGTAGAGAAGGATTACAACCCATTGAATCAAGTTCCTTTGACGGTCGCTACCTCTAAGGAATGCCGTTGGGATTTCTACCCGAAACGTTATCGTTATCCGGCGAATATCCAAACGAATAATCAAGCGGGTTATGCGCAAGCTCTCCAGCTTTTGGGCGGCCCGGACTTGACGACTACTCCACTTTGGTGGAACGCTAAATAGCGAACCTGCTTGGTCTGTTTTATATATACTTTTTCGGTGTCACGCATTTACTTGTGTGGCACCGTTTTTTATGGATATATTTCACTATCTTTGGTACGAATATAATGTGAACCTATATCCCCATGAAAAGACGTAACTTCTTTCGATCTATCGCTTTAGGCGGTGTAGGGGCGGCGCTTACTCCCGTGGCGAAAGCGGCCTCTTCTTTGGCTTCGGAGAAAATGAAGCCCCAAACCAATGTGAAACAGGCATTGGCTATTCCTCGTAACGAATATTCCATGCCGGGTAAATATCCCGGAAAAGTAGTCAAGATGAATTCCGCCCATTGTGTCGTGGATGGTAAACCATCTGAGGCCGTAGCCTACGAGATGCTTAAATCCGGAATGTTATATCTGACCGGCGAGAGTGATCTGAAAGCGGCTTGGCTGCGCTTCGTCGGGCCGGAAGATGTCATTGGCTTGAAAGTAAATCCGATAGCGGGAAAGCTCTTGTCTACTTCACATGCGGTCACCCAATCCGTTATCAAGCAATTGGAGGAAGCAGGCATTCCCCGGAAGAATCTTATTATTTGGGACCGTCGTGAGGTCGATTTAAAAGAGTCCGGCTTTACGGAGGAGAATTATCCCGGTATCCGTATACTTGGAACGGAATATCAAGACGAGAACGGTAGTTATATCGATGCCGATGGAAAGTATTACGGAGAGAACCGTATCGACCGCAGTCAATATTTCCGGGCGGCTATAGTGGAGGAATACGATGCCTACACGATGCCCTATATGATTAACTCGGGAGAGGAGTCTTATTTCTCTAAGATCTGTACGGAAATGGTGACTAAGATCATCAATATCCCTGTATTGAAAAACGCCGGAGTCTCGATCACTTCCTGCATGAAGAACCTAGCGTTCGGAGCTATCTCGAATACGAGCAGGCTTCATAAAGAATTATGGCATGAGACCTGCGCTTATGCTTGTGCTTTCCCGCCTCTTCGTGATAAGGTGGTATTGAACATCGTGGATGCGCTGAAAGGCTGTTTTGAGGGTGGCCCGGAGGCCAATCCCCAGTTCATTTGCCAATACAATGCGTTGCTGCTCGGCTCGGATGCGGTAGCCGTGGATAGTGTCGGTTTCGATATGGTACTCGCTAAGCGGATCGAGGAGGGGATACAAAAACAGGAAAAGCCCGGTAGTCGGCGTTTCTTGGAATTGGCGGAAGAGATAAAGCTCGGGATTGCCGACCGAAGTAAAGTGGATTTAAAGGAGATTGATTTATGAGAGGTTTGATACGTTGTTGTCTCTTTCTTTGCTTTCCGGTTCTGTTATGGGCACAGGATGGGGTACAGGTAAAGCGGGAGCGTGTATTTACCGGTTCCGGGCTTTATGGTTTCATGAATGGAGGGGCCGAGCAGTTTTTGGAGTATGGCGTTTCCCGGTTAACGGCAAGAGATGTCGTTTACAAAGGAGAGGATTATACCCTAGAGATTTACGAGATGCCTAGCCCCGAGGATGCGTTTGGTATTTACTCTTTGCATATATTTAAATGCGAACGGACTGATGTCTTGGGATGTATTGATTGTTTATCTCCCTATCAGTTACAAGCCGTGGTAGGGAATAAGTATGTATCGGTGGTTTTCCCTTCCGGTTCCTCGGCCGCTAAGGATGCGGTAGACGAATTGATCCGTCTTTATTTACCGATGGATGGTAAGGAGGCTCCTCAAATTCCGGAGATACTTGGGATTCGTTCCCCTTATTCGGGTGCGGTGAAATATTTGCGAGGTCCAATCTCTGTCTCAAGTGCCAGTACGTTTTTGGCTGAATTGCTGGAAGATTGCCCGTTCACGGGAGTCTGGTTCGTCGGAGATAGGAAGACCGATGATTATCAAGCCTTGATTTACGTGAAAGATCAAGAAGCCTTGAAACGTTTAAGTGAGAAAATACCGGCCTCTTCTTGCATTCGCAAGGGAGATGACTTTATTTATATAAAAGGAACGGAGGAGGAGGCACCGGACGAGGATCATGGAGACTTCGGGTTTTAACCCGAGTCTCTTATTCGATCATACTTAACCATTTCTCCAATTCCTCAGTCCATAAATGCTTAAAGATAAAGCTGTCCCGGAACCCAAAACTATGGCCGCCCTTTGGGTAAATATGCAAGGAGGCGGACACCTTGTTCTTTAGTAAAGCAAGATAATAAAGCACGCTATTCTCCGGGCTAATCGCCTCGTCATCCGAAGCCAACGCTATAAAAGCGGGAGGTGTCAGTGAGTTTACGTGTAATTCCAGAGAGAAAGCTTCCTCTTCCTCATGCGTGGGATTCGCTCCTAATAGCCGTTCCCTCGATTTAAGGTGCGTTAAATGAGGTAGCATACTGATAACCGGATAAAGGAGTATTTGGAAATCCGGACGTGCGTCGTCTACCCCGAATATTGCGGCATGCCCGGCGATATAACCGCCAATGGAGGCACCCATGACACCGACCTTCGTAATCTTCCACTCTTCCGAGTAATTACGGAGGATGCGGAGACCTTGGCGAACATCGTCCAGAGGGACTTCCCTATGTCCGTTCGGCATCCGGTATTTCAATACGGCATAAGTAATACCTTGCGCGTTAAACCATGCGGCCATATCACGCCCCTCATGTCCGATCGAAATCTTGGAAAGTCCGCCACCCGGACACATCAAGATCGCCTTGCCATTCGGCTTCGTCGCCGGATAAACCAATAAGGAAGGATTCGATATATTGGATATGGCATTCGGGGCATCTTCCAATTCTACGCCGGCCAATCCATTACTAGTGGGCGCTCCATCCGGCCAAAGTAGGATAATCCTATTTTTCTGTTGTACTGTTTCCATTTTCTATATTCTGAATTGTGTTTATAGTATAAAACAACGTTGGCCTTTGATTAGTTTAGCATTCAAGATCTTTTCGAATCATCATCGTATATAAAAAAGTCCGGAAAAGACGAGGGAAATCACCCTCCATCCTTTTCGGACTTTTATCCTATTACATTGAAAGGTAAATTATTGCATACCTTCCGTAGTCATTTCCTTATTAATCTTTTTAACCAATCCCTGAAGAACGGCACCCGGGCCTAACTCGATGAAATGAGTGGCACCGTCGGCGATCATGTTTTGTACGCTTTGGGTCCAACGTACCGGGGCGGTTAACTGTGCGATCAAGTTAGCCTTAATTGTTTCCGGGCAAGTCTCGGCTTTCGTGCTTACGTTCTGGTAAACCGGGCAAGAAGGTTTATTGATCGTCGTAGCCTCGATAGCGGCAGCCAACTCCGTACGAGCCGGTTCCATCAATGGAGAATGGAACGCTCCACCTACTTTCAACTTCAAGGCACGCTTAGCGCCTGCGGCCAATAACTTCTCGCAAGCCTGATCGATACCGGGGATAGAACCGGAGATTACCAATTGGCCCGGGCAATTATAGTTAGCGCAAACCACTACCTCGTCCTTGATGCTTGCGCAAATTTCCTCAACCGTCGCGTCCGGCAAGGCTAATACG
Organism: Parabacteroides sp. AF19-14; assembly: GCF_003635485.1. Taxonomy (NCBI): domain Bacteria; kingdom Pseudomonadati; phylum Bacteroidota; class Bacteroidia; order Bacteroidales; family Tannerellaceae; genus Parabacteroides; species Parabacteroides sp. AF19-14. The sequence goes on along the minus strand of NZ_QTMJ01000028.1, from coordinate 15,410 downwards.
GCGGCCATTGTAGAGGGAGTTGCCTCGCAAGCCTTTTGCATAGCCATGGCACGTTTGGAAACTAATACCAAGCCGTCCTCGAAAGACAATGCTCCGGCAGCTACCAAGGCAGAGAATTCTCCTAATGAGTGACCTGCGGTCATATCCGGTTGGAATTGATCACCTAATGTTTTCGCGAGAATAACAGAGTGTAAGAAGATCGCTGGTTGAGTAACCTTGGTTTGTCTCAGATCCTCGTCTGTTCCGGCAAACATTAAATCCGTGATACGGAAACCAAGGATCTCGTTAGCCTTCTCAAACATCTCTTTAGCAAGAGGATTATTATCGTAGAGGTCTTTGCCCATACCTACGAACTGTGCCCCCTGACCGGGAAATACGTACGCTTTCATCTTTCTAATTTTTTTCTAATTTCAGTTTTTTAAGACGGTGCAAAGGTAATAAATTTGGAATAATGAGGCTACTATTCATTACAAATTGTATCTTTGCCCCCATAGAAACGAGAATATTAATGACTAATATTATAATATCATGAATGAATTACTATTTTTAGGAAACTTAGGTACTGGCGAGATCGTGATCATCGCCATTGTTGTGTTGTTACTTTTCGGTGGAAAGAAAATTCCTGAGCTGATGAAAGGTATCGGTAAGGGTGTGAAGAATTTCAAGGACGGTGTAAAAGGTTTGGAAGACGATATCAAATTAGACGATACGGAAAAGAAGTAAAGGAAGATGCAACAAGAAGAAATGTCATTCTGGGATCACCTAGAAGAACTTCGTTGGACTTTATTTCGTTCTGTTTTAGCGCTCTTTGTTTTTGCTATAGCCGGGTTCTCGGTAATGCCGTGGCTGTTCGATAATGTCGTGATGGCCCCGTGTAGCTCCGATTTCATCGTCTATCGGGAAATGTGTAAGATTAGTTCTCATTTTTCTTTTCTCCCGGACTTTTGTAATGATACGTTCCATGTGAACATTGTCAATATCAAACTGGCTTCCCAGTTCTTCACGCATATGACAAGTTCTTTCTGGCTGGCGTTATTATTGACTTTCCCCTATTTGATGTGGGAGATCTGGAAGTTCGTAAGTCCGGCTCTCTACGAGAATGAGAAGAAAAATGTACGTTGGGTATTCTTGTTCGGAACGATAATGTTCTTTATTGGATGCTCAGTGGGTTATTTCTTGGTGTTCCCGATGACACTACGTTTCTTGGCGACTTACGAGTTGAGTGCCGCCATTACGGAACAGGTATCCCTTGATTCTTACATGGATAACTTCTTGATGTTGATATTCGTGATGGGAATCGTATTTGAGATGCCATTGGTATCTTGGCTATTATCTCAGATAGGGTTGCTAAACCGCTCGTTCTTTCATAAATACAGACGGCATGCTGTTGTCGGCTTGTTAGTTGGTGCGGCGTTCATCACTCCAAGTAGTGATCCGTTTACGTTAAGTATCGTATTCTTACCGCTCTACGGTTTGTATGAGTTGAGTGCGTTCTTCGTGAAAAAAGCCCCAAAGGAAGAAGACGAGGAGAATGAGGAAGATAATAATGAGGAATAAATCCCGAAAGTTATAATAATGTAATATAAAAGAGGCGTGATCCATAACGGATTACGCCTCTTTTTGTGTAGGCCTTGTTTATCTGTTTTTCTCTAGGCTCAATATGAACCGTATCAATTCCGGATCATAATGTGAGAAAAACAGGCTTTGGGCTTTGTCTAACTTCGCGATTTCATTCATGTCCTGTTCCGAAAGTTCAAAACTGAATACGTCGAAGTTCTCTGCCATCCGTTCTTTATGCGTGGATTTGGGGATAACGACTATGTTGCGTTGGATGAGGAAGCGCAAGGCGACTTGCGCCACGGATTTATTATATTTCTGTCCGATTCCCGTCAATATCCCGTTCGTGAAAAAGTTATTGCGCCCTTCTGCGAAAGAGGCCCATGACATGATTTGTGTACCATATTCCCGCATGATTTCCTCTGCTTTCACTTGCTGATTGAAGACGTGTGTTTCCACTTGATTCACTGCGGGTTTTATTTTTACATGTTCCGCTAGGTCGATAAAACGGTCCGGGTAAAAGTTACTTACGCCGATGGCCCGGGCTTTTCCTGCACGGTAAGCCTCTTCCATGGTACGATATGTTCCATAATAGTCGCCAAAAGGCTGGTGAATGAGCAGAAGATCAACATATTCGGTCTGTAATTTGCGCAGAGACTCATCGATGGAGGCTTTCGCCTTCTCCTCTCCGGCGTTGGTCACCCATATTTTTGTGGTGATGAACAATTCATCGCGAGGTACGCCACATTTACTTATGGCTTTGCCTACACCTTCCTCGTTATAGTACGCTTGTGCCGTGTCGATGGAGCGATAGCCTACGCTGATAGCATCCAATACGCAACGTTCACATTCCTCGGGGGCTATTTGATATACACCATAACCCAAGATCGGCATTTCTACGCCGTTGTTCAATTTTACTGTTTTGTTCATCGTAATGTTATTTTAAATTGTGGTCGCAAAGTTATGTCTGATAAGCGGATATGACGATAAATAAAAGTCGGTGCTATTTTCATTTTTTTCGGTTGTTGAGTCTCGATTTTATTTTTATATCGTGTTTTTCTGTATCTTTACTCTGTAAACAAGAGAGCTGATTATGAATACGGATATCCTATTTGCTGACAACCTCGATGATATGATTTCCGGGAGTTTTGACCGGTATTGTACACATGCGCTTTGTCGTGAGGGTGAAGCTTCATTCCTGATGACGGGCGAATGGTTTCGGATGAGGAAAGGGGATTGCGTTATATTTACTCATAATGAACTTATATCTAAGATAGAGATAAGCGACGATTTTCAGGTAACGGTACTTTATATCTCGAACAGTTTTTCATTCAAGAATATCCCTCGAAATGATTATGACGTGATAGGAAAGTTGACACTACTCCGTAACCCGATCATGTCGCTTACAGAGCGAGAACAGCGGATATTTATGGAAGATATTGAACTTATCCGCAGGCGGTTGACGGACCATACGCATCGTTTTCATGACGAACTAATCGGTTGTTTGGCTAAAACTTTCGTGCTCGACCTTTACGATTTCCATGCACGAATTTATGAATCTCCCTCTGTATCGGAACAAAATGCCGTGTTGATGGAGCGATTTATAAATCTGCTAAAAGCGGGGGATTATCGAAACCACAGGGAAGTATCCTATTACGCTTCACGGCTCTGCATTACGCCTAAATACCTTACGGAAGTTTGTAAGAAAGCAAGCGGATTTACAGCAAATTACTGGATAGACCGTTTCACCATCTCCCGGATTACCCACTTGCTTTCAGACAAGAACCTGACATTGAAAGAAATCTCAGACAATATGAATTTCTCTTCTTTGTCTTTTTTCAGCCGTTACGTGCAACGATTGCTGAAAGTCTCACCATCAGAATACCGGAACGGCAATCTGATTGCTTAAGCTTTTAACAGTGGTAATTGACTCAACATATTCCTAAGCTTAATCGCTATCCGTGGCATAGGTTCGGCGACGGTAAGTCCTACTAGATCGTATTCGGACGCAATGTCATTGATGGCACGTACTACCTCGTTTATTTTCATCCCGTTCGGTTCTATGCCGACCCCGGCTATCATATCCGCTGGATCAATGACATCTATATCGAGATGGATGACAACCTTGGAAGCACCTGTCCCTTTCAACCATTCGAGGATAAGCGAGCTATCAGCCGCCACTTCTTCCGGAGATAAACCTTTTATACCTAATTCTTTCTGCCGTTCCTTCATACCCTCGTCCCACGAGCGTAAACCTACGATTAAACTATTCGAGATCTTGAACTTTCCCGGTAATAATTGAAGAATCTCCTCATCACCCATCCCTAGACAGGCCGTAAGGGCCATCGCATGATATCCCTTATACTCGTCATACGGCAAGTTTATATCCGGATGCGCGTCTATCCAGACAATTGCGATATCATCCGGGTATTTAGCGGCCAGATAGGTGAAGGGCACGACACTCACCGAACATTCGCCCCCTAAAGTGACGATCTTTTCCGGAGTGTTTTCATGTAATAATTCAAGGGCCGCTTTTGTTTGTTTCAGAATAATCTTACGGGCGCTGACCCCTAGATCCGTTTCCCTATCGTTTATATCTAGTGAGATGGGTACTTCCACGGTTTTCTGGGGACTTGGGGGAGCGAGGATATTGAGTAATTGAGCACCAAGGTAATACCCTCTGGAAGCGTCGTCCGCAGGAAGGTCGGGTATCCAATGATTCACGATCCCACCTTGCCATTGGGGATAGATCAAACGAAGTGTTGATGTTTTATCTTCCATGTTATCGTAGTTTTTGTACAAAGTTAAAGGATTCCACCGAATTCTCGTCTTGATGAAAAAAGATTTTCTCCTTGATGAAAAAAGATTCTCATCATAATGAAAAAAGATTTTCACCCCGATGAAAATAGAAAGTTTTCCCCGTAAACTGTTTCTCTTTCGAAATAATTTATGTATGTTTGCTCAAACTCAAAACGAATTGCATAACATGAAGCACATGTCTATATTGGCGGTCTCTTTGCTGGCACTCGTGGCCTGCACGCCTGAAAAGAAACAGGAGGCGGATTACTCGCAGTATGTGAACCCCATGATCGGTACGGATTTTACCGGCAATACCTACCCGGGAGCCCAACTTCCTTTTGGTATGGTACAATTGAGCCCGGATAACGGTTTGCCGGGTTGGGATCGCATCTCGGGGTATTTCTATCCGGATACGACGATCGCCGGCTTTAGCCATACGCACCTTTCCGGTACGGGGGCAGGCGATTTATACGATATCTCTTTTATGCCCGTGACCCGTCCTTATAAAGAGGCCCCTGCGCCGTTAGGCATTTACTCCACGTTCTCGCATAATGACGAGGCGGCTTCCGCAGGATATTACCGGGTATTGCTGAAGGATTATAACATTAACGTGGAGCTTACGGCTACCGAGCGTTGCGGTATCCAGCGGTATACCTTCCCGGAGGCCGAGGCTTCGGTATTCTTGAACTTGAAGAAGGCGATGAATTGGGACTTTACCTTGGATTCCAAGATCGAGGTGGTAGACTCTACGACGATTCGTGGATACCGCCTATCCCAAGGCTGGTCTCCCTTGCAGCATGTTTATTTCGAGACCCGTTTCTCTAAGCCTTTCGTGGCTTGTCATATGGATACGACTTCTATCGTGACCAAGGAAAAAGGTTGGATCGGTACGGCCTATGTGGCCCGTTTCGATTTCAATACGAAGAAGGATGAGGAAATCCTTGTCACGACCGGAATCTCTGGTGTCAGCATGGAGGGAGCGGGAAAGAATTTGCGTGCGGAAGCCCCGAAGGATGATTTCGATTACTATCAAGCGCAGGCTAGCGCGAATTGGAACCGACAGCTTTCCAAGATTGAGGTGAAGAGCCGGAATACGGACGATATGGTGAAATTCTATACGGCCTTGTATCATTCCATGATCGCCCCGACGATCTATAGCGACGTGGATGGTTCTTATTACGGTCCGGATCAGCAAATCCATAAAGCGGACGGATGGACGAATTACTCTACTTTCTCTTTATGGGATACCTACCGTGCCTCCCATCCGTTGTTTACGTATACGGAGCCGGAACGGGCGAATGATATGATCAAGGGTTTCTTGAAGTTCTATGAGCAGAACGGGGCTTTGCCTTTATGGAACCTTTATGGCTGGGAAACGAATATGATGATCGGTTATCATGCGGTGCCCGTTATCGTAGACGCTTATCTGAAAGGTATCGGTGATTTCAATGCCGAGAAAGCGCTGGAGGCTTGTATAGCGACAGCCAACCGGGATGACTATCGGGGTATCGGCGATTATAAGAAGTTGGGCTACGTACCGGCTTATAGCGATCCGAAAAAATGGGAGAACTGGTCTTTATCGAAGACCTTGGAGTATGCCTACGATGATTATTGCATCGCTAAGATGGCCGAGAAGATGGGTAAGAAAGAGATCGCCGACGAATTCTTTAAACGTTCACAGAATTATCATAATGTGTACAATCCGGCAACTTCCTTTATGCAGCCTCGTGATGAGAAAGGAAACTTTGCCGCTAATTTCAGCCCCGATGATTATACGGAAGATATTTGCGAGAGCAATGGTTGGCAATATTTCTGGTCCGTGCCGCAAGATTTGGACGGTTTGATCGGATTGGTAGGAAGTAAGGAACGTTTCGCCGAGAAATTGGATAGTATGTTTACCTATGTCCCCAAATCGGATGAGGAATTGCCTATCTTTAGTACAGGCATGATTGGTCAATATGCGCATGGAAATGAGCCGAGCCATCATGTGATCTACTTATATAATAAGGTCGGCCAGCCTTGGAAGACCCAGAAATACGTGGCTCAGGTATTACATGATTTGTATCTGAATGCCCCGGACGGTATTTGCGGTAATGAGGACTGTGGGCAGATGTCCGCTTGGTTTGTGTTTAGCGCCATGGGATTCTACCCGGTTGATCCGATCAGTGGCCAATATGAGATCGGCTCCCCGTTGTTCCCGGAAGTGAAGATGCATGTAGGTAATGGCAAGACCTTTATGGTTTTGGCTCCCGAGGTCTCTGCGGAGAATATTTATATCCAATCCGTGAAGCTGAACGGACAACCTTATGATAAGAGTTATATCACCCACGAGCAAATCATGAGCGGGGCGACATTGGAGTTCGTCATGGGCAGCCAGCCGGGACCGATATGGTATACGAACGAATGAAATAGCTCTCTATGATATAATGAAGAGAAGTGCCGTGGTCATATCGCCACGGCACTTTTTTTAATCCGGTTCATGCGAATCTTTCCCATAAGCCTTGACAATATCCTTTACGATGTACCAGAGTACGAACACGACCATTATGCTTCCGATCAATATCTTTCCCACTCTTATGATAGAATCGATGTATTCTTCCATAATGTTATTATTTAAGAGATTACCGTTCGAGGTAAATGTACGGATAAAAATCGGGAAATAAGTCTATGTCTCTAAGATAATTCAGATATTTGTTCTATTTTTGAACATTGTATAAATGATTAAATATAATAGCATGTTAAAACAAATGATAGCCTTGACGGCTTTGATGGTGTCATCCATTGCTTTTGCGCAAGACCGGGAGTATGTAATCGTGGTACATGGTGGTGCGGGGGCGATGGCCGGATTGGAGGAAGATCCGGTTAAGTCGGCTCAATATTACGCCGCATTGGACTCTGCTTTAATGATTGGAGATAAAGTTTTGTCGGCGGGAGGCGAGGGACCGGAGGCGGTTATGGCCGTCATTAATTACTTCGAGGGAAATCCGTTGTTTAACGCCGGAATTGGTGCTACCTGTACGGCGGAGGGAACTTTTGAGTTGGACGCTTCCATCATGGAAGGCAAGGATTTAAGCGCAGGCGCTGTAGCTGGCTTAAAACACGTGAAGCATCCGATCAATGCCGCCTATGCCGTAAAGACAAAATCTCCGCATGTCATGCTGAGCGGAGCCGGTGCTGAGGAGTTCGCCAAGGAACAAGGCTTGGAAATGGTAGAAGACAATATGTATTTCGCTACGCCCAAGACGATGGAGTGGATCGAGAAGTTAAAGCAAGAAAGTAAGAAGAACGGTACGGTAGGCTGTGTCGTTCTGGATAAGCAAGGAAACTTAACGGCCGGGACCAGTACCGGCGGTATGTTCAAGAAACGTTGGGGGCGTATCGGTGATTCGCCCGTGATCGGGGCGGGAACGTATGCGGATAATAACAGTTGCGCCGTCTCCTGTACGGGGCATGGCGAGTATTTTATCCGTCATGCGGTAGCGTTCGATGTGTGTGCCCGCTATAAATACCTTAAGGAAAGCGTAGAGAAAGCGGCAGATTATATCATCCATACGGAATTGAATACGAACGCCGGCAACGGCGGCTTGATCGCCGTGGATAAACTAGGAAATATCGCCATGCCTTATAACAGTGGCGGTATGTTCCGCGGATTCTTGTATAAGGAGAAAGGTAGCCCGGAAATTAAGAAGGGCTGCGGTATCGGAAAGAAGATCGTTGTAGTAGGGGAAAAGTAGTTTTTTGTATCTTTACGCCAAATTCAAGATAGAATGGCGAAAACAAAAACCGTATATGTCTGCTCTAACTGTGGCGCTGATTCCCCGAAATGGCTGGGTAAATGCCCGAATTGTGGGGAGTGGAACACCTATGTGGAGGAGATCGTAACGAAGGAGCCTGCCGTGAAGCGGCCAGTTCCCGGTATTATGGAGGGCAATAAGATCCGTCCGGTGTTATTGCGTGATATAACGACGGAAGAGGAGGCCCGTATCGATTTAAAAGATGATGAATTAAACAGGGTCCTCGGCGGAGGCTTGGTGAAAGGCTCTTTGGTCTTGATCGGGGGAGAGCCGGGAATTGGAAAATCCACCTTGGTCTTGCAAACCGTGTTGGGCTTGACAGGCTTGAAAACCCTATATGTCTCGGGCGAGGAGAGCAGTCGCCAGTTGAAACTCCGGGCGGACCGATTATCGCATGATAATCCGAACTGTTTCATCTTATGCGAGACACATCTGGAACAGATTTTTACGCAAGCGGCCAATATCCAGCCGGACTTGATGATCATAGATTCCATACAAACCATCTTTACGGAAGTCGTGGAATCTTCCCCCGGCAGTGTTTCCCAAGTACGCGAGTGTAGCGCCGCTATCTTGAAATACGCCAAGGAAAGCGGTGTCCCGGTCTTATTGATCGGCCATATCAATAAGGAAGGCAGTATCGCCGGTCCGAAGGTATTGGAGCATATCGTGGATACGGTGTTGCAGTTTGAAGGCGATCAGCATTATATGTATCGTATCTTGCGGAGCATCAAGAACCGTTTCGGCAGTACGGCGGAACTAGGGATTTACGAGATGCGCCAGAACGGGCTTCGTGAGGTCAGCAATCCATCCGAGTTATTATTAACCCAGAATCATGAGGGACTGAGCGGTGTCGCCATCGCCGCCGCTATCGAGGGGGTACGTCCTTTCTTGATCGAGACGCAAGCCTTGGTCAGCTCGGCGGTTTACGGTACGCCGCAACGTAGCGCCACCGGATTCGATTTACGCCGTATGAATATGTTATTGGCGGTATTGGAGAAAAGGGCGGGTTTTAAGTTGATCCAGAAAGATGTTTTCCTGAATATCGCCGGAGGTTTGAAAGTGAATGATCCGGCTATCGATTTGGCGGTAATCAGCTCCATCCTTTCCTCTAGCTTGGATATCAGCATCGAGCCGGGTGTTTGTATGGCTGGCGAGGTGGGCTTGTCCGGAGAGATCCGTCCGGTCAACCGTATTGAGCAACGTATCTTGGAGGCGGAGAAGCTGGGTTTCTCCCGGATTATCATTCCGCATAATAATCTAAAAGGTTTCGATACGGCGAAGAGCAAGATCCAAATCGTACAGGTAAAGAAAGTGGAGGAAGCCTTTCGGCAACTATTCGGTTAATATATAATAAACAATGATAAAAGAATTACAACTCCGGATATTGCCGGAAGAGGCTGTTAATGAGCAATCGCTAAGGCAAGTAGTAGCCCGTGAGACGGGTGAGGCTCCGAAAAATATCCGAGCCGTACGTGTATTGAAACGTTCGATAGACGCACGCCAGCGAACGATATTTGTCAACGTGAAACTGCGTGTTTTCATGAACGAGATGCCCAGCGAGCCGGAATATCAATCGATAGAGTATAAAGATGTCTCGGCAGGGAAACCTGTGATCGTCGTAGGAGCCGGTCCGGGAGGTCTGTTCGCTGCCTTGCGCTTGATAGAGTTAGGTTTGCGCCCCATCATCGTCGAGCGAGGTAAGGACGTGCGGGAACGCAAGAAAGATATCGCCTTGATCAGTCGTGAGCATAAGGTGAACGGAGAATCAAATTATAGTTTCGGTGAGGGCGGTGCCGGCGCTTATTCTGATGGAAAGCTGTATACCCGTAGCAAGAAAAGAGGCTCGGTAGATAAGATACTGAATATCTTTTGCCAGTTTGGGGCCAGTCCCTCTATCTTGGCGGATGCCCATCCGCATATCGGAACGGATAAGCTCCCCCGTGTGATCGAGAATATCCGGGAGCAAATCAAGCGATGCGGAGGTGAGGTACATTTCGAGACCCGTATGGATGCTTTTATCATGAAAGAGAACGAGGTGATCGGCATCGAGACGAATACGGGAAAGAGCTTTTACGGGCCTGTTATCTTAGCTACCGGCCATTCCGCCCGTGATGTCTATAACTATTTATACGAACGCCAGATCCAGATCGAGGCGAAAGGGATCGCAGTCGGTGTTCGTCTGGAACATTCTCAGGAATTGATCGACCAAATCCAGTATCATCGGAAAGAAGGTCGTGGGAAATATCTTCCTGCGGCAGAGTATAGTTTTGTGACGCAAGCGAATAACCGGGGCGTCTATTCCTTCTGTATGTGTCCGGGAGGTTTCGTGGTTCCTGCGGCGAGCGGACCTAAGCAGGTCGTGGTAAATGGAATGTCGCCTTCCAACCGGGGTTCCCGCTGGTCTAACTCAGGGATGGTGGTAGAGATCCGTCCGGAAGATTATTCCGAACTGGTAGGGCAGGAGGAGCTTTATCTTCGGAATGGCGAGAAGGTAGATGCGGATTCCCCATTAGCGTTGATGGCCTTTCAAGAACGTCTGGAAGAGGTCTGCTGGCTAAACGGAGGCATGAAGCAAACGGCACCCGCCCAGCGCATGGATGATTTCATGCGGAAGAAGAACTCTTTCGATTTACCGGTTTCGTCGTATACGCCGGGTCTGCTGGCCTCTCCGTTGCATTTTTGGATGCCGGAATTTGTGACCAGTCGCCTGCGGGAAGGTTTCCGTTATTTCGGTAAGGTCTCTAGAGGCTTCTTGACCAACGAGGCAACCATGATCGGCGTAGAGACCCGTACATCCGCTCCGGTTCGTATCCTCCGTGATCGGGATACCTATCAACACGTCACGGTAAAAGGTCTTTTCCCTTGCGGTGAGGGAGCGGGGTATGCGGGAGGAATCGTATCCGCCGCCATCGACGGGGAACGTTGTGCGGAAGGAGTGTATAATTTAGAATCCAATAAATAAGAAAAATGAAAAGTGGTATGAAAATAGGAATATCCCTTTGTCTGGGAGTTCTTATGTGTTTGAATGCGGGTTGTACGGGAAAGAAGTCTGCCGCGGAAGAGCCCGAGTTAACGTACAGTAATCCTTTGTCGGTCCAGTTTGGCGATCCATACGTATTGTTGGCCTCGGACGGACGTTATTATATGTATGGTACCGGTGCCGGGGCTGTAGACGGTTTTTGCGCCTATTCTTCCGATGATTTGATCCATTGGAAGTCGGAAGGGCAGGTTTATCGGGGCAATACGCCCGATTCTTGGGCAATCGCTAATTTCTGGGCGCCGGAAGTGTACGAGCGTGACGGGAAGTTCTATATGTTCTTCAGCGCGGATTGGCGGAAGAATCCGACCAACGAGGAGGAAAATTTCCGTATCGGCGTAGCTGTGTCGGATAAGCCGACCGGACCATTTAAGGAATTGGCCGATGCTCCTTTGTTCGATCCGGGATATCCTGTAATCGACGGAAACTTGATCGAGGATGAGGATGGCCGTACCTATCTCTATTATTCCCGTTGTTGCTATAAGCATCCGGTAGAAAGCGAGATCGCCGATGAGGCAAAGAAGAAAGGCATGTTCGACTCCGTTGAGGAAAGCTGGATTTACGGGGTGGAGGTCGCTCAGGATCTTACGCACGTAATTGGGGAACCCGTACTTCTGCTGCGTCCACCCGTAAAATTGGATGATGCGCAAAGTGAATGGGAAAGTCGCTCGGTTACCAAAGGGGAGGTCGGACGTCGTTGGACGGAAGGCTCTTTCATGCTACGTCACAACGGCTTGTATTATATGATGTATTCCGCTAATTATTTTGGCGGGGCAAATTATGCGGTGGGATATGCCGTGTCCGAACATCCGTTAGGACCGTTTGAGAAGGCATCTAATAATCCGGTGCTGGAGAAGAACGTGGAAAAAGGCGGTATCGTCACGGGTACCGGACATAATAGCGTTACTTGGTCGAAGGACGGAAAACAAATGTATTGCGTTTATCACGGGCGTACCCAGAAGACAGGGGATGAGCGGGTCGTATTCATCGATAAAATGCGAATCGATGAGAAGGGCCTTCTAGTCGTGGAAGGCCCTACCACCGATCCGCAATCTATTCAATAGTTATTTATCTCTTCCAGCAACGCCACTCGTTCCAATGAGAACGTAGTGTCGTTGCGTTGGATATATTCCAATAGCTCTTTCGCTCTTGCCCGGAGTTTTTTACCTTGCGCCTCCGGCAAAAGGAAACTTTCTTCCAGCAAGGTCTTGGTCGCCAGTTCCATGCGTTGGAGGCCACACGAGTCATCACCGTCCAGATAAGTGCGGATGCCGTCGATAGGCGTGTTCAGCAAGAAATCGTTATCCAGTTTTAAGGATGTGTAGACGGATTGGATTAACTCGGGGTTCTTGCGTGCCCCATCGTTGGAATTACGATTGAAGATGATCTGGGCGATCACTTTGCCCAGTTCCTCGATCTGTACCATGATGAAATCTCTCTTTAACATAGGAGTGGTGAATTATTCGATCGTTATACTTTGGATGCGGATGTCTTTCTTCGGACGGTCATTCTGGTCTTTCGGCTGGGTGGCGATCTGATCCAGAACGTCGAACCCCTCCGTCAGCTCCCCGAAGATCGTATAAGTGCCGTCCAGATGATGGCAACCGCCTACGGTGGTATAAGCCTTCCGTTGCTCGTCCGTAAATAGCAAATGCCCGGGAGTTGCTTGAATAACGGAGTCTATCTGGGCGTTGATCATTCTCAATCGCTTCTGGTATTCCCGTTTGTTACTCATCTTTATCATATTCAACTCGGCACGGACCGGTGCGTAAAACTCCTTCAGGGCCTTTTGCCGGGCCGGATAGTTGGCGGTACGCTCTAACGTATCCAGTTCGGTTTCCCTATAGATCTTCCCCTGCACGATAAAGAATTGCGACATGTCCGATTTCTTTTGCGGGTTGACATCGTCCGGTTGGCGGGGAGCGGCCAAGGCTCCTTTCTTATGGAAATATTTCTCGTTGATCTCGGGCAGGATCTCGGCGGAAGGATCGCCAAAGCCGCATTTGGCACCGGCGGGAGCGTTCTTGGAATCCGGGGCTCCTCCTTGGATCATAAACTCCGGCAGGACACGGGTGAATAAGGTCCCGTTGAAATCCCCCCGTTTCGCCCGTTCGATAAAAGTACGTGTGTGATTAGGCACATCATCGTACAGGATGGCCTTCATAGTACCTACATTGGTTTTAATAACTACCGTTTTTCCAGCTTCTTGCGCCGAGGTGGCTACCACGCAAAGGAACAATGCTGATAAAATGTAATATATCTTTTTCATGAGATTTTAATTTAAAAGGTAAATATAGGTGTTATGTTGTAAAACACAAAGTAAATGCCTAACTTCGCGTCTTTATTAATAGGTAATAAGATTTTTAAAGATTTTAGCATGGATTGGATAAACGATTTATTATGGGGAGAAGGTATCGGGCATTCTATCCTTTTACTATCTTTCGTGATTGCCGCCGGCATTCAGTTGGGAAAGATAAAGGTGTTTGGGATTTCGCTTGGGATTACCTTGGTGTTGTTTGTAGGTATTATTTTAGGGCATTTTGGGTTTACGGTTAACCACAATGTGATTCATTTCTTTAAGGAATTTGGATTGATCTTATTTGTTTATTCGGTAGGTATGCAAGTCGGGCCGGGTTTCTTCTCGTCTTTTAGGCAGGGGGGAATCACGTTGAATATGCTAGCCTGTGGAATTGTCTTCCTTGGCGTGGCTACGGCTTTGGTATTGCATTTCGTGACAGGTATTCCGATGCCTACGATGGTGGGTATTTTATCGGGGGCGGTGACGAATACCCCCGGATTAGGTGCGGCTCAGCAGGCTTATTCCGATATGTACGGGGTTTCTGATAATACGATCGCCTTGGGTTACGCCGTGGCTTATCCGCTGGGCGTGATCGGTATTATTCTTTCGATCATTTTCGTACGTTACGTATTCCGTGTGAATTTCGATAAGGAGAATGACGATTTGAATAAGGAGGATGCCTCGCATACGAATGAGGCGAAACCGATCTCGCTGGTCGTAAAGAACCCTGCGGTTTTCGGTAAGACGGTAGGGGAGTTATCCGGTTTGATGGATCATCTGGATTTCGTGATTTCCCGTGTATGGCGTAATGATAACAAGCAGATCGAGATCGCTTCCGCCGGTACGATCTTGAATGAGGATGATAAGATTTTCGTGATCACGACTGATCAAGATGCCGAGTCCGTAAAGACATTCATCGGCGAGGAGATCGATATGGAGCGCAAGCAATGGATTCGTATGGAGAGCCAGTTTATCAACCGCCGTATCTTGATCACGAAACCAGAGTTGAACGGCAAGAAGCTGGGGCAGTTGAAACTGCGTAAATTATATGGCATCAATATCACCCGTATCAACCGTGCGGGCGTGGACTTGGTCGCTACGCCGGGCCTGACGTTGCAAGTGGGTGACCGTGTGAATGTGGTGGGTACCGAAACCGCTGTCTCGAATGTGGAGAAGGTATTGGGTAACTCCATGAAGCGCTTGAACGAGCCGAATTTGATCACGATCTTTATCGGCATTGCCCTCGGTATTGTTTTGGGTAGTATTCCTATTACGTTCCCGGGCATTCCGCAACCGGTTAAGTTAGGTTTGGCGGGAGGTCCGCTGATCGTGGCGATCTTGATTAGCCGTTTTGGTTACCGTTATAAGCTGGTTACCTATACGACCCAGAGCGCTAACTTGATGTTGCGTGAGATCGGTATCACCCTCTTCCTCGCTTGCGTGGGTATCAGCGCCGGCGATGGTTTTGTGGATACGATCGTGAACAACGGCGGATTCGCTTGGATCGGTTACGGTTTCATTATCACGACGGTTCCTTTACTGATCATCGGTTGTGTAGGCCGCTATTTCTATAAGATCAATTATTTCACCTTAATGGGCTTGATCGCCGGTAGTACGACGGATCCGCCCGCTTTGGCTTACTCGAACGCTACGGCTGGAAACGACGCTCCTTCCGTAGGTTACGCAACGGTATACCCATTGACCATGTTTTTGCGGGTGCTTACGGCGCAATTATTGATCTTGTTCTTCGCTTGATGCGGTAGTTTTTCACAGGTATACGTAATTCCGTTCGAATGGTGTTTTTAGCCATTTGAACGGAATTGTTTTTTTAATTCTTTATTTTAGTTTGTATGTTACTTTTGGATCAAGCCAAAAGTGACACACTAGATCTCGTCAGGCGATTCCGAGTCGTCCCCTCCGGAAG